>CAMYON010000080.1 GCA_947260025.1 uncultured Gammaproteobacteria bacterium
AAGCCCAGGGCCGTGCGCGCGGCCGCCTCTGCCTGTGCCGCGAACAGGATCGCGGTGCTGGTGCCCTGTCATCGCATCCTGCGAGGTGACGGTGGCCTCGGCGGCTATCGCTGGGGACTCGAGCGCAAACGCGCGCTGCTCGACGCCGAGCGCAGGCGCAAGACCGGATCCTAAGTTTTTGAAGTCATCCCCGTAAACCATATCGTCATCCCCGAAAATTAAATGTCATCCCCGCCGGATGCGGAACACTGAGCGGGGATCTTTAACCGGCACCGCGGTATCCCTGCAAGATTCCGATACGTCGGACCGCCGCTTACGCGGGAATGACGGGAATGACGGGAGAAGCGCGGGTATGACGATGTAGACGCGTTTAGTGGTTACATCTGGTAGGCTAGCCGGCATCATGCTGGGTGAAATCCTGAATATTATTGCGCCGGTGTTTATCGTCGTCGGCGCCGGCTATCTTGCGGTCAGGCTGGGTCTTTTCGGGATCGAGGCGATCGATCACCTGATGAAGTTCGCGACCACCTTCGCGATCCCGTGCCTGCTGTTCCTCGCGACCTCGACCATCGACCTCGGCGCCGCGTTCGACTGGCGTGTCCTGACCGCCTACTACGGGGCATCGATTTCCGGATTCGTGCTGACCTACCTGGTGGCGCGCAAACTGTTCAGGCGCCGTCCGGGCGAGGCGGTCGCGGTCGGATTTGCCGCGCTGTTTTCGAACCTCGTGCTGATCGGCCTGCCGATAGCCGAACGCGCCTGGGAACCGTCGGCGCTTGCACCAAACTTCGCGCTGGTTTCGGTAAACGCGCCGGTCTGTTACCTGGTCGGCATTACCGCGATGGAATTGCTGCGCGCCGACGGACGCAATGCGATCGCGACCACCGGGGTAGTGCTGAACGCGATGTTTCGCAACAGCATGATGATCGGTATCGCGCTCGGTTTCGTGGTCAACCTGACCAGCTTGCCGTTGCCCGGCGTGCTGCTGTCGGCGATCGACCTGATGGCGCGCGCGTCGCTGCCGGTAGCGCTGTTCGCACTCGGCGGTGTGTTGACCCGCTATACGCTCAAACGCTCGTTCGGCGAAGCCGGAACCGTCGCGCTGGTATCGCTGATAGTGCAACCGGCGATAACGCTGTTGCTCGCGACCCAGCTGGAGCTGCCGCGGCAAACCACGCACCAGGTGGTATTGATGGCGGCCGCGGCGCCGGGATTGAATGCCTATCTCTTCGCCAGCATGTACAACCGCGCACTCGGCGCGTCGGCGAGCTCGGTGCTGCTGTCGACGGTGCTGTCGGTGTTTACGATGAGCGCGTGGCTGGTGATCCTCTAGCCTGCATATTGCACGAAGGCGGTACAAACTATCGAGGCACAATATGTGAGGCAAAGAATCGGTCTAGATTTTCCACGTAACTTGAAGCTTCAGTCTGTACCTGAACGAAATCAGGAAAAATCTGGCTGCCAATCTCGAACGATCCCCCTTGAGCCATAGCTATGACTATGGCTCGGCGGACGATCGTCCGACCTTGTTTGCCAAATTTCCCCTGAGTTTCGTTCCCTTCATGCAATATGCAGGCTAGTCATTCCGTGTCGGCGAGGTATTCGAGCGCCGCGGCCACGCCGCCGCGATTGAACGGAACGCCGGCGAGCCCCAGTCCCATCTCGACCCCGCACAAAGTGCCGGCCAGCGTCAGGTCGTTGAAATCACCGAGATGGCCGATGCGGAACACGCGTCCCTGCACCTTGCCGAGACCGGTGCCGAGCGACATGTCGAAACGTTCGAGAATGATTTGACGCACGCGATCGGCGTCTTGACCTTCCGGCAGCAGGATCGCGGTCAGCGAATCGCTGTATTCGTCCGGATTCTGGCACAGGATGTCGAGTCCCCAGGCGCGTACCGCACGCCGCGTCGCTTCGGAGTGCCTGCGGTGGCGGGCGAACACGTTGTCGAGCCCTTCCTCCTGCAGCATGCGCAGCGCCTCGCGCAACGCGTACAGCAGGTTGGTCGCGGGCGTGTATGGAAAATAACCGGTTTTGTTGGCGTCTAGCATCGGCTGCCAGCGCCAGTAGGCTGCCGGCAGCGTGGCGTTTTTGCTGGCTTCGAGAGCCTTAGCGCTGATCGCGTTGAATGACAGCCCTGGCGGCAGCATCAGGCCTTTTTGCGAGCCGGCCACGGTTACGTCTACGCCCCATTCGTCGTGGCGGTAGTCGATCGAGCCGAGTGACGAAATGACGTCGACCATGAATAGCGCCGGGTGCCCGACGTGGTCGATCGCCGCACGGATCTCGCCGATACGGCTGGCCGCGCCGGTCGAGGTTTCGTTATGCACTACCATGACCGCCTTGATCGTCTTTTCGCTATCGGCAGCGAGCCGCGCTTCGACCTCGGCCGGATCGGCGCCGCGGCGCCAGTCACCGGTGACGAAGTCGACCTCTAGTCCGATTTCGCTGGCGATGTTGCGCCACAGGGTCGCGAACTGACCGGTTTCGAACATCAGGACCCTGTCGCCCGGCGACAACGTGTTGACCAGCGCTGCTTCCCAGGCGCCGGTGCCGGAAGCCGGGTAAACGACGACGTCGGCGCTGGTCTTGAAGACTTTTTTCAGGCCGTCGAGAATTTCGAAAGTCAGCTCGGCGAACTCCGGGCCGCGGTGATCGATGGTCGGCATGTCCATCGCGCGCAGCACGCGGTCGGGCACGTTGCTCGGTCCCGGAATCTGTAAAAAGTGGCGTCCGGCTGTATACGGCATGGCGGGTCTCCGCTGGTGGAAATTTGTTATATTTTCGGCGTTGGGCGACAATCCTGCCTCACCTGAGTAGGTAGCGCAAGCGCTGCCCGGAATCACTGGCGAGCAAGGTGCATCATTGGATAACGGTATCATTTTACAAAAGCCCCGCGAGCATGCGGTGTCGATCGGCGATAGCCTCCTGGCTGCGCGCCTGCGCCGTGAGATCGAGGGCGATGTGCTGTTCGATCCTTTCAGCCGCGGTCGTTACAGCACCGACGCGTCGATTTACCAGATCGAACCGCTTGGCGTGGTCGCGCCGCGCAATCGTGAGGATATCCGCCGCGTGCTCGAAATCGCCGCCGACGAAGGTTTGCCGGTGCTGCCGCGCGGCGGCGGCACTTCGCAAATCGGCCAGACCGTCGGCGAAGCGCTGGTTATCGATACCAGCAAGTACCTGCGTGAAATCAGCGAATTCGACGCCAAGACGCGCCGAGTCTGTGTCGAACCCGGCCTTGTGCTCGATCATCTCAACCGCTATCTGAAACCGCATGGTCTGTTTTACCCGGTCGACGTTTCCACCGGCAACCGCGCAACGCTCGGCGGCATGGCTGGCAACAATAGCTGCGGCGCTCGCTCGATTCGTTACGGCAACATGGTGCACAACGTCGACGCGATCGACGCCATTCTCGCCGACGGCAGCGACGCGTTTTTTGCCAACGCGACCGACAGCAGCCGTAACGGTTTCGGCGGCGAGCTGATGCAAAAAATGGCGGCGCTGGGGCAGCGCGAGGCGGATGAAATCGGGACTGCTTTTCCGTCGCTGCTGCGCCGCGTCGGAGGCTACAACATCGACCAGGTTGCGCAAGGCGACGGCAATCATTTCGGGCGCCTGTTGGTCGGCTCTGAAGGCACGCTTACCTTTTTTACCAGGCTGCGACTCGAACTGCAGCCGATTCCGCCGCACAAGGTGCTTGGTATTTGCCACTTTCCGACCTTCTACCAGGCGATGGATTCGGCACAGCATATCGTCAAGCTCGACCCGGCCGCGGTCGAGCTGGTCGACCGCACGATGATCGAGCTGTCGCGCGAGATTCCGCTGTTTCGCCCGACGGTCGAACGCTTCGTTCGGGGCAAACCCGACGCGCTGCTGCTGGTCGAATTCGCCGGTGACGATGCTGACGAACAGCTGCGCAAGCTGGGGCAACTGGTCGAGCTGATGGGCGATCTCGGTTTCCCCGGCGCCGTGGTCGAGGCGCTCGATCCCGATTTCCAGGCTGCGGTCTGGGAAGTGCGCAAGTCCGGGCTCAACATCATGATGTCGATGAAAGGCGAGGGCAAGCCGGTGTCCTTCATCGAGGACTGCGCGGTGCGGCTCGAGGATCTCGCCGAATATACCGACCGCCTGACCCGCATCTTCGAAAAGTACGGCACCAGCGGCACCTGGTACGCGCACGCGTCGGTCGGTTGCCTGCACGTGCGCCCGATTCTCAACATGAAGCAGGACGGCGCCCGAAAGATGCGCGCGATCATGGAGGAAACGCTGGAAGTCGTCGAGGAATACAAGGGCTCGCATTCGGGCGAGCACGGCGACGGCCTGGCGCGCTCGGAATTTCACGAACGCATGTTCGGATCACGCATGCAGCGCAACTTCGAAGAGGTCAAGGACAGCTTCGATCCGCACGGGATGTTCAATCCCGGCAAGATCGTGCGCGCACCGCGTTTCGACGACCGCACGCTGTTTCGTTACAAACCCGGCTACCAGGTCCCCCCGATCGAAACCGCGTTCGACTGGTCTGCCTGGGGTGGCTTCGGCGGCGCGATCGAAATGTGCAATAACAACGGCGCCTGCCGCAAGGCCAACGTCGGCGTCATGTGCCCATCCTACCGCGTCACCCGCGAGGAGCAGCACCTGACCCGCGGCCGCGCGAACACGCTCCGGCTGGCGGTGAGCGGCCAGCTCGGTGCCGATGCGCTGATTTCGGAGTCGATGCGCGACACCATGGATCTCTGCGTCGGCTGTAAGGGTTGCCGGCGAGAGTGCCCGACCGGTGTCGACATGGCGAAAATGAAACTGGAATTCATGTATCACTACCGCAAGGCGCACCCCGCGACCTTGAGAGAGCGCCTGATCGCCCGCCTGCCGGACTATGCGCCGATAGCGGCACGCCTCGGGTTTTTGCTCAACCTGCGCGATCGCCTGCCCGGGCTTGCGTGGCTTAGCGAAAAGCTGACCGGATTCAGTGCGCGCCGCCGCCTGCCGCGCTGGCGCGGCGATTATTTCGACGAGGCGCGCGAGGTGCCTGGACCGGCGTCCGTGACGGGTCGAGAGGTAGTGCTGTGGGTGGACACCTTCAACCGTTACTTCGAACCCGATAACCTGCGTGCCGCGCTCGCGGTGCTCGAGGCCGCTGGATACAGCGTACATTTGCCGCGGCCGGCCGATGGCGGGCGTCCGCTGTGCGATGGGCGCACGCTGCTTACCGCCGGTTTCGTCGACGACGCGCGTGCCGAGGCGAAGCGGCTGCTGCAGGCGCTTACGCCCCTGGTCCAGCGCGGCGTGCCTGTCATCGGTCTCGAACCGTCGAGCCTGCTCATGCTGCGCGACGAATACCCGAGCCTGTTGCCGGGCGACGAAACCGCGGCGCTGGCCGAAAATGCCTTGCTGTTCGAAGAATTTCTCGCGCGCGAACATGAAAAGGGTGAGCTTAAACTCGAATTGAAGGCGCTGCCGCAAACACGCGCGCTGCTGCATGGCCACTGTCATCAAAAGGCGTTCGCGGTCATGGGCGCCATGCAGCAGACGCTGGCGCTGATTCCGCAACTTCAGGTCGAGGTCATCGATTCCGGCTGCTGCGGCATGGCCGGATCATTCGGCTACGAAGCCGAACATTTCGATCTGTCGATGCAGATGGCCGAGCTCGACCTGCTGCCCGCGGTGCGTGCCGCCGCCGGGGATACGCTGCTGATCGCCAACGGCTTCAGCTGCCGTCACCAGATCGCGGACGGCGCCGGACGCGAGGCACGCCACGTCGCCTGCCTGCTCAGAGACGCGCTCGCGTGAATCCCGCAACGGGCGCCTTGCGCCGAACCGGTTTGCGAGCCGGCCGCGGGTCCTGGTATCCATGGCGTTGATCGGCGACAGCAACCAGGTCGTGCGCAAGGCGATTGCCGATTCGCTGTCGCTGCCGGCGTTTATCCTGTTTTTCACGATGATGGGTTTCGGCTCGTTGATGCAAAACACGGGTTACCACGCGGAGATGGCCGCGGTCGCGACGCTGCTGATCTGGGGCCTGCCTGGACAGCTTGCCATGGTCGAGCTGACCGCCACCGGGCAGGGCCTGATCGCGATCGTGTTCGCCTGTTCGCTCGCCAACGCGCGTTTCATGCCGATGGTAGTATCGTTCGTTCCGGCGATGCAGCGCGCCAGCGCGAGCCTGCCACGGCAGCTGCTCGACGCACAGATGCTGTCGATCAATTCCTGGGCGATGTGCCTGCGCGAGTTTCCGAAAGTCGAGCCTGAATACCGGCACCTCTACTACATGACCTTTGCCAGCTCGATCCTGCTGGCCGCGGTGATCGGCACGCTGTTCGGTTTTTACGGCGCGGTAATCCTGCCGGCGGTGGTCGTGCTCGGTCTGATTTTCACCAGCCCGCTGTTTTTCGCGCTGGTGCTGTCGGCGACGCCCGGCAGTGCCGAGCGGCTATCGATGCTCAGCGGCTGTGCGATCGTGCCGCTGGCGCACCATTTTTTTCCGGCGGTCGATCTGCTGATCACCGGGCTCGTCGGCGGCAGTTTCGGATTTCTGGCGGCGCGATTCTGGCAGCGTGGCGATGACGACTGAGTGGCTCTGGATCGCGGTTATCGCCTGCGGCGCGGCGACTTTCGCCTGGCGCGCGCTCGGCGTTTTCGTGGTGCGGCGCATCGATCCGCGCGGGCCGTTTTTCCAGTGGGTTACCTGCGTCTCCTACGCGATGGTCGCGGGCCTGATCTTCCGCATGCTGGTGCTGCCGGAAAGCGAACTGGCGAGTGTGCCGCTAGCGGTCCGCGTCGGCGCGGTCGTTATCGCCTTTGCCGCCTATTTTGCCTTCAGCCGCCGCCTGGTGGCGGGGGTGCTGGCGGGGAGTCTGAGCCTGTCGACGATGGTGCACTGGTTTTCTTGAAGAAAGCGCCGTAGATGCTGCCGCACAGGGTCAGGAAACCCGCAATCAGCAGACCGAAGGCTATCGGGCGATCGAAAAAGCCGCTCCATTCGAAGTGCAGCATTTGCATCGCCTGCGCGAAGGTCTGTTCGCCGATCTTGCCGAGGATCAGGCCGAGCACGATGCCGGCGATCGAGTAGCCCGAGCGGCGCAGGAAAAAGCCGACCACGCCGGCGAGGAACATGACGACAATATCGATCGTCAGCCCGCGCACCGCGTAGGCGCCGACCGTCGCCAGCAGCAGGATCAGCGGGGCGAGGAACTGGAACGGGATGCGCAGCAGGTTGATGATGGTCTTGGTCTCGAGGAACCCGATCAGCAGGATCGAGCAGTTAGCGTAGAACATCGCCGCGAATACGACCCAGACCAGGTCGGCGCTGGTCAGGAACACCAGCGGCCCGGGCTGCATGTCGTGCATCTGGAATACGCCGACCATCATCGCGGTCAGCGCGCCGCCGGGCAGGCCCAGCGCGAGTAGCGGAATCATCGCCGCGCCGGTGGCCGCGTTATTCGCGGTTTCGGATGAAATGACTCCCTCGAGCTTGCCCTTGCCGAACTCCTCGGGGGTCTTCGACCAGCGCACGGCCTCGTTGTAGCCCATGAACGCGGCCAGCGTCGCGCCGATGCCGGGCAGGATGCCGCAGAAAAAACCGATCACGATCGAGCGGATCACGGCGAACTTGTGCGCGAGCAGTTCGGACAGCGACGGGAAATCGACGCTGAGCTTGGGCGCCGTGTAGGAGCCGCGCACCTTTTTCTCGGCCTGCACGAAAATTTCAGACACCGCGAAGAAACCGAGGATGGTCGGAATGAAATGGATGCCGGCGAGCAGGTAAGGCATGTCGAAATCGTAGCGTTCGATGCCGCCGACCGGATCGAGTCCGACCACTGCAATCATCAACCCGATCAGAATCGACAGCCAGCCTTTCCAGAAAGTCTTGGCGCCGACCGAGGCCGCTACCGCAAGGCCGAAAAACACCAGCGCGAAAATTTCCGGCGGGCCGAAAGCAGAGATCGCCCAGTCGGCGATAGGTGCTGTGGCGGCCATCATGATGATGGTCGAGACCACGCCGCCGAGCGCCGAGCACATCACCGCGGCGCCTACCGCCTTGCCGGCCTGGCCGTTTTTGGTCATCGGGTAACCGTCGAAGGCGGTCGGCGCATTTTCCGGCGCGCCGGGAATATTAAACAGGATCGCGGTGATCGCACCGCCGTAGACCCCGGTGCAGTACATCACCGAAAACAGCATGATGCCCTGCTCGGCCGACAGGTGGGCGGTAAAAGGCAGCAGTATCGCGGCCAGCGTCAGCATGCTGACTCCGGGAATCGCGCCGAACAGCATGCCGCCGATGACGCCGCCGAGAAAGATCAGGATGTTGATCGGGTCGCTGAACAGCGTGACCGACCCCTGCAGGAAATTATTGAATGCGTCCATTATTGCAGCACCGTGACGACCCAGCTGCCGATGCTGTAGAAGGGTTCGATATTACCCACCGGCAAACCGACGTACAGGATTTTTACGAACATCGTCAGCATGAAGCCGAAAATCAGAGCCATGATCAGCAGCATCGGCTTCGTGCGGCGTTCGCCGAACAGGTACATGACGCCGACGATGAAAAACGGCGCCAGCGTGTAAAAACCAAAGTCTTCGAGCAGCGCGGCAAAAAATAGTGGGAACATCAGCGCTACGCGCACGCGGTGGTGGCGGATGAAGTAAACCACGATCGCGATCAGGATGGCGGCAACGATGAGTCTGGCGGTATGCAGTCCGGCGTCACCGGGCTCGGCGGTGCCGGCAATCCATTCGGGCACGCGCATGTAGATAAACGGAATTGCGAGCAGCGCAAAAGTCGACAGGTACCATTTGACGGTTTCGTGGTGCGCCTCGTGCGCCGCTTCCTCGGAGCCGTCATCGACCGCGGCGCTGATTATTTGCGACGATGATTCGTCGCCTTTGACGTAATGATGAATCAGCTGGCCGATCGCGGCGATCGCGATTAGCAGGATGATAGCGCGCGGCCACCCGGAGGCGCCGAACTTGTAAATCTCGATGTTCTTGTCGAACTCGAACGAATAAACGTACAGAAACAGGCACAGGCCGAGCCAGAAGCCTGCTTCGACCAAATGTCCTGGTCTAAGTCTGCCCATCAGCACGATGGATCCCTTGAAAGCACGCCCGGGAAATGCCCCGGGCGTATATGGGATTGCGTCATGATTGAGGCGCTACTTGACCTCGAGGCCCATCGCCTTGTACACGTCGCGGTACTGCATGACCGTGGTATTGATCAGCTCGCGAGAACCCTCGGTATCACGGAAGCTTTCGATCAACGTCATGAACTTGCTCTCGTTGTATTTCTGATAGCTTTCCTCGCAGTAGGCTTTCTGGAACGCCCATTGCAGCCACTCGAGACGATCCTGCGGGATGCCCTTGTGGACGTAGAAACCGCGGAAACGGAACAGCGGATCGAAGTCGAGCGCGACGTCAGACAGGCTGGGCACGTCGGCGAACGCCGAGGGGCGCTCCTTCAGGATAGTCAGGATCGGCTTGAACTTGCCGGAGTCGAGGAAGTTACGCACGTCGCCGGGCTGCTCGAACAGCGCGTCAACCTGGCCGCCGGCCAATGCGCCGTAGCGCGGCGCGCCCTTGTCGAACGAAATCTGCTGGATCTGCATGCCGGTGGCGTCGGTGATGAACTTCATCGTCACGCGTTCCATCGAACCTTCCTTCGACACGTTGGCGATCGTGGCCCTGCCGTTTTGCTCGGTTACCCACTTGACAAAGGATTCCCAGTCGGTGAAACGGGTTTCGTTAGCGCGGATGTAAACCTGCGAAAACGTAATCTGGGAAGTCACCAGCGGGATCAGGTCGTCGGCCGGGTTCGGGCGGGTGGAATCGAGCGCATGCGCGCTGGAAGCATCGTCGATATGCTCGAGCACGGTGTAACCGTCTTTCGGTGTCGCCATGTATGCGGTCATGCCAACCGTGCCGGAGCCGCCGGGTTTATGGTCGCGGTTGATCGCCACGCCGGTCAGCTCGGTAACCGCCTGGGCCATGGCCTGGGCCACCTGGCCCGAGCCGCCGGCCGGTCCGTAGGGAACGACCATGGTCAGCGCGCGCGCGGGGTAACCGTCAGGCTTGGTCATGGATGAAGGCAGGCCGTCGGTGGCGCAGGCTGCGTAGGCGGTGTTGGCGGAAAGCGCCATGGTGGCGATAGCGATAGCGCTACCCGCCAGGTATTTACTGAGTCTCATAAAACTCCTCCGGTTGTTGTACTTATGTTTTCGATTAATTATTAAAATAATCTCGGGCGGATGTTATACAAGCTTTTCAAAACTGTCTAGCGTGTGTAATGACGTTGTCATTAGATAACAATCTGAAACGGTGTTCTGTACGTATTGATTATCTATGAGACTAACGACGAGCTAACTGAGGAATGGATTCAGTCACACAAATGGTGCTGGGCGCCGCCGTCGCCGAGGCGACCATCGGTCGCAAGATCGGTAACCGGGCCATTCTCTGGGGTGCTGTCGCCGGCACGATGCCGGACCTGGACGTGTTCGTGCCGCTTGGCGACGTGGTAAAAGATTTCACCTACCACCGCTCGGCGAGCCACTCGTTGTTCGTTCTGGCGCTGTTGACGCCGCTATTGGTGTGGCTGATCACGCGGATCCACGCCGATACCAGGGAACTGCGAAAACGCTGGACGTTGACGATATACCTGGTGTTCGCGACCCACGTGCTGCTCGATAGCCTGACCGCCTACGGGACCCAGATTTTCTGGCCCATCGTGAACACGCCGGTGTCGCTTTCCTCGGTGTTCATCATCGATCCGAGCTATACCCTGCCGTTGCTGATCGGAGTCATCACCGCGCTGGTGATGACGCGCGACAGCGACCGCGGGCACCTGGTCAACCGATTCGGCCTGATCGCGAGCACGGCCTACCTCGGCTGGACCCTGGTCGCCAAGGTAATCGTAGATCGCAACTTCGAGGATGCGCTGGGCGACCAGGATATTAGCTACCAGAAGATATTCAGTACGCCCGCACCGTTCAACACGCTGTTGTGGCGCGCTGTCGTCAGGGACGAAGGCGGTTATTACGAAGGCTATTACTCGCTGCTCGACGACAGTAACGATATCCGTTTCAGTTACTACCCGAGCCAGGAGGCGCTGCTGACCGAAATCGCCGATCACTGGCCGGTGCAGCGGCTGCAGTGGTTTAGCCGGGGATTCTATGCCGTTTCCGAGCGCCAGGGCGACATCGTTATCAGCGACCTGAGGATGGGACTCGAGCCCAGTTACGTATTCCAGTTCAAGGTCGGCGAAATTTCCAATCCGCATCCGAAACCGGTTGTCGCCGAGCAAATCCGGGCGGAGCGCGACCTGGGCGTGCTGCAGCTGGTCTGGAACCGAATCTGGGACCAGGACGTGCGCCTGGGCCCAATCGAAACGAGCGGTTAAACTCTCGGCGCTCAAGCTTGTCAGACTCAGGGAAATGACCAGACAATTGCCAGTCATG
>CAMYON010000081.1 GCA_947260025.1 uncultured Gammaproteobacteria bacterium
GTTCGCCAAGGGTGGTAGTAATCGAGATACGACGACATGAGTCTCTTGACATGCCGCTCGTTGAGCGCGATCACGTGGTCCAAAAGTTCTCGGCGTAACGTCCCAATCACTCGTTCCGCATAGGCATTTTGCCATGGCGACGCGGGTGCCGTGACGACCTCGTCGATGCCCAGACTTTCAAGCCTCCGCGTAACGCGGTCACCGTATATGCCATCGCCGTCTCGAATCAGATAACTCGGAGCAGTATCAAGCGGGAACGCTTCGACAATCTGTTGCGCGGGCCATTGCGCCGTTGGATGTTCCGTCACGTTGAAGTGAACAATTCGCCGTCGGTCGTGGGCAAGCACGATGAAGTCGAACAACACCCGAAAAGTCGCAGTCGGGACGATGAAAAAGTCGAGCGATACCAGATCTCGAACATGCTGATCTAGGAATGTTCTCCACGTAGGTGATGGGGGCCCGGTTCGCTTGGGGCGATACTTTTCGACCGTTGACTTGGCAACGTCGATTCCAAGCATCGCGAGCTCTGCGACGATCTTCGGCGAACCCCACGTCGGATTGGCCTCCCACATCCGCCCCATGAGCTTTCTGAGTTCTGGCGGAATCCGCGGTCGGCCTGGCTTATTCGACTGACTGAGCGCGCGCCAAAAGTCGCGAAATCGCTTTTTCTGCCAGGTCGTTACGGTCCTGGATCTGCCGACCGGATACGTGGCCTTTGCCCCGACTTCCGGTACACGGACAACTGGTGCCGCAGCGCCGCGTTCTCCGCCAGCAACGACAACCGCGATCGGGCGGATGTCGCCACCAGAATCAGAATGAATTGGATCAACCGGATCATGGATGGCAGGATCGGCCATCACCCTGGATTATGCAACAAAATCAATATGCTCCCTTTTTCGGGACCCACAGCCTACTTTAAGGTTCAACCACCTGGCTGACCCCGAGGCGACCGGCCCAGCCACGAGAGTTCGGAACGCGCATGCACCGGATCGCACGCGCAGAAAGTGGCCCTTGACACCAGTCTCCACCACCGTCTGGCCAGCCGTTAAATCCATAAATTCTCACCCGCGTGGCTTGATCTTGCCACAGGTGGAGGGTAACGGTTCCCGATAAGGCACGGCATTCTCGAGTTTTTGAGATTTAGCGCAATTTTATCAAGCCCTCAGGCCGACCGTCGCTAACCACTACGAGGCTGTGCGTGCGACGTTTGTTGCTGCCTGTCCGTTGGGTTTCGTGATTGGGTTGAAGGGTTAATCGAGCGTGTCCAAGAAACAAAAGTTGAAGCGTAAGCAGAAGCGCCAGGCACCGGTGATTGAATCACTGGAGCCGCGCATTCTGCTGTCTGCTGATCTACCGGGCCTGGATGTCCCAGACCTCGATCCGAATGATCCTCTGGATGCCGATGTCGAAAGCACTCTTGCGCAGGCTCTGGAGGCCTTTGAGGCGAAAGCGGCCATTGCCGAAGCCGCCGCGGCCCAGACGGAATCTGATGCCGAGCCGGTCGAGGAGCCCGAATTGCTTCTACCGTCGTCCGAACTGCCGGATGATGTCCCGCGTGAACTGATCATCGTCGACCCGAGTGTCCCCAACTACGAACTGTTGCTAGCTGATGTCAGTGCCACAGGTGGCGAGGATACGCGCCTCGATGTCATCCTGATCGATCCGCAGCGCAGCGGCATCGACCAGATCAGCGAGGTCCTGGCCTCACGCAGCGGGCTTGGTGCGATCCATCTGATCACCCACGGCAGTAACGCATCGATCCAGGTGGGTTCCGATGCCCTGGACCTGGCCCTGCTGCAATCTGAACCGGACGCCATCAGCGGGTGGGGTGGGGCGCTCAGCGAGGAAGGCGACATCCTGATCTACGGCTGCAACGTGGCCGAGACCGAGGCTGGACAGGTACTGATCGACGCGCTGGCCGAGATGACCCGTGCGGATGTCGCGGCCTCGGACGATCTGACCGGGCATCAGGACCTCGGCGGTGACTGGGAGTTGGAGTACCGCGCTGGTGAAATAGATGTCGCAGTTGCACCGAGCGCCGAATTACAGGCCCGCTATCAACACACATTGGCAGCTATCAACGGCACCGCGGGCGACGACGTTCTGCAGGGCACCACGGCCGGCGACGTGATTTCCGCCGATGCCGGGAACGACGTGCTCGTTGGGGGCGGTGGCAGCGATCAGTTGCTGGGAGAGGCAGGCGACGACGTGTTTCGCTTTACCGGCGCACGCGATGGTAATGTCTACACGGTAGACGGCGGTACCGAGACCGATACGATCGACCTCACCGAGTTTGGATCTGGCACCGTATCCGACGACGGCGCCACGATCACGGTTGATCTCGGTGACAACAAGTCGTTCACAATCAACTACAGCAACGTCGAGAACGTCGTGACCGCCGACACTGCCGGCAACCACGGCCCTGACGCCGACGCCGGCCCCGACCAGGCGGTCGCCGGGAACACGACCGTTACGCTCGACGCGACGCTGAGCGACGATTTCGACGGCGACGCGCTGAGCTACCAGTGGAACCAGACCGGCGGTCCGGCCGTGACGCTCAGTAATTCCGCCGTGGCGCAACCGACGTTCACGAGCCCGACGGTCGCGAGCGAGACGCCGCTGACCTTCTCCGTCGTCGCGTCGGACGGTACGACCTCGCACCTCGACACCGTCACAATCACGGTGCTACCGGAGACCACGGGTACCGGCGGCGCCGACAACCTGACCGGCACCTCGGGCGGCGACTTCCTCGACGGTGCGGGCGGCAACGACACCCTCGATGGCAGTTCGGGCGACGACGTGCTGCGAGGCGGCAGCGGCGACGACATGCTCACGGGCGGCACGGGGACGGACATCGCCGACTACAGCGACGCCGGCAGCGGCGTCGTCGTCGACGTGACGGACACGTCGGCACAGAACACGGTCGGCGCCGGCATCGATACGCTGTCGGGTATCGAGGGCGTCCGGGGCACCGCCTACAACGATACCTTCACCTTAGCAAACCCGCAGGACGGCGCCGTCTACAGCGTCGACGGCAACGGCGGCGTAATGAACGTGATCAACCTGATGGGCTACTCCTCGTCGGCTGTCACGTTCGGCGACGGCACGCTGACGATCGACATGGGCGGTGGGCAGTCATTTACGATCGAGTATGCCGGCATCGATTTGATCGACTTTGCGGACGCCACCGCGAACGTTCTGACGAATGACGTGGCCATCAGCAACTGGTCCGGCCCCATACTGCTGATCGATGGCGCCGAGGCCTTCAAGCTCGACATGAACGGCGGCGGTACGATCAACTGGAGCTACAACCGCGGCTCCAACACGCTGTCGGTCACCGGCACCACTGGCACCGACGTTAGTACCGCGCTGGTCATCGAAGACCTCAACGGCACCGACCTGCGCATCGACCAGGTCACGGTCTCAGGGGATATTGGCTCGATCACCAGCGATGCCGACATCGGCACCATCTCTTTCGCAAATGATGTGGCTGTGATGACCACCATCCAGGCCAATGTCGGCAGTATCGATATCACCGGCGATGTGGCGAGTGATCTGACGGTTCAGGGTGACGTCGGCCCGATGTCAATGGCCAAGATTCTCAGTGGTGCGACTTTGCACGTCACTGGCTCGGTTGGACCGATTACGTTGACCAGTGACATAAGCGGGACCTTGCAGGTCGATGGCAACATGACATCGCTGACAGTGAACAAGATGCAGCCGACCGGGTTGGTGACCGTGGGCGGGGATGTTACCTCAATAGATACCTTCGACGTATCGGGCCCTATTTCCATTACCGGCAACCTGGGCAGCTGGACTATGGGCAAGACACAGGCCGGTGTCACGATTTCGATCGGTGGCAATGTCGGCACGATCGGCTCGGGTGATGAGCTTAATGTCGATATCATCATTGGCGGCGACCTCGACTCGGCCAATTTCAACAGTATCAACTCGGCTACGACCGTCACCGCCAACCAGGTCGTCGGTACATTGGTATTCGACGTCGGCGGCACTGATTACGGCGGCACCTACGCGAACCCCGTCGTATACGTATTCGACGGTTCCACCCAGACAGCGAGCACGACACCGGCCAACGTCGGGCCGGTCAACAATGTCCCGGCGGCTCAATCGACGGCCGAAGATACGACGATCACCTTCGATACCGCGAACGGAAACCTGATTGCGATCACGGACAATGCCGGTACTACGCTCACGGTCACGTTATCGGTGACGAACGGTAGCCTGACCCTGTCGCAAATAACGGGATTGACCTTCGACGCCGGTGCCGACGGCAGCGCGACGATGACCGTGACCGGCACCGTCGAGGATATCAACGCCGCCCTCGATGGCCTTCAGTATGCGCCGACCGCCGACTATAACGGCAGCGATACGCTGACCCTCACCAGTCGCGATACGGAACTGTATAGCCTTGAAATCGACAGCAACCTGCTCGGGCGCTACCAGTTCGAGGCGGCCTCACCTGGTGACGACAGCAGCCCGACTGGAACCAACGATGCGACGCTGGTCGGCGACGCGGCGATTACGACCGATCCGGAGCGTGGCGACGTGCTGAGCCTCGATGGCGCTGGTGATTATGCCGAAATTATGGGGCTTTACGGTGAACCGGCCAGCCTGACTCTGTCCGCCTGGGTCGATTTTACCGGCGTGAGCCGCGGCGAGGTGATCTCGCTCGGCGACAGAGTGCTCCTGCGGGCCGACGACTGGTTGGGAGCGGGCGTCAAGGCGAGCTTCTACAACGGCAGCGGATTCAGTCAGACCCAATCGGGTCAGAATATCTCGGGCACCGGCTGGCATCACGTTGCCTACAGTTTCGACGATGTCGCTAACACGCAGACCCTTTACATCGACGGTATCGCCGTCGCCACCACGAATCACACGGCATCGATCTCCTACGCCGGCGGCGGCGCGAATACCGTCATCGGTATCAACGGCAATAACCTGAGCAGCCAAGCCTTCCAGGGGTCGATCGACGATGCGCGCATCTACGACCGGTCCCTGACAGCCAGCGAAATCGCTGACCTCGCCGCCGAGCGGACTAGCGACAGCGACAGCCTGGCGATTACCGTCACGCCGGTCAACGACGCACCGACCGATATCGTCGTAGGCAGCACCATTACAGGTGGTTTGAGCCTCAATGACGATGGCGGCAACGATACCTACCTGGTTGCCGACAGTGGATTGACTGCAGCGCTGAGTCAATTCACCTTCGAGACCCAGTTCCAGGGCAGTAACGGGTCGACTGAAGTGCCGTTTATCTCCTACAACACCGGGTCCGGGGACGTGCTGTCCATCAACACGATGGCAAACAATACGCTGGAACTCGATATCGGTACTGGATCGGTGGTTTTCTCTAATGCCATCGACTACAACGCGGTGCTGATGGATGGCCAGCCGCATACGCTGTCGGTGAGCTGGGATAATACCGCGGGCGACTGGGCTATCTATATCGATGGTGCCCTGGTCGATAGCGGTAGCGGATTGTCGGTTGGTGAGACGATTCCAACCGGCGGTACGTTGATGTTCGGCCTGGAGCAGGACTCCGTAGGCGGTGGTTTTGAATCCCAGGAATTTTTTAACGGGACCTTTTACGATATCCGTCTGTTTGATGATGTACGCACCGCGACTGAAATAGCGAACAATTATGACCAGACCCTGGCCAACACCGAGCCCGGTATGGCTGCCAACTGGATTTTTGATAATTTCAGTAGCAATGGCGTCGTTACCGAGACAGTCAGCGGTAATAACCTCACAGAGCAACACTTCGTCGGCGCGGGTTTTACTTCAAGTTCACCAAACCTGACGTTATCCATCCCTGAAGACGCGTCTAATGGTACCGCGGTGGGGACATTATCCGCTGTCGACCCGGATGCAGGCGAGACCTTTAACTATATACTCACAGATGATGCCAACGGGCGATTTGATATCAATTCAACCAGCGGTGAAATTACGCTGATCGACAGCAGCCAGATCGACTTCGAGGCATCGACCTCGCACAACATCACGGTCCGGGTAACAGACTCCGGCGGTCTGACCTTCGACGAAGTTTTTACGATTTCTGTGGTTAATGCCAACGACGCTCCGACCTTCATCGACGGGGCAATCGGTAACTGGAATTTCGACGAGGGAAGCGGTGACAGCGTAGCCGAAGGTGCCGTCGGTATCAGTACGGCAACCCTGGGCAGCAGCGCAGGAGCCGACGCCAACGATCCGACCTGGACCACCGGAAAATTCGGCCAGGCGCTGCACTTCGATGGCGTCGACGATTATGTCGAGATAGCCGATGCGCCGGGCATCGATATCAGCGGTCCGGAGTTCTCCGCTTCACTGTGGATGAATCCCGACTCTGGCCCGAATACCGAAGACATGCTGTTCATGAAGGGCGATCGTACTGGAGATGTTAACTACTACCTGTCCTGGAAAGACACCAACGTGTTTACCTGGGCGTTCAGGGACGGTGGGGTCTGGCACTATCAGGACATGCCGGTGACCACCATGCCGACTAATGGGCAATGGAATCATATCGGCATCACCTTCGACCGACCGACCGTGACGCTCTACGTCAACGGCGACAAGTATGTATTCGATAACGTTGCAACCGGCGGGAGCATGGATAATGACTTGACCGCCAATGACGACGTTTTGTGGATCGGCGCCGGGCGCAGCGGCGGCGCGCTGGTCGGGGTGAATCAATTTTCGGGCCCCTTCGCGGGCAGCATAGATGAGCTGGCATTATTCGATCGCGCGCTGACTGATGCCGACATGGAGGCGATTCGGACCGCGACGCCGCCGGTAGTCACTGCATCGGCGTTTAGCATCGATGAGAATTCAGCGAATAATACCGTGGTTGGAAACGTTGTTGCTTACGATCAGGATATCGGCGATACACTCTCTTATGCAATCACCGCGGGCAACAACGGAGGTGCGTTTGCCATCGACGGCAACGGCCAGATCACGGTTGCCAACAGTACAGCGCTCGATTTCGAAACTAATCCTGTCTTCAACCTTACAGTCGAGGCAACCGATGACGGTACGCCGGCGAAATCAGCCACCACGAATGTCACTATCTCGTTAAACGATATTAACGATGGTGTTATCCGCGTCACGCCAACCTCGGTTGTGCCGCTCGGCGACGAGACACTGGTCAATACCGAAACCACCGATAACCAGATCATTGGCGCCAACGTGTCGCAGGCGATTGCCACCGACGCCAACGGCAATTACGTTATCGCCTGGGCCAGCAACCTGCAGGACGGCTCGGGCTGGGGCGTCTACGCCCAGCTCTTCAACGCCGGCGGCACGCCGCAGGGTAGCGAAATTCAGATCCACACGACCGTTGCCGACAGCCAGCTCAATCCGACAGTGGCGATGGACGACGCCGGTAATTTCGTCGTCGCCTGGCAAAGCGAAAACCAGGACGGCTCGAGTTATGGCGTCTACACGCGGAGCTTCGATGCGGTGGGTAATCCGACGAGTACGGAAACTCTGGTCAATACCGAGACCAATAATTACCAGGGTTCGCCTGGAATTGCGATGGCGCCGAATGGTGATTACGTGGTCATCTGGACTTCAAGCGGCCAGGATAATCCCGATGGCAAGAGCGGTATCTACGCGCAGCTGTTCAATGCCGACGGCAGTACCAATGGTGGGGAGTTTCTGGTCAATACCTACACGCTTGGGCACCAGCAGGTTTCGTCGGTATCGATGGACGATAACGGCAACTTCGTCGTCACCTGGGGCAGTGAGAACCAGGACGGATCCAATTACGGCGTGTTCGCCCAGCTGTTCGATGCCAACGGTGCAACCGTCGGGTTCGAGTTCCAGGTCAATACGACCACCGATTTCTCGCAGCTCTATAACGACGTCGTCATGTTGCCCGACGGCCGCTTTATCGTCGCTTTCCAGAGTGTCAATGCGGATACCTCGACCGATTTGCTGATCCAGCGTTACGAATCCGACGGCACGCCGATCGGCGGCGAAATCAAGGTCAACTCGGTCTCGGATATGGATTACTTCCCGATCCCGTCGATCACCGCCGATGATAATGGCAACTTCACCGTGGTGTGGAACAATTCCAACGATGGCGCCGGTAACGGCGTGTTTGCGCGCAGTTACGACTGGGACGGCAACGCGTTGACCGGCGAGCTGCAGGTCAACACTACCACTGCAGGCAACCAGACCTATCCCGACGTCGTTGCCCAGCCCGGCGGCGGATTCATAGTCGTCTGGGGTGGTAACGGCGCCGGCGACGACGATGGTGTTTTCACCCAGCGCTACGGGCTCACCACTGACGAGGCCGGCGGTACCACGACGTTCGAATTGGTGCTCGAAAGCGCGCCGACGGCGGACGTCGTGGTCCCGATCAGCGTCAGCGATGGCTCAGAGGGCAGCGTCTCGCTCGGCTCGGTCACCTTCACCAGCGGTAACTGGAACATTGCGCAAACCGTGACCGTGACCGGGCTGCAGGATTTCATTCCGGACGGCGACCAGACCTATATGGTCGATATCGGACCGGCCACCAGTACCGATCCCAACTTTAACGGTCTCGATCCCGCCAATCTCAGTATTGTGAACCTGGCCAACACTGCCCCGCAGATGGCTGCCTGGTTCAACGACGCCTGGGACTCGCGCAAGGAATTGACGATTAGCTCGGCCCAGGTGGCTGATGATGTCAGCAACTTCCCGGTGTTGATTACCCTCAATACCGATGCCGCGCTGGCGGCGCAGGCGCTCGCTAACGGCGACGATATCGTCTTCACCGCGGCCGACGGGATCACCCAGTTGGCGCATGAAATCGAGTTCTTCGACGAAACCACCGGTGAGCTGCGCGTCTGGGTCAAGACCGATTTATCAGGCACGGTCGATACCGACATTTATATGTACTTCGGTAATGCCGCATCGGGTCCGCAGGAAAACGTCGCCGGCGTCTGGGATAACTATGTCGGTGTCTACCACCTGGGCGAATCGCCAACCGGCACACCGGGCGAAATCACCGACAGTAGCGGTAGCGGCAACCACGGTACCACCGAGGGTGCGATGGATGCCGCGGATTCGGTATCGACGACGATAGGGCAGGGACTCGCGTTCGATGGAACGAATGACATGATCCGCATTCCCAACAGCGCGGGTCTTGACGGTATCAGCGACGAGGCGACTTTTTCGCTGTGGATCAATTATGTCGACGCGGCCGACGGCCAGCATCAAATTGTTATGACCAGCGAGGATCGTTTCAGCGCTACCGACGGTTACGAATGGGCGTCGAACGGTGCCGGTGATCATTTCTTTTACCCCGACGCAACGACACCTGATGGCAACTACAACGTGGGCGATAACCCATTCATCAATGGTGACTGGCACCATCTCGCCGCGACCATGGATTTTGCTACCAAGGAGGTGAAGATATACGTCGACGGCATGCCGATGACTTTTACCAGCGAGGGTGTGCCGGGAATGTGGACGGAAACTACGACCAGCACCGCGGATTTACTGTGGGGCGGCAACCCGGATCGAGCGGAGCGTTTTTTCCTTGGTATGATGGATGAAATCCGCATCGCCGACGTTGCGCGCTCGCAGGAATGGCTGCAGACCGAGTACAACAACCAGAACACACCGGGCACGTTTTTCAGCGTTGGCGTCAGCGAGGATCGCGAAGACAAGCTGACCGACATCAACGAAGATGACTTTAATTCGGCCGGCGATTCGGTGTTGTCGATTATCAACAGCTCTGGTGCAGATCGAATAACCGACGATGATACCGGCGCGGTCGAGGGCATTGCGGTAAGCGGTGCGGATAATACCAATGGTCAATGGCAGTATGATGCAAATGCCGACGGTACCTGGCTGGCGTTTGGCTCCGTATCCGATACCAACGCGGTGCTGTTGGATACCGGTGCCTTGATTCGCTTTGTGCCGAACGCGGATTACAATGGTTCTGCAGGCGATTTGACCTTCCACGCCTGGGATCAGACTTCGGGCGCAAACGGTGATATCGGGGTCGATGTCTCAACCAATGGCGGTAACACCGCTTACAGTACCGACACCTTCGATGCCACGCTGAACGTAACGCCGGTAAACGATGACCCGGTGATTACGTCCGATGGGGGTGGTGACAATGCGGCCATCAATGTTGCCGAAAATACGACCGTAGTCACAACGGTCACAGCTAATGATGTAGAACTGGACACTCCAACTTTCACCATTACCGGCGGAGCCGACCAGGGACTCTTCAACCTGGACCTGAACAGCGGATTGCTTACTTTTGACACCCCGCCCAATTTCGAAGGTCCCGGTGATAACTCGTATGAAGTTCAGGTCACTGCCGACGATGGCAACGGCGGTACCGACGTGCAGCTCATTACCGTCACGGTGACCAACCTGGATCCCATCGCCAACGGCGCCTGGTTCGACGAAACCAACAGCGGCAGCGGATATGCCGATTTCGCTACCATGGCCGGTGCGCATGATGCTTACCTCGGCACCGTTGAACAAACCATCGATCTCGAGAGCCTGACACCGGGTGACGTATTATCGAATCAGTTTACGGTTAGCCACGGAGTAACCTTCTCCAACACCGGCATCAACCAATCGCAAGTTTATGCCGAGGGCGGAGCCTGGATCGAAAACCTGACCGGTTACGACGGCAGTTATGCCGCCGATGGCAGCAATGTTTACCTGAAGATGGACAACGATGATGCCGCCACACCGTTTACGATCGAATTCGATACCCCGGTGGCCAAGGTCGGCGCGCTGCTTGGCATGGGTAAGGAAGGCACGGAACATAGCGTGACCGTTATGCTCTACGACTCCGGTGGCAACCTGATCGATCAGCAAACGTTGGATGCCGAATTATGGGATGTCAGCAGTACCGATCAGAACTACGAGACATTTTTTGGAGTAAATTACGATACCGCCGTTATCAGCAAGATCGAGATTCTTAATGCATCCAATGTTAACTATGCCAATGCGTTAATTTTCGATCAGCTTGAGTGGTCGCATACGCCGGATGTGCACGATAGCTATAATGCGTCGACCGCGGTAGCGACGATAACCGGTAATGTGCTCGCCAACGATATCGATCCGGCCGGTGGTTCTGTCAGCGTGTCGTTTTTTACTCAACCAGCCAACGGTATTGCAACCTACAACGGCGATGGTACCTTTACCTACACCTCGGATGCCGGATTTACCGGTACCGATACCTTTAACTACACGATTATCGACGGTCAGGGCGGCAGCGATACCGCGACGGTCTCGATGCAGGTGAGCAATGCCGCACCGACCATCACCTCGGACGGGGGTGGTCCGACCGCGGCGATCAACGTGGCCGAAAACACGACCGCAGTGACGACAGTTACGGCTAACGATACCGATGGCCACACGCCAACCTTCAGTATTACCGGCGGTGCCGACCTGGGGCTCTTCAACATCGATTCCGGTACTGGTGCACTAACTTTTGCCGCGGCCCCTGATTTCGAAGGTCCCGGTGACAATCTCTATGAAGTCCAGGTTACCGCTAGTGACGGGCATGGCGGCACCGACGTGCAAACGATTAATGTCACGGTGACCAATGTCAACGAGGCACCGGTCCTGGGAGCGATCGGTAATCAGAACATCGATGAGCTGGCGACCCTGTCATTTACCGCAACCGCAACCGACGTTGATCTGCCAGCGGATACGTTAACCTTCAGCCTGGATGCGGCTTCGCTCGCGGCGGGCATGACCATCGACGCCAACACCGGTGCCTTCGCCTGGACTCCGACCGAAGGCCAGGGCGGATCCACGCCCTCGGTTACGATTACGGTGACCGACAGTGGTACCGGTAATCTGATCGACAGTGAGACGTTCACCATCACCGTGAACGATGTCAACACGCCACCGGTCTTAGGCGCTATCGGTAATCAGAACATCGATGAGCTGGCGACTCTGTCCTTTACGGCAACCGCAACCGACGTTGATCTGCCAGCCGATACGTTAACCTTTAGCCTGGATGCGGCATCGCTGACCGCCGGCATGACGATCGATGCGAACACCGGTGCGTTCGCCTGGACTCCAACGGAAGGCCAGGGCGGATCCACGCCCTCGGTTACGATTACGGTGACCGACAGTGGTACCGGTAATCTGATCGACAGTGAGACGTTCACCATCACCGTGAACAATGTCAACACGCCCCCGGTGCTGGGCGCCATCGGTAATCAGACTGTCGATGAATTAGCCACACTTTCTTTTACCGCAACCGCAACGGATAGTGATTTACCGGTCGATACGTTGACGTTCTCGTTAGATGCTGCCTCCCTCGCGGCCGGCATGACCATCGATGCGAACACCGGGGCCTTTGCCTGGACCCCAACCGAAGGCCAGGGCGGATCCACCCCTTCGGTAACCATAACAGTAACTGACAACGGTACTGGCAACCTGGTCGATAGCGAGACCTTCACCATTACCGTGAATGATGTCAACACGCCTCCGGTGCTGGGTGCGATCGGCAATCAGAGTATTAATGAATTAGCGACACTCTCGTTTGCGGCCACGGCAACGGACAGTGATCTGCCGGTCGATACCTTAACCTTTAGTCTGGATGCGGCCTCGCTCGCCGCCGGGATGACCATCGACGCCAACACCGGTGCATTTAGTTGGACCCCGACGGAAGGCCAGGGGGGATCCACGCCCTCGGTGACGATTACGGTGACCGATAACGGCACCGGCAACCTGGTGGACAGCGAGACCTTCACCATCACCGTGAATGATGTCAATACGCCCCCGGTCCTGGGCGCGATCGGTAATCAAAGTGTCGATGAACTGGCGACATTGAGTTTCACCGCAACCGCGACGGACGCTGATCTTCCGGCCGACACCCTGACGTTCTCATTAGATGCGGCATCGCTCGCTGCCGGCATGACGATCGATGCCAATACCGGTGCGTTTAGTTGGATCCCGACGGAAGGCCAGGGCGGTTCCACGCCCTCGGTGACGATTACGGTCACTGATAGCGGCACCGGCAACCTCGTCGACAGTGAGACCTTCACCATCACCGTGAACGACGTCAACACGCCGCCGGTCCTGGGTGCGATCGGTAATCAGACTGTCGATGAGCTGGCAACTTTGAGTTTCACCGCGACCGCAACGGACTCCGATCTGCCCGCCGATACATTAACCTTTAGCCTGGATGCGGCCTCTTTGGCGGCGGGCATGACGATCGATGCCAACACCGGGGCGTTTAGTTGGACCCCGACCGAAGGCCAGGGTGGATCCACCCCGTCGGTAACCATAACGGTGACCGATAACGGCACCGGTAACCTCGTCGATAGCGAAACCTTCACCGTCACCGTGAACGATATCAACACGCCTCCGGTGCTGGGCGCCATCGGCAATCAGACTGTCGATGAACTAGCCACACTCTCTTTTACCGCGACCGCAACCGACTCGGATCTGCCCGTCGATACATTGACCTTTAGCCTGGATGCGGCCTCTTTGGCGGCCGGCATGACCATCGATGCCAACACCGGGGCCTTTGCCTGGACCCCGACGGAAGGTCAGGGCGGCTCCACGCCCTCGGTAACCATCACCGTGACCGATAACGGTTCCGGTAATCTCATCGATAGCGAGACCTTCACCATCACCGTCAATGATGTCAACACACCCCCGGTCCTGGGTGCGATCGGCAACCAAAATATCGATGAGCTGGCGACCTTGAGCTTCACCGCAACGGCAACCGACTCGGATCTACCGGCCGATACGTTAACCTTCAGCCTGGATGCCGCATCGCTTGCCGCCGGCATGACCATCGACGCCAACACCGGGGCGTTCGCCTGGACCCCGACGGAAGGTCAGGGCGGCTCCACGCCCTCGGTGACCATAACGGTCACCGATAACGGGTCCGGTAACCTGGTCGACAGTGAGACCTTCACCATCACCGTGAATGATGTCAATACGCCCCCGGTCTTAGGTGCCATCGGTAATCAGAGTGTCGATGAGCTGTCGACTCTGTCATTTACTGCGACGGCAACCGATAGTGATCTACCGGCGGACACACTGACGTTCTCTTTAGATGCCGCTTCTTTGGCAGCCGGCATGACCATCGATGCCAACACCGGTGCGTTTGCCTGGACGCCAACCGAAGGCCAGGGCGGATCCACCCCCTCGGTAACCATCACCGTCACCGATAGCGGTACTGGCAACCTCGTGGATAGTGAGACCTTCACCATTACCGTGAACGATGTCAACACGCCCCCGATCCTGGGCGCCATCGGTAATCAGAACATCGATGAGCTGGCGACCTTGAACTTTACCGCGACGGCAACGGATAGTGACTTACCGGCCGATACCCTGACGTTTTCTCTAGATGCGGCATCGCTGGCCGCCGGCATGATGATCGACGCCAACACCGGGGCATTTAGTTGGACCCCGACCGAAGGCCAGGGCGGCTCCACCCCCTCGGTAACCATCACCGTCACCGATAGCGGCACCGGTAACCTCGTCGATAGTGAAACCTTCACCATCACGGTGAATGATGTCAACACGCCGCCGGTCCTGGGTGCCATCGGTAATCAGAATGTCGATGAATTAGTCACACTCTCTTTTACCGCAACGGCAACCGACTCGGATCTACCGGCCGATACGTTAACCTTTAGCCTGGATGCGGCCTCTTTGGCCGCAGGCATGACCATCGATGCGAACACCGGGGCCTTTGCCTGGACCCCGACGGAAGGTCAGGGCGGCTCCACGCCCTCGGTAACCATCACCGTCACCGATAACGGTTCCGGTAATCTCGTCGATAGTGAAACCTTCACCATTACCGTGAACGATGTCAACACGCCCCCAGTCCTGGGCGCGATCGGCAATCAGAATGTCGATGAATTAGCCACGCTGTCGTTCACC
>CAMYON010000082.1 GCA_947260025.1 uncultured Gammaproteobacteria bacterium
TACCGTGCTGCCGGTGTGCAGCCCGGCGCGCGCATCGATGCTGACCGGGCTTTATCCGCACGCGCACGGCTTGACCGAAAACGACGGCCGTTTCGGCGGCCGCGAAGGCCTCGACCCGTCGGACTGGATGATTCACCGATCGCTGCTCGAGGCGGGTTATCGCTGCGGCTGGTTCGGCAAGTGGCATGTTGACAATAAGCGTTCAGCGCTGGATTACGGTTTCGAGGGCTTTTCGTTACCTGGTTACGGCTACCCCTACGCCAGCCAGGCTTACCATGAGTATCTCGAGCGCAAGCATCTGGCCGAACCGATAGCGCGAATCGAAATGGGCGGCGAATCCGGTAATGGGCCCGGTAACGAAATCAGGCTGACGGATCAGCAGACCTGGTTCGATTATGAATCGGGCGTCGCAATGCTGACGGGGTCCGCCGAGGCGCACGAGGCTTTTTTTGTTGTCGATCAGGCCGAACGCTGGCTGAGGAACATCGGCGCCGAGCCGTTTTTCCTGCGCGTCGATACCTGGGGCCCGCATCCGCCTTACCTGCTCGGCGCGCCGTTTGCCGGCATGCTCGATCGCCAACCGATCGAATTACCGCAGAATTTTTTCTATGATCTCGAGGATCGCCCGCAACACCATCGTGACTATCGCGATTACTGGCGTGAGACCCTGAATCTGGACCGGGCGCACTGGCGGCAAATGTACCAACGTGCGCTGGAGCACGCGATTCAGGTCGAAACAGCACTGTGCGCGTTGATCGATCGAATCGATTTGCGCAACACCCTGGTGGTGTTCAACAGCGATCATGGTGATGCGGTCGGTTCGAACGGCGCGATGGCGAACAAGGGTGGACTGATGGCCGAAGCGACCATGCAGATTCCCCTGTTGATGGCCGGTGCCGGGATGCCCGCAGGCTCGGTGCGGGATCGGCTGGTCAGTAATCTCGACCTGGTTCCGACACTGGCTGATCTCTGTGGCGTCGAAAGTGGGCAGGAGTTTCATGGCGCAAGCTTGCTGCCCTTGATCGAGAATCCTGACGTGAATTGGCGAGCGGGATTGCTCGCGCAGCATTATGGTTTGCATCAGCGCATCGTGCAGCGAGCCTGGTACCAGCAAGACTGGAAGCTGATATTACAGCCCGACGGATTTCGGGAGCTGTACCGCTTGTCGGACGATCCGGGTGAAACCAGTAATCTGGCGAAGGGTATCCAGTACAGGGTAAGGTTAAATGCCATGAGTGAGGCACTCTACTCGGCAATGGATGCCGTCTGCGATTCCGATTTTCCGCGTTTGATTGGGGTGCCCGAGTAAAGTTGCTACCTTGATTCGTAATAATTGCAAGGAGCAGGTTGGAACTTCATCCCCGGTGCAATTTTTCGTCAGTACTCAATGGCGATTCCGGGCCTTGCCGATATTTTCACCGGGCGCAAAACGAAGCGCCAGCAAGAATCGTCATTAGATCGAATTTTTCGAAATCAGAAAATATATTATTCGACTTTTTTATAGTTTCCGCGCCTATACATTGTCTGCAACGAAACAGATTGAAATGACAGGAATGCACTAAATGAGGATAGAGACACAAGCGCTAAATTTTGCAATTACCCCGGAGCAAATCGACTATGTCGAGCAGCGGCTCGTCCTGGCCCTTGATTCCTGCAGTAAGCACATCGGGCGCGTCGAGGTGTGGTTATCGGACCTTCAGCTCTCGGATATCGATGGCAACCGGCGCTGCCTCGTCGAGGTGAAGCTGGGGGGGCTGGCGATCGCATTCAGCGAGGGTGCTGCCCCGGATTTTCATGCCGCGGTATATCGCGCGGTGGATGAGGCTGCCCTCAAGTTGAATCCCTGTTTCGGAAGCACGCAAGCAGAGCCTCACCGGGTCGCGGCCTGAACACTGCAGGAGAACAAGTTACGCGGTAACGGCACTTTGTGAAAAAGGGTGAAAAAGGGGACGGAGGGATTAAAGTTTAATCCCTCCGCCCCCTTTTTTTCTCTTTTATTTTCAGGAAGTTGGACAAAAAAAGCGCCGGATCCATTAACGCGGAACCGGCGCAACTTGAGGTGACCTGGTCGCACGGGGAGTTTCGGCTACAGGTCGGTTTGTGCAGCTGGGGCTAATCAGCTGCCAGGGGAAGCCTCGAACCCGGCTTTATGATGGAGCCAGGTGTTTGCAATCTTCGAGCAATCATGTTGTCTGTCCAGGGCATGAAGATTTAGTTCAGGCGGCCCGCTCGGGCTCGCGGTGGTCGGCCAGGTGGTGCTCGGTAATCACCAGGTTGCTGGTCTCACTGTGCTCGCGCTGCAGCTTGCGTGCCACCGTGCCTCCGGCGCGCTCGAGCGCCTGATGGATCGCAAGGTGAAGGTCCGAACTCAGTACTTCCGTTATGACCCGGTCTCGTCCGGATAAATCGATCTTCACCTGGCAGGTTTTATTCTTACCATCCCGCGCTTCATGCACGCTGGCCATTCGTATCCGCACGGATTCTATCTGGCTCATGAAGGTGCCCAACTCGAAAGCGGCGCAACATTTCGCGAAGTGGTTTAGGTCTTTTCCTGGAATGAAGCCGTCGGCCTGCAATTCAATCCTCATGTCGTTCTCCTCTCATACTCTTACCTTGGTCGTTGGGAGATACTATGATCGTTTCTCAGAAATAAAAATACGAATTATCCAGCTCGTTAATTCGTATTTTTCGAAGAGTGTAGTGTTCGTACGATGTTTGTACAGGTACAGGTACAGGTACCGGGGCTAAAACATCGGGTTGTCAGTTCACAGTCGTCCCAGAAACCCAGGCCCCGGGGGAGGTGACGCATCCGTGTTGTGGTCGCAGGCGTGGAAGTGTCAACGAATGATTGGAGAATCCACTGGTGAGACCTCCGCTACAGCGAGAAAAAATCTACAACGGAGGCTCAGAATACGGTAGCGGGAATTAGGGGTCCCAGTATCAGGCTTCGCGATCCATTTGCCAGACGCATTTCGACGCGCCACTTAACATGGGCACCGGTCTCCGAGTTTTACGCCTTGTTTTGTTGCGGTTTAAACGCGTCAGGCCTAACAATTTAAAAGGGCTTAAGCGATTAGTCGTTACCGCTTTCCAGGTCAGTTCTAGCTGTTGTTTCATAAGAGTATCCTCGATATTTAAAGGTTTGTACGAGTCTTTGTCGAGGATGGATCAATAAATAAATAGACAATTTGTAGACATTTGTTTCGCGTATAGCTAGAGATCGTCGATGTGCTGCAAACACCAGTCAGCCCGGGCCAGCGTATCTTCCCGGGTCGTCGAGCTTTGCCGGTCCCAGTTCCGATAAATCATGCCAATGCGTGGGTTGGCATCGAACCTGTCGCGGTGTCGAATCATGAAATCCCAGTAGAGGCTGTTAAACGGGCAGGCCGAGTCCGTTGTTTTTTGCTTTACGTCATAATGGCAGTGCTTGCAGTAATCGCTCATCTTGTTGATATAGTTACCGCTGGCATTATAGGGTTTCGAGGCGATCAGGCCGCCATCTGCAAACTGGCTCATACCGCGGGTGTTGGGCATCTCTACCCATTCGATGGCGTCGACATAAACGCCGAGATACCAGGCGTCGACCTGTGCCGGATCGATGCCCGCGATCAGGCAGAAATTTCCGGTAATCATGAGTCTTTGAATATGATGAGCATAACTGTAATCCAGTGACTGCCCGAGCGCCTGCTGCATGCATTTCATCCGGGTAGAGCCATCCCAGAAGTAGCCAGGCAGATCGCGATCGGCCCCAAGCTCATTTAGCGCGGCGTAGGCTGGCATGTTGACCCAGTAAACCGCGCGCACGTATTCCCGCCAGCCGATAATCTGGCGCACAAATCCCTCGATTTGTGCGATCGATATGCGATTTTCCCCGTTCTCGAAACTGGCGATGGCCGTCTCGATTACCTCGCCGGGGTGGAGTAGCTTGCAGTTCATTGCGAACGACAGGCGCGAATGATAGAGGCTCCAGCGATGCTCGTGCTGGCAAGTCATCGCGTCCTGAAACCGGCCAAATCGTGGCAAACAGGTTTTGCAAAAGAAGCTCAGCAGTTCGAGCGCCTGGGATCGGTTTACCGGCCATAGCGATGAAGATCTGCGCTCGCCGAAATGATCGATGTCGTAGCTGTCGATGCGCTGCAGGATGGGCTCGACGTCGTTGTCGAAAACCAGCGGCTCCGGGAGTTCCTTTAAATCGGCGGGTTTGAGTTTTTCGCGGTTCTCGTCATCGTAGTTCCATTTGCCGCCAAGCGGCTGGTCCCCGTCCATCAGTAGATTGAGGCGCCTGCGCATCTTGCGGTAAAACGACTCCATGCGATTGTGTTTGCCAGGGGCGATATGGGGCTCGAATTCGGTCTCCGGCAAAAGAAAATGTTCGCTGTCGAAGGCTTTGACCCGTATCGATTGCGGTAACTCCATGCGTCGAAGTTGTTGCCGCAGACGGAATTCATCGGGGAGCTGGTATTCGAAACGAGTTACGCCGTGCTGTCGGCAAAGCGATTTGATCAGGTCGGGCAGTGTGTTAAAGCCGATAGTGTCTTCGAGCGTCAGGTGGGCGACATGATGCCCATCGGCCTCGATACTGGCGGCGAAAGCTTCCATTGCGGCAAAAAATGCGCATAGCTTCTGAACATGGTGTCGAACGTAAGTCGCCTCCTGGTGCAGCTCGGCGAGCAGGTACACGACGCCAGGATCTTTTCGATCGAACCAGCTATGCCGCAGATTGAGCTGGTCGCCCAGTATCAGTCGGAGCGTGTGATAGGGGCTGCTGTCGTTGAGTTGGTTCATCGAGAGTCCGGTATTTAATGCGGATAGTGCACCAGTAGCATAGGGCGCGACAAGTCTGCGAGGGCGTGGTTGGACTGAAAGTGTCGTGCAAGGCCGTCAGATCAGCGTTTATGGAAGAGTCGTCATGGCCGTGAAAAAAGGGAACGTCTTCCGCCGGTATCTAATGGCGACAGCCGGATAAGCTGGCTGTCTGGAGCGGGAAGCGGGATACCGGCGGAGACGTATTGGTTAGCGATCGAGACGCCCGCTGTTGAAGCGCTCTCTCGCAAAATTACTTTGTGTCCGTATCGGGATCCTGGTCGTTTTTGAGCTCATGACGCGGTAGATCGCGTAGCCAATGGCGGCTACGATTCCGATGCGGGCAAGTACGTATCCGGTAGCGATCATTGCAATATCGTTTTCCATGTTAATTCCTTAAAGTTGGCGTAGAAGTTGGGTTGATAAGTCAGCTGTTCGTGCCGGCGATTAACCAGCCCGCTTTACCCAGGCGCTGCACCATCCGGCGCCCGCTACCTGCTTGCCCGGGAACAGCGCGCAGGGACCCCATTCCGCCTCGGCGGGTCCGGTGTAAAGCTGGCAGTTGGAGCACAGGTTATCCGGCTTGGGAGACTGGTGGACGTAGGAGAGCGCCTTGGCTTGCGCATCGTTCGGATCGACGCGGGGTGCGTCTGCCGCCTCGGCGGAGCGGCTCATCAGGTTGAGCAGCGGGGCTGAAACGATAGCCGTTGCTGTGGCGCCAAGCAGTTGTCTGCGAGTGATATTCTTCATAGTGGGCTCCAGGTAATGTGTAAGCTGTAATTCTTATACGCTGTATGTCTATAAAAAGTTCAATTAAAAACTAATAAAAATTCTGCAAATGAATATATTTATATATATTGTCTATGTCAAGTATAAACAAATATTAGTTTATATTTTTTTATGCGTCCTCTCGTTACAAACGCCAGGGACGGCACCCTCTGTTACCGGGGAGCTTTAGAGGTAAAAGTCGCTAACTAGTGAAACAGGCACCCCTGCCGCTCGTCGGCCGGGGTGTTTTTTTGGGGGTATCGGTAAGACTGCCTGGAAGCGGCGTTCGAGGCCGGGTCCCGATCAGGATTCCGGCAATGTGGAAAGGTTCTCGAGTTCGACAACACGTGCCAGGGCCCGCTCCATCATGCTGCGTGCGCGTGACGTCGTGTTGTGCAGGTAGCTGTGCAGTGCCGCGTCTTCGGCATTTCGACTTTCGCACTCGGCACTGTAAATCTCGAAACGGACCAGGCTGGTTATTAGTTGCGCCAGGTGCATCGGGCATTCGCAGGCGATTGCAGGGCTTTGCGCGGCAAGGTGGGCAAGCTCGCGGTCGTTGAACTGCCTGGAAGGAATTACGCCGCCCGTGGTTTCTGGCGATTCCTCACGCGCCGGAGTAAAGCCGAAGCGCCAGGCTACAACGGCCTCGAGCGCGGCGATGTCCAGCGGCGAACGGAGCGCGGTAACGCGATCGGTCTGCAAGCGCCGCAACGCGGAGCGCGAAGCATAGTCGTACACCAGTATCAAAAGCCTGGCATTCAGGCGGTTAGCCAGCCGGGTTGCCTCGACCGCGGACTCCGGGTGCAGGCTGGGCCACTCGACCACGGCAACGTCGAGGCGTGACGCTTTCCCCTGGTTGCCGGAGTTCGATACTTCATCGAAGTGACCGGTAAACTCGAAAATCTCGCTCGTTTCACAGGCTTCCCGGGTCGCAACCAGGGTCTCGCCGAACAGGGCCAGGACCGGTTTATCGGCCGGTTGCTGCAGCTGCATAGCGGCCGTTGATTGCTGCAGACGTTGTTCCAGCTCGACGGTATCGAGGTCGGCAATCGAGCCGATTGCCTGGCCGCGATCGACCAGCGCTTTCAATAAAGTAAGCGCTGCGCTCGGGAGCGACGACGCCATAACGTTTTTCCCAGACGCGCAGCACGTGCTGGCTCAAACCGGTAAGGCGGCAGGCGGCGCCGATTCGATACTTTGGTTCATCGTCCCCGACGGGGTTTTGAAGATCGGACATGGGCAGTGGAGTCTCCATTCAAGGCGGTTTGTCTAATAATTATCAGACATGGAAGTTATAAATAACGCCTAAATTCATATTTTGTCTAAAAAGACTAACCCAAGTTTGTGATTTTGTGAATAATGCGGAGACTTATTTGATACCAGCATCGGCACCCACGCAAGCCAGCGCGGTAATCACGCTAGTCGAGCGCCGGATGAATTGTTGTTGAAGGGATTCCTGTAGCGCGGCTTTAGTGGGCAAAAACAGTCGGGGCGAAGCCGTGAAGTCTAAATTCGTCAAAGCTCGTCGCAGGGCTAGAGGTTTACGCATCAAGCGCAACGCTTAGAATCGATCGGGATCGAAGTCTGCAAGAATCTTATAGAATCGATAAGGGTAGTCTCGGCTGCTATCGCGAGTCGACAGCTGCCTGAATCCGCGCTCGCAAAAAAACGAAATCGCCTCGGGCCTGGCCTTCACCAGCAGCACTTCGCTACCGTTGGAGCGTGCCATGTTTTCGATCTTTTCGAGTAACCCTGAGCCGACTCCGCTACGATGAAGATTGGGCGCAACGTAGATTCCATGCAGGACCGAGGTCTGGAGCCCGTCGAATCGATCGCTCGCGTAAGCCTGTTCGAGAGCGGCAATCCCGAGAATCTCGTCATCGTCGGAATCGGCGACTACGAGTTGCATATCCCGCAGGTCGTCCTGATGGTATCGATACAGGGGCAGGCTAATTCGTTTGACCCGGTTGGCCAGCTGCCAGGTGTCGATTGCAGCCGCGATGAGCTTGTTGGCGCTGTGCAGGTCAGACGATCGGGCATCGCGTAATGTTATCGAATCGCGAGTCATCACAGGATCGGTCCGACCGGCAAGCGCGGGATCATTCGCTAGCGCGGCGTGTGAAGCCGGTTTCATCATCATTTTTCCAGTCAGGTTCCCATGCGGGCGAAATCGGCGCCGTGTATATCTATCGCGGTATTCTTGCGGTAAGCCGTGCCACTGAGGTAAGGGCATTCGCGCGTCACCATCTGGCGACCGAGCAGCGCCACCTGGAAATGATGACGCAGCTGCTGCCGCGCGAACAGCATAGTCGCCTGCTGCCGCTGTGGCGTGTCGCGGGCTGGTTGACGGGAATGTTGCCTGCCTTGTTTGGTCCGCTTGCCGTTTACCGGACAATCGACGCGGTCGAATCTTTTGTGGATCGGCACTACGAGCAGCAAATCGAGCTGCTACGCGGTCGGTCGTCGCATCAGGACTTGCTGGAGCTGCTACAGTCCTGCCGCGATGATGAGTTGCTGCACCGTGACGAGGCGCGAAGTCATTTAGGGGCTGTCGGGCTAATTGGCCGCCTGTGGGTAAGCATGGTCGGAGGAGAGTTTAGCTGGATGAATTTCGCTTGCGCAGCCAGAGTTCGTAAAACCAGTGACTCACGGGGCTGATCAGCGGCCAGTCGAGCATACGCCATAAATTGCGGAAAGGCGTGTGATGCCAGGCCCTGATATTGGCCTGTAGTCCGGTAATCCATTCGCCCTCGGCCGTTTTCAGGTGCAGCCGAGACAGCAAGAGCTCTTTATCTGGTGCGTCCTCATCATTTGCGAGCTCATGTATGTCTCTGATGATCAGCTCGTCCCTGGTGTGTTTTTCGAGCTTGCTAATTTCCGCGCTGCACAGTGGGCAGGCACCGTCGTAATAGAGAGTATCTTTGCTCATAAGTTTCACGCTTTAGGATGTGCGAAAAGGGCGATAAAAAAGGCTGGAGAAATCTCCAGCCTTTCCTCGATTAAGGTGGTTGCGTCGATTAGTTCGGCAGCACGACCTTATCGATGACGTGGATGACGCCGTTGCTGGTAATGATGTCCGCGGTAGTGACGTTGGCACCGTCGACCATTACACCACTGGTGGCATCAATCGACAGGTCGCTGCCCTGTACCGTGGCGACTTCTGCCTTCTTGCCAGCGATATCACCTGACATGACCTTGCCCGGGATTACGTGGTAGGTAAGAACGGCAACGAGTTGTTCCTTGTTTTCCGGCTTCAACAGGTTCTCGACAGTGCCGGCGGGCAGCGCTGCGAACGCTTCGTTAGTCGGTGCGAAGACGGTGAACGGACCGTCGCTTTTGAGGGTGTCAACCAGGCCCGCTGCTTGTACGGCAGCGACGAGGGTGCTGAACTGGTCAGACGAAGCGGCCGTGTCGACGATATCGCCCGCTTTTACGGTGGCGCTGGTGAAAGCCAGCGGCAAGACGGTAATCAGGGCCAGAGTGAAGTGACGTAGCTTGTTCATTTTTACCTCCAAAGGTAAGTTATTAATTTCGAATGCCCTGATTGTTACGCGAGGTCAGTCATGACGGATCACCACCAGGTTCGAAAATAGTGATCAGTCGATTGGAAAGGGGAGGCAAGAGGTCAAGAGCGAGGTTGCATTCATGGATGGCTTGCGAACTTTGATCCGTGGCCGACTTGTCATTGGGAAAGCCGCGCCAGGGGCGATGATCGAACCCCAGCCGAGCGGGGCGACGGCGTTGCCGCCACCCTGACACTGCAGGCTAACTGGCTTTGCGCCACTCCAGCGGTTCGTCTGAACCGGTCTCGACCGCGGGTCGCGGATCCGCGACCCTCATCGTAACCAGCTCTTCGGCGCTCGTCGGATGTATCGCAACAGTGCTATCGAAATCGGACTTGGTAGCGCCCATTTTTACCGATACGGCAAAGCCCTGCAGCATTTCATCCACGTTGTCGCCAATCATGTGAATGCCGACGACCTGTTCCCGTTCACCCGCGCAGACCAGCTTCATCGCGGTGGTAACGCCATGGTCGGACAACGCGTAGCGCATTGGCGTAAAACTGGCCTTGTATACCGTCACCTGCTCGCTACCGTGTTGTCGACGTGCCTCTGCCTCGCTGAGGCCAATCGTACCGATTGGCGGGTGTGAGAACACGACGCTGGGTATGTTGCGGTAGTCGGCCTTGCTGTCGAGCTGGTTACCGAACAGCCGTGCTGCGAGTTTTCGTCCGGCCGAGATCGCAACCGGCGTTAACGCCGCTTTGCCGTTGATGTCGCCAATCGCGTGTATGCCTGCAATGCCGGTGTACTCGTATTCGTCGACGGCGATAATGCCCCCGGGCTGGATCTTGATACCGGCGGCCTCGAGGTTGAGTCCATCGGTATTGCCGCGCCGGCCTACTGCCCAGATCACGCTATCGAACCCGCCGACCGAGTCACCGTCGATGCCGTTTACGGCAATACCATGTGTATCGTTTTGCAGGCTGGTGACCGTGAAGCTGGTGCATAATCGAATGCCCTGCTGGCGCATCTCCTGCTCGAGCGTTTCACCGATCATCGGATCGAAGCGCTCCAGCAGCCGATCTTCCATTGCCATCAGCGTAACTTCGGAACCCAGTGCCCGCAGCATTCCGCCGAGTTCGACACCAATATAACCGCCGCCGATGACGGCGACTCGCTCGGGTTGCCGTTCTAGCTCGAAAAAACCGTCTGACGTAATGCCGAGTTCGGCACCGGGCACTGGCGGCACGATCGGCTGTCCTCCGGTAGCGATGACAATGAATTCGGCATTGTAATGCTGTCCCGCGACCTCGACCGTGCGCGGGTCGACAAAGCGCCCCAAGCCCTGAATACGATCGATGCCGCTGTCGTCGACGTAGTTGTCCCAGTAGGCGTTGATATTCTGGATGTAACCTTCACGCCCCGCCACGAGCTTTTCCCAATCGGTTTTTCCCCTGGTGGACGGAACACCGAAGGCACTGGCGTCGTCGACCGCGTGCGCCAGGTTGGCGGCATACCACATCACCTTCTTGGGGACGCAACCGTTGTTAACGCAGGTACCGCCCAGTTTGTGGTTCTCGATGACCGCGACTTTTTTACCCATCCGGGCCGCCGTCTCTGCGACGGCAAGACCACCGCTGCCGCCGCCGATTACTATAAGATCGTAAGCTTGCTGAAACATTGTGTACTCCTTGAAAGCTGATTGCGGGCGGCCTTTAAGAACGCCGCCCGCAATTTGTCGTTAAAGCTGGACCTAGGCCGCGATTGCTTTTCCCAGATAGCTCTCCAGGTCTTCGGACCCGCCGATGTAAACGCCATCGATAAACACCTGGGGGACGGTTGACTTACCCGCGACAGCCCGCAGGCAGGCTTCGCTGTAGTCGCGATTCAGGACCAGTTCCTCGAACTGCATGCCGGCGTCGCGCAGCATACCTTTGGCGCGGACACAGAACTCACAGCCCTCGCGAGTGAAGACGGTCACGTCCCGGGGCTTGGCTGCGCTCGGTGCGATGTGGGCCAGCATGGTGTCGGCGTCGGAAACTTCGAAGGGATCCCCCGGAAGATCGGGCTCGACGAACATTTTTTCGACGATGCCGTTTTTGACCAGCATCGAGTAGCGCCATGAGCGCTTGCCGAAACCGAGCTCTTCCTTATCGACCAGCATTCCCATGCCGGCGCTGAAGTGACCGTTTCCATCGGGCAGAAAAGTCAGGTTGTCGGCGTGCTGTTCCCGCTGCCACTCGTTCATGACGAAAGCGTCGTTGACCGAGATACAAACGATCTCGTCTACGCCGTTCTGCTTGAACACGGGCGCAAGCTGGTTATATCGCGGTACGTGAGTGGAAGAGCAGGTCGGGGTAAATGCGCCCGGGAGTGAAAATACAACGACAGTCTTGTCCTTGAAGATTTCGTCCGTGTTGACGTTGACCCATTCGTGTTCGCGACGGGTTCTGAAAATGACCTGGGGTACTGCGCGGCCTTCGTGATTGTTTGACATGGTGTTTCTCCTGTTTTCTGGCTAAAAAAAGTTGTGGTGCTTAAGAAAGTTTGCGAAGTATCGGGTCTGGAGGTAGATAGGTAAAATCGTTTAAAACAATCTAATCAATAGGAAAATCCGATTGCTTAGATCATTTTGGTAGTAACAGCGCGATTCATCATTTGTTGAGCAATATCAAAGCCAACGGAGGCAATTCGTGTTTTCTTCGAATGCGTCTTGCTCACGGGGTATATATGCAAACTCAAAAGACGCGGCTGCCATCGTCAGGTTATCAAGGTAAAATGCCCTTGTTTTCCCTTGCGGGCCAGCATCAGTACCCCGCGGTTGACGACGTGCTCGTCGTTGCAATTCATTTGATCGGTTCGAAATCGTAATCCATGGCTAAAGCAATCAAATCGAAGGTCGTCAAGGAAACCCTCAAACTGCGTCGCCTCGGAATCGATACCTATCGGGAAAACGTCGCTTACCTGCATCGAGAGTGCGAGGTTTACCGGGCCGAGGGCTTTCAGGCGCTATCCAAGGTGGAGATTTGCGCGGACGGTCGACGAATTCTCGCGGTGCTAAATGTTGTCGATGATGCCGATATCGTGACTCCCACCGATCTCGGATTATCGGAGGAAGCCTTCGTCAAGCTCGGCCTGGAAGAGGGTCACATGCTGAATATCGAGCACGCCGAGCCGCCAGTATCGATGGATGCGGTAAGACTTAAAATCGCCGGTGCCCGGCTCGATCAGCAGGATTATCGCGATATTATCGGTGACATCACGGACCGGCGTTACTCGAAGACGGAGATCGCGGCTTTTCTCGTTGCTTCGGGGCAAACCGATATGGACCGTGACGAAGTGTTCTACCTGACGCGCGCCATGCTCGAAGTCGGAGAGCGACTGGACTGGAATGAATCGCTGGTGGCGGACAAGCATTGTATCGGTGGCATTCCCGGCAACCGGACCTCGATGCTGGTGGTGCCAATTGTTGCCGCGCATGGCATGCTGATTCCCAAGACCTCGAGTCGAGCCATCACTTCGCCAGCCGGCACGGCGGACACCATGGAAGTCCTGGCGACCGTGGAGCTGGATATCAAGAAGCTGCATGACATCGTGCGCAAGCACAGGGCCTGCCTGGCCTGGGGCGGGACGGCCCGGTTATCGCCCGCGGACGATATTATGATCGCGGTGGAGAGGCCTCTCGGTATCGATTCACTCGGGCAAATGGTGGCCTCTATTCTGTCCAAGAAACTGTCGGCGGGTTCGACCCATCTGCTGATCGATATTCCCGTCGGGCCCACCGCAAAAGTGCGTCACATGCGACAGGCACAGCGGCTAAGAAAGCTGTTCGAGTACGTCGGCGATCAACTCGGACTTCACCTGGAGGTAGTCATAACGGATGGCCGACAGCCGGTTGGCTTCGGCATCGGCCCGCTACTGGAAGCCCGCGACGTGATGCGGGTGCTGCAAAATTCTCCCGATATGCCAAACGATCTTCGACAAAAAGCCCTGCGCCTCGCGGGGCGTGTGCTCGAGTTCGACCCCGATGTTCGAGGCGGTAATGGATATGCAATCGCCCGCGACATACTTGATTCGGGTCGGGCCCTGGAAATGATGAATAACATTATCAGTGCGCAGGGAGTTCAAAGCGAAGAGTTCGAGCTGGGCCAGTTGACGTATGACCTGCTCTCACCTTCGGACGGTGTGGTCGTCGATATCGATAATTTACAGCTGGCGCGTATTGCCCGGTTTGCCGGTGCGCCCATGGACAAGGGTGCGGGCGTCGACCTGTTTAAAAAGTTAGGCGATAAGGTCGAGAAGGGCGAGCCCCTGTATCGTATTCACGCGGTCTATCCCGCCGATTTTAAATTTGCACGGGTATTGAGCGAGCGTGATCACGGTTACCTGGTCGGGGAAGAAGGCCAGATACCCAAAGCCTTCGTGGAATTTTAGTGTTACTCGGTTTCGATGAGTATCGAGAGCAGGCCGAGGCGCTGGCCGAGGCGCTGGGCATGCCCTGTCATATCGTGAGAAAGCATCGTTTTCCCGATGGTGAAAACAAAATTACCTTGCCATCGAGCCTACCCGGGCACGTGATTTTTTGCCGTAGTCTCGACCATCCGAATGAAAAACTTCTGGAGTTACTGCTGGCCGCGGAAACTGCTCGAGAGCTGGGCGCGAAGGTCGTAACCCTGGTCGCCCCTTACCTTTGCTACATGCGTCAGGACAAGGCGTTCGAACCGGGGGAGGCCGTTAGCCAGCGCATTGTCGGCCGATTCCTTGCCGACCTGTTCGACAACGTGATCACCGTGGACCCGCACCTCCACCGTATCCAGTACCTGGAGCAGGTCATTCCGGCGACGCGGGCGCTGACGCTGAGCGCCACCGCCCTGATGGCCGGGTTTTTAGCCGAGCGCCTGCAGAATCCGCTATTGCTGGGTCCGGACAGCGAAGCGGAGCAATGGGTTGGTGCCGTCGCCAGGCCGAATAAATGGGAATTCGGGGTTTGTGAAAAACTGCGTAGCGGCGATCGCGAGGTCGAGATTACCTTGCCCGGGATCGATTTACGCGGCCGCAACGTCGTAATCGTTGACGACGTGGCCAGTAGCGGGCATACGCTGTTGGTCGCCATCGAAGGTTGTCTCGCCGGCAATGCCCGTCAGGTAGATGTGCTGGTTACCCACGCGTTGCTAGGCGACGATGCGAAACAGCAGCTGATCCGGGCCGGTGTGCGTAACATATGGAGTACAGACAGCGTTAGTCATGACAGCAATGTCATCCCGTTGCGGGAATTGCTAAAAGATGCTGTTTTAAGCCTGGGCTAGTTGCCAGGCCTTCCAGCGGGTTTCAGAGTTACGGGCACGTCTAAGCTGGCTCGGCAGCAGCGACGCCCGGTATTGTTGGTTTAATGTTTACACCGAACGATTAATTGGTACTCGATAACTCGGACGTCGGGTGTGCGTTAGAACAACGGAAACTCCAGAGCAACGACCACTGCTTCAATAATTTTGATTCAAGTCATCGGAAACGAGTATTTTATTAAATGTTGGTAACTGGGTGATAATGCATTCGCTTTATCACCGGCAAGACGTGTCCAGACAGAATAGGAACCAGTAATGGCAATCGAAAAAGTAGAGACGCTAGTCGTTGGCGGCGGCCAGGCCGGTTTGGCCATGAGTGAGCACCTCAGCAACTGCGGCGTGTCTCACCTCGTTCTGGAGCGTTACCGCATTGCGGAACGCTGGCGTTCGGAAAGATGGGACTCGCTGGTTGCCAATGGACCTGCCTGGCACGATCGGTTTCCGGGCTTGGAGTTCTCCGATCTCGATCCCGATGCGTTCGCCCCCAAGGAGCGGGTGGCGGACTATTTTGTCGCTTACGCGGAAAAGATCGCTGCTCCGATTCGCTGTGGCGTTGAGGTAAAGGAAGTGACAAAGAATGTCGGTCTCCCCGGCTTTCGTGTCGAAACATCCGACGGCGTGATCGAAGCCAACAGCGTGGTTGCCGCCACCGGACCTTTCCAGCACCCCGTCATCCCGGCCGTGGTGCCCGAAGATGCGGGAATCATGCAGCTCCATTCCAACGCCTACCGCAACCCCGGGCAGCTGCCCGAGGGTGGGGTGTTGGTGGTCGGGGCAGGGTCTTCCGGCGGGCAGATCGCGGATGAGCTGCTGCAAGCGAACAGGCGAGTTTACCTCTCGGTCGGGCCTCACGACCGTCCTCCCCGGAGTTATCGCGGGCGTGATTTCGTCTGGTGGCTGGGAGTCCTCGGCAAGTGGGATGCCGCGGCTCCCGGGCCGGGAACGGAACATGTCACGATCTCGGTGAGCGGTGCCCACGGCGGGCAGACGGTCGATTTTCGGCGTCTTGCCGCGCAGGGGATGACCCTCGTTGGTCGTACGGAAGCGTTCGAGGAAGGCGTGATGCGCTTCGCGACGGATCTGGCGGATAATCTGGCGCAAGGGGATGCGAATTACCTGTCGGTGCTGGACGAGGCTGACGCCTATGTCGCTCGCAACGGCCTCGACCTCCCGGAAGAGCCTGAAGCCCGCGTAATCGAGACGGATCCGGCGTGCGTGACCAATCCGATCCTGGAGTTAGATCTGGCACAGGCTGGAATAACCTCGATCATCTGGGCAACAGGCTTTGCGGTTGATTACAGCTGGTTGAAAGTAGATGCCTTCGACGAGCAGGGCAAGCCGAAGCATCAACGCGGAATTTCAGCCGAGCCCGGAGTCTATTTCCTGGGATTGCCCTGGCAATCGCGCCGCGGCTCTTCTTTCATCTGGGGTGTCTGGCACGATGCGAAGTTCCTGGCGGACCACATCGCCACCCAACGCAAGTACCTGGCCTACACGGCTGCAGCAGAGCGCGAGCCCGAAAGCGCATAATCCGAGGGCAGCGGCAGCCGCAAAGGCGATCGCCGGGTCGGCTAATCGGTTTCCAGGGGATAAACCGGCCGTTCCCCTTTAGCCTCGTAATACGGCATCATTTTCGGCACCAGCATATCCAGTTTTTCCATCCTTTTCTTGGGCGCGGGATGCGTGCTGAAAAAATCGAACTCGCTGTCGTTGCCCGAGGCTTTGGCCATTTTTTGCCACAGTGTGACGGCGGCACGGGGATCGTAACCGGCGCGCGCGGCGAGCTCGATGCCGATTTCGTCCGCTTCCGATTCTGCCAGCCGGCTTCCGGGCAGCTTGATCGCCAGCGCCGCGGCTAGGGAGGCCCCGGCCAGGGCAACGCCGGGTCGATCCTGGGTTATCGCGAAAGTGGTTGCGGCGACAGTCGTGGCCAGCGCTATCGACATCTTCTCGGCGGTATGTGCGGATAGCGCGTGCGCAATCTCATGTCCCATGACCTGTGCCAGTTCGTCATCGCTGGCCTCGAGCTTCTCGATCAGGCCCGAGTAAATCGCCATCTTGCCGCCCGCCATGCAGAACGCGTTAACGGTTTCGGGTTCCTCGATCACTTTCACACGCCATTCCCACTTCTCCGTCTCGGGGCGATACTTGATCGCCTGTGCCACCAGTTTCGCGGTAATCTGATGGACTCTTTGCGTCATCTTCGCATCGCTGTCTATCAAACCGTCTTCGTCCAGCGGCGCAAGCATCTTGGTATAGGCTTCCTTGGAAGCCGTGATCGCCTTGTCCTCGGAAATCAGCATCAGTTGCTTGCGACCGGTAACCGGGTTCGTCGCGCAGCTGACGATCGTAACCAGCGTGACAAGCAAAACGGCTGTTCGAAATTTCGCAGTCTTCAATTCTTACTCCAATCGACAAACATCATCCGATGATAATGAATCTTGCGGTCGAGTAGAAGGAGCAGGGAAAATTATGTGAACCGTGGAATGCTGCAGACATCGTGGGTAGCCGCCTCAGCGTCGTTTCCGCATCTCACCTGGACTAGACGCGTGTCTTGCGCAGTCGCAATGCGTTGCTGATCACCGATACCGAACTGAAGCTCATGGCGGCGGCTGCAATCATCGGCGACAGCAATAAGCCGAAAAACGGGTACAGCACACCTGCCGCGATCGGTACCCCGAGCGAGTTGTAAACAAAGGCGAAAAACAGATTTTGCCGAATATTACGCATGGTCGCCCGACTCAGGCGGCGGGCCCTGACGATACCGCGCAAGTCTCCCTTCACCAGGGTCACGCCGGCGCTTTCCATGGCGATATCGGTGCCGGTGCCCATCGCGATGCCGACGTGAGCCTGTGCCAGCGCGGGCGCATCGTTGATTCCATCTCCAGCCATGGCGACCAGTCGCCCCTCGTGCTGCAATCGTTTGACGATTTCGGCTTTTTTATCGGGCGATACCTCGGCTTCCACGCGGTCGATGTCGAGCCGCTCGGCGACCGCTCGCGCGGTAGCCTGGTTATCGCCGGTCAGCATGACGATTTCGACGCCCTCATCGTGCAGCTTTTCGATCGCGTCAGGGGTGGATGGTTTGATCGGATCGGCGACCGAGATTAGCCCGGCGGAGCGGCCGTCGAGCGCGACATGCATAACCGTATGGCCCTGCGCTCGTCCGGCTTCGGCCTGCAATGAGATAGTGCCGGTTTCGATACCAAGCGCCTGCATCAATGCCTGGTTGCCGAGCGCGACGGCTTGCCCGTCGACTTCGCCGCTAACGCCCTGGCCGGTGATTGAATTGAATTGGTTGGTGTCGGAGAGCTCGATGCCGCGTTCGCGGGCGCCCGCGACGATGGCTTCCGCCAGCGGGTGCTCGCTCGCGCGCTCGAGGCTCGCCGCAAGGCGAAGAACCTGGTTTTCGTCGAAACCCTGTTCGACTTCGATGCCAAGCAGACGTGGTTTACCTTCGGTCAACGTGCCGGTCTTGTCGACCACCAGGGTGTCGATTTTCTCCATCACCTCCAGCGCTTCGGCGTTCTTGATCAAGACGCCGAGCGTCGCACCCTTGCCGGTGCCGACCATGATCGACATCGGCGTTGCCAGGCCGAGCGCGCAGGGGCAGGCGATAATCAGGACCGCGACGCCGTTGATGATGGCGTAGGCGAGCCGGGGTTCGGGACCGACGAATCCCCAGACGATCATCGTGATAGCGGCGATCATCACGACCGCGGGCACGAAGTAACCGGCAACGAGATCGGCCAGCCTCTGGATCGGCGCGCGCGAGCGTTGCGCTTCGCTCACCATGAGCACGATCTGCGCGAGCAGCGTGTCGGCGCCAACCTTCTCGGCGCGCATCAACAGGCTGCCGGTGCCGTTGACGGTGGCTCCGATCAGGCTGTCGCCGGCCGCTTTTGCCACCGGTATCGGTTCGCCGGTGACCATCGACTCGTCGACCGCGCTGTCGCCGCTGGTGGCGATTCCATCCACCGGTATTTTTTCCCCGGGCCGGACGCGTAAGATGTCGCCCGGCTTGACCTGCTCGAGCGCAACGTCTTGCTCGCTGCCGTCATCGCGCACGATGCGAGCCGTGTTGGGCGCAAGCCCGAGCAGTAGCTTGATAGCCGCGTTGGTGTGGCTGCGGGCGCGCAGTTCGAGCACCTGGCCCAGCAGTACCAGCGTTGTTATCACCGCCGCTGCTTCGAAGTAAACCGGAACCGTATTGCCATGCAGCATGCTCGGTGGAAATATACCGGGCAGCAGCAGCGCAACGATACTGTAGCCGAAGGCGACCCCGACGCCGATAGCGATTAGCGTAAACATGTTGAGGTTGCGAGTCTTGAGCGACAGCCAGCCGCGCGCAAAAAACGGCAGGCCGCACCACAGAACCACCGGCGCCGTCAGCAGAAACGCGATCCACTGCACCGTCTTGATCGACAAGAATTGTGGCAGCAGCGACGGCGCGAGATCGGCCATCATGGTCAGCACGAAAACCGGCAACGAGAGCGCCAGGCCGATCCAGAAACGGCGGCTCATATCGATCAACTCTTCGTTTTTCTCTTCTACCTCGATAGTGCGCGGCTCCAGCGCCATGCCGCAACTGGGGCAATCGCCGGGGTAGTCCTGCACGATCTCCGGGTGCATCGGACAGGTGTATTCGGTGCGGGTAGCGGGCAAGGGTGGTCCGGATACCTCCAGCGCCATGCCGCAGCTCGGGCAACTGGCAGGGTGGTCCTCCTCGACTTCGGGGCACATCGGGCAAATGTACAAAGCGCCGGGCACGGGCACCGCGGCGGCCGCCTGGGCTTCACCGCTAAG
>CAMYON010000083.1 GCA_947260025.1 uncultured Gammaproteobacteria bacterium
GCGCGTCGTCGCTGTATCCGCCGCCATGCGACCGGACGCCGATACGCAATACGCCATCATCGTCATAGGCTGGCAGATCCTGCCACTGCGCTTCCCACTCGGGTTCCTCGATACGAGCGCCGACGCCCGGGGTTTCGCCATGCTGGTAAAACTTGAGCGCGCGCACCGTGCGCGTATCGCCATCGAGCACCAGCCAGGCGCGCAGCGTCGACTGGTAGCCGCGCCCCGAAACCGGCAGTATGACCAGGTCGATCGCGTTGCCGCCGCCGCGCACCAGGTAAACCTGGGCCAGCAGTGCGCGCCGCTTGAGGCCCGCCAGATCGAGGTCGGCCGGAATCGCGACGCTGGTCGCCGGCTTGCTCGCAGCTCTGTCGGCATCGAAGGTCGTAGGATCGATCGATTCATCGAATGCGCCGGTTTCGAGGTTGACCAGGCGCGCCTCCAGGCTGTCGATGGTCTGCGCCCGCCCGATATCCGATAACGCCGCCAGCACCAGCTCGAGCTGGGCAATGCGCTCGGCCTCGATGTTGGCCTTGTGGATGGGCCGCAGGCTGACGGCGACGACCGAAACCAGCAGCGCGCAGACGAAGGCCACCGCCAGCGCGACGCCCAGCGCTCTGAGGGTATTGTCCTTGCTCACGGTTTCAGACATGACGGCGCGCCCGTTGTCGAATGTTCCAGGTGATGACCGCGTGATCGATCAGCGGCGCGGTGATCGAGGCCAGCAGCATTGCCGGGATAACGGCGTCGGGGTGGGTCGAGTTCACGACCCGAATCAAAACCACCAGCGCGCCGATCAGGAAACCCTGTATCCAGCGTCCCGGGTTGGTACAACAGGAGGCGACCGGATCGCAGGCGATAAAGACCGCGCCGAACGCGAAGCTGCCGAGCAACAGATGCCAGTAGGCCGGCATCGCGGCGGCGCCCGCATCGCTGCCCGACAGGTTGAACAACGTGGCCACCACCGCGAGACCGATGAATTGCGCCAACAGCAGGCGCCAGGCGATGATCCGCGTGACCAGCAACACCGCGGCGCCGAGCCCTACCGCAAGCAGCGAGGTCGTGCCGAGCGTACCGCTGATGCTGCCGATAAATGCACCCCACAGGTCGATACCGGCCTCGGCCAGCGCGGTTTCACCGCCGCGATGAAACAGGGCGATGGCGTCGCTGCCGGAATAGCCCGCCAACCCTTGCCACAATGGATGTTGACCGGCAGCGCTCGGGAAACTCACCTGCACGATGGCGACACCCAGCAGCGCCGGGCTGATAAAGGTCTTGCCGTCACCACCGAATATGCCCTTGCCCAGCAGGATCGCGAACGACATACCGTAGACGATATGACTGAACGGCGCCGAACCCGGCAGCATCAGCGTCAGCAGCAGCGCGATCGGGATGAAGCCGGATTCGACCGCGCGCTTGCGTTGCGCCGCGATAATCCGTTCCCACAAGCCGCCGATGACCAGGGCCAGCAACAGCATCGGTAAAAAGTGCGCGAGGCCGGCGGCAATCCAGTCATAAAGGCCCGGTTCCTGGTAACTGGCGCCGAGGCCGGCCGCCAGGTTACTGCGCAAGTCATCGCTGGCGCGCCCGGGTTCGGCAGCGAGCACCGACAGGTACTGGTAACCGCAGTTGACGACGGCTGCGATACTGACCGGCAACAGCGCCAGCAGCTGCAACTTGAGGATACGGCGCTGGCCGCCCGCCGGGCCTGATATCGCGGACATCAGCGCCCTGCCTCGAGTTGATCGAGCACGTTGCGCAATAGCAGCCCGTAGTCGTTGTTGGAGATACAGGCGTGGCTCAGCGGCGCCACGTCCTCTTCCACCAGCTCCAGCGCACCGAGTTCACGCGCGCGCTCGGCGTCGCCGAGTTGCAGCGCACGCATCAGGGGCACCGGGTAGATCCCGGGTGGGGCCACCTGCTCCAGCCGGCCGCCTGGGATCAGCACACCGGTCGTCGGCGGCGGGGTTTCCGATTCAGCGGCGCTGGTTGCCTGTATCGTTATTTGCCGCTGTCCCGCAGCGAGATACTTCTGCCAGGGCGCTAGCGCGCGCCCGTAAACCGGAGGACCGGCAATAATTTGCGTCGCGCTATCGCCGAGTTCATTGGCCAGCAGTTCGTCGATAGCTGCCCCCGGCGACACCAGCAGGCTTCGAGGATTCTTGACCGCGCTGCCGGCAATCGAAACGACACGCTGCAGCCAGGGCTTACCTCGCAGCAACAAATGCCCAAGCGCTATAGCGTCCTGGTAGCCCAGGTGCCAGACCTCACCACCGGCGAAACCGATCGGACACAGCGCATTGATATGCACCCCCGGTAATCCTGCCGAATCGCCACCGCTGAAAGCAACCCTGCGAATCCTGTCGGAATCCTCGATCGCAAGCGAATGGCCGGGGGCGTGGCAGAGATAAACCGGTGCCGCCGATATTTTTACCAGCGCGGAAACCGCGGCCTTGAACTCGTCGAACCAGGCATCGATGACCGGACGCGGATCGGGCGCGAAAGCAGACGTATCGAGCGCGGTAACGAGAATCGCCGCGGGCTCCGCTTCCGGGCGTGGAATGTTGCCGAATGGTCGGGTACGGAGGCTGCTCCAGGCGCCGGATTCGAGCATGAATCTACGCAGCGTCGAGCGTTCGTCATCGGGTGGCGATTCATACCGGGTCACGCCGAGGCTCTCGTCGACATCGATTTGCAGCGATAGCAGCTTGCGCCGCGCACCGCGTTCGACGCGGGAAATTCTGCCGGGCGCAGGCGCAACCAGCCTGATATCGGGCCGGCGTGCATCGCGCATCACCGCGGCGCCGGCCTTGACCTCGTCACCGTCCTTGCACAGCAGTTCGAAGCTGAAGCGACGGTAATCGGGCCCGAGCAGCGCCACGGAGGTCACCGTTTTGGTTTCGAGATCAATCGATCCCGTCATAATTTATTCCCGGGCAAAGAATACATGCCAGCAGATTCTAAACAGCGGTATTCGAATTTTAATGATCCATGTCAGCAAGTTGCCGTGTTTTCAGATCCTGGCGAGAAAACCGGGTGCAGCCCCCGATTGTCATCGTTGTCGCAACTATTACCCGCGAACGACCTTCCACGAGTCAGCGAGGCGGACATCCTGTCCTATAGTCGCCATTAGCTTTCAATCGTGGACAGCAACTGCTTGAGGGCTCGAATATGTTCGGGGCCGGTGCCGCAACAACCACCCACGATCTGCACCCCGTGATCGCGGATCCAGCCTTCGATTTCGTGGGCGTACTCATCGGGCGTGCTGACTTCTTCATAGCGCCAGTCGGGCAAAATCAGCTTGCCGGTTTCGGCATAGGCGAGCAATGGACCGGACCAGTGTTCGCGCAGTACCTGCAGTGCAGGCACGATGTCCTCGACCCGGGTGTGCATGATCCCGGCGGCCTGCCCGCCCAGCGGCTTAAGGGTTTCGACCATTTCGCCAAAGTCATGGGCGCTGGTGGTGTCGTCGGTGTTCTTCCAGCGCAAACTGCGCACGTCGACGCCATTGTCCGCCATCATCGCGCTGTAGCCGATCCAAACCGGCAGCCCGGTCGATACCGCGGCCTTGATAACGATGCTGGCGTTTTCGATGTCACGCATCATTTCGGCAATTATGACGTCGACCCCGGCTTGCGCCAGCCCCTCGGCCAGCTCCTGGTAACTCGACACCACGTGCTCGCCGGTGGCCACTTCGTGGTGACTGGTCAGGGGCGGCATGCTCGACATCGAACCCGCGATGTAGACGTCCTCCCGGGCCACTTCGTCGCGCGCCTGCTGCGCCAGCTGCACCGATTTCAGGTTCAGCAACTTTGACTCGTGCCCCAGGTTGACGCTCTCGAGCACGTGACGGGCCGTGGAATAGGTATTTGCGGTGATTACCTGCGCCCCTGCACGGATGTAATCCTCGTGCACCTCGCGCACCTGGTCGGGATTTGTCTTGGTGGCAAGCCCACTCCAGACATTCTTGTCCAGCGTCACCCCGCGGCGCCGGATCTCGGTACTGACGCCACCATCGAGTAGCAGAACTTCGTTGTTGTCGAGGCGATCGGTCAAGCTGCGCATAACGGTTTCAATCTGATTCAGGCTTGCGCGCAGTGTAGCAGAGTTGAGCCGCATGTCTCATCATCCCTGGGCACAATGCGCCGCTGCAGGCGCCTATCGAGCAACCAGGCACTCGACAAGTTACCGGTTCCTGGGATAACGTTGTGGCGGCGATTCCTGGAGTAACCGATGTTTCCCGAATTCCGCGCAATCAAACTGCTTTGCGCCCTGACCAGTTTATTGATATTGCTTAACGGCTGCGCCAGCCAGGGCCCGCGACTCGAGCCGCACCCGGCGATTGCAGAGCAACGTATCGGCGAACTGAATCGCGCGATTCTCGCGCTCGGCGATGACATCGATGCCAGCGAAGCCCGGCAAGCAGCAAGAATAGCGATCGAGTACAGCCTGCAACTGGCGCGCGAATACGAAATTACGGATTCGGCGCTGGTGCACAATATCAAGGTCAACCTCGGGCTCAAGCCGCGCGGACTCTGCGTCGACTGGACCCGCGACCTGATAACGCGACTAAAACAGGAGAGATTCCACAGTCTCGACCTGCACTGGGCGATCGCCAACTACGAGCGCGCGTTTCGTCTCGAGCACAGCACGGTTGTCATCAGCGCCCGCGGCGAATCGCTGGAGCAGGGGCTGGTGCTCGATCCCTGGCGTTACTCGGGTGAACTGTACTGGTCGCCCACGCTGCTAGATAAGGATTATTCCTGGAAACCACAGGGGGAAATATACGCCCTCAAAAAGCAGCGTGAAGTCGACGCCAATAATCGCAGCTTCGCTCGCTAGTAACTGCGTCGAGGATCGAACCAGGGTTAAGATAAAGCGGATGACCACCAGAATCGGACTCATTAGCGACGTGCACGCGAGCCCGCAACCGCTGCGGCAGGCGCTCGATATATTCGAGCGCGAAAGCGTCGACGATATCATCTGCGCGGGTGATATCGCCGGGTACTACGATACCGTGGCGCCAACGATCGACCTGCTGGCGCACGCCAGGTGCAAGGCCGTGATGGGTAATCACGATCAGTCTTACCTCGAACAGCCGGCGCGTGAGGACGACCAGGACGTGCGCGCTTACCTCGAGGCACTGCCGCTGAGGCTGGAACTCGAGATCGAAGGTCTAAGGGTACTGGTGGTGCACGCCAACCCGCCGGAAGAGCAGAACGGCGGGATCAAGCTGCTGGACCAGCAGGGCGGCATCATCGAAGACCGCCGGCAGGAATGGACCAGCAACCTGGCGGAGGTCGATAGTGACGTACTAATCGTCGGGCACACGCATCAGGTTTTCGCGCTGCCGCTGGGCCGCGTTTTCGTGGTCAATCCGGGCAGCTCGGTTTTCAATCACAGCTGCATGATCCTGTCTTTACCCGAACTCACGGTGCGCGAGTTCGCACTCGGCCGCCGCAACATCGTCAGGTGCTGGAATTTCAGTATGCTTTTTGGTTCGGGACAGGTTGCCCCGTCTCCAGGCGGACGACACAAGGCGAACTGAATCCGTCGTGGCCAAGCCGCCTGGTACTAAAACCTCATAAATAATCGCGGGCTGCCGATCAAGATGTCTACATAGTTATGAACTATAGTTAATTTAGCCCGATTGCTTATATTCGGATACGGGCGTTCGAATCGCTGACCCGACCGTCCGATGGCACTAGACCTTGTAAACACGACCGTTTTGTTGCTGGCCCTCAGCTTACTGCAGGGTTTTGTCATACGTGCGTTTCGCAAGAACGCCTTAGGGCAGCAACTGGTGTCCGGCCTGCTGTTTGCCGGCGCATGCCTGTTCGGCATGACGATCCAGATCACTCCGGTGGCGGGCAGCCTGATCGACTCCCGCGCCATGATACTGAGCCTTGGCGGCCTGTTCGGGGGACCGCTGGTAGCGCTGCTAAGCCTCGGCCTGGTATCGGCCTTCGTAATGTTGGTCGGTGACGGCAGTTGGGTCGATGCCGGCATCCTCGTGGCGAGTGCCCTGCTGGGCCTGGCGTTTCGTTACGCAACATCGCGCGACTGGTTCAAGCCGGGTTTTTTGCAGTTCATGGCGTTGGGCTTCGCGGTTCACGCCTGCGCCGGGCTTATGCTAAACAGCTTGCCGCCGGCGAATTCCAGCGCCCAGTGGTCCCAGCTCACCCTGCCGATGATAATCGTGTTTTCGGTGGCAACCGCCCTGCTGGGGCTGCTGCTGGTGGATATCGAACAGCGAGCCAGGACTGAATCGGCACTGATCGATAGCCAGGCGCTGATGTCGCATCACCTGGAAAACACGCCGCTGGCCGCGATCACCTGGGACCAGGACTTCCGCTGCACCCAGTGGAACAAGGCAGCCGAAAATATTTTCGGCTACAGCGCAGAAGAAGCGATCGGCAAACACGGGAGCGAACTGATAGTTCCCGAGGACCTCAAACAGGAGATGAATGGCCGGTTTGGCGACCTGGTCAAGAAGGCGACCGGATCGCAGAAAATCAACGAGAACGTTACCCGGGATGGCCGGGTTATCATCTGCGAATGGTACAACACGCCAATCTATGACGAGCGGGGTGCGACCATCGGAATCGCATCGTTGGGCGAGGACATTACGGCCAAGAGAGAGGCCGAGAAGCTGATCTGGCAGCAGGCAAACTACGACAGCCTGACCGGCCTCGCCAATCGCAAGCTGTTGCAGGATCGTCTCGAGCAGGAGATCAAGAAGGCTAACCGCGCGGATCAGAGCGTTGCCCTGCTCTACCTCGATCTCGACCAGTTCAAGGATGTCAACGACACCCTGGGGCACCAGGTCGGCGACCGTTTGCTGCAGAAGGCCGCTCACCGGCTGTCCAACTACATCCGGGAGGTGGATACGGTCGCCCGGCTCGGGGGTGACGAGTTCACCATAATCATGGGCGGACTCGACGATTACGCCAGCGTGGATCGGGTCGCCAGCGGAGTTCTCGAACAAATGTCGCGACCGTTCAAGCTTGCCGACGAAACGGCCTATGTCTCCGCCAGTATCGGCATTACTTTCTATCCCCAGGATGGCACCGAGATCGACCAGCTGATGAAGAACGCCGACCAGGCCATGTACGCCGCCAAGAATCTCGGGCGTAACTGTTTCCAGTACTTCACCCCGTCGATGCAAAAGGCCGCGATGACCCGCATGTCGACCGTAAAGGATATGCACAAGGCCTTGTCGAATAGCGAGTTCGTGCTGCACTACCAGCCAATCGTGGAGTTGCACAGCGGGGACATTTGCAAGGGTGAAGCCCTGATACGCTGGCAACACCCCGAGCACGGACTGATGACCCCTGACCGGTTCATCACCTATGCCGAGGAAACGCGCCTGATCAACCAGATCGGTGACTGGGTTTTTCGCGAGGCGCTGGACCGGGTCGGTCACTGGCGCCAGACCTATCATCCGGAGTTCCAGGTATGCATCAATGCGTCCCCGGTCCAGTTCGACTCGAAAAGCACGCATGTCGATCACTGGGTTAAGCACCTGCAGCAGCTCGAACTGCCCGGAAGGGCGATCGCAATCGAGATTACCGAGGGCTTGCTGATGGAAAACGTCGGCAAGCTCACCAAGAACCTGTTGATGTTCCGGGATGTCGGTATCCAGGTCTCGCTGGATGACTTTGGCACCGGCTACTCGTCGCTCGCCTACCTCAAAAAATTCGACATCGACTACCTGAAAATCGATCGCTCGTTCGTGCAAAACCTGGGACAGGATTCGGATGACATCGTGCTGTGCCACGCGATTATTGCGATGGCGCACAAGCTGGGGCTGAAAGTGGTGGCGGAAGGCATCGAAACCCGCCAGCAACGTGCGCTGCTGGAATCGGCCGGCTGTGACTTTGGCCAGGGCTACCTGTTTTCCAGGGCACTGCCGGCTCCCGAGTTCGAGGAGCTGCTGTCCGGCGTCAGCAAGGCCAGCTGATCCACAAGCAAACCCGCCCACCCCGACTGATCCGGTCCGCAGGCCACCGCGTATAACACCACACATTCCAACGAGGCTTTGACTACCCCATGGCTGAATCCCCGCAGCGACTCGTCGTTGTCGGCGCCAGCGGCGGGATCGGACAGGCGCTGACGAGAGCGCTGCTGGACGAATTCCCGACCGCAGAAATCTGCGCGACCCATCATCGCAGCGCCATCCCGTTCCAACACGAGCGCGTCGCCTGGCGGCAGCTCGACGTGGTCGACCCGGGCGCCATCGAAACCTGGGCCGCAGACTTCGACCGCGTCGACTGGATCGTTAACTGCGCCGGTTTCCTGCATGGCGCATCCGGCGGGCCCGAGAAAAATATCCGTTCGCTGGACGCCGAGTTCCTGCTGGAAAACATCAGGATCAACACGCTGCCAACGCTGTTACTGGCCAGACATTTTTCCGCGGCGCTTAAAAAAAGCCCGGCACCCGTACTGGCGACCATTTCGGCTCGAGTGGGCAGCATCGAGGATAATCGCCTGGGCGGATGGTATAGTTATCGCATTTCGAAAGCCGCACTCAACATGGCGCTCAAGACTCTGAGCATCGAATGGCGGCACAGTCATCCCCGGGGTTGCGTCGCCGCGCTGCATCCGGGCACCAATGACACCGCGCTGTCGAAACCGTTTCAAGCCAACGTGCCGCCTGGCGGCCTGTTCGATCCATCTTATACCGCGACCAGTTTCGTGTCGCTGTTAAGCCAACTCGACCCATCCCAAAGCGGCCAGTTCTGGGCCTGGGATGGCAGCCAGCTTCCCTGGTAAATCAATTAAAGGAGATCCCATGAAACTTTTAAAACTTGTATCAACAATTCCGCTGCTGCTGCTCGCTAACACCGCCTTCGCCAGTTGCGACAGTTTGCTCGATTTCGAGGCGCAAAAGCTGCGTTCCGAGCAAACCGTCAATTTCTGTAACGATTTTCAGGACAAGGTACTGCTGGTCGTCAACACCGCGAGCCACTGCGGCTTCACCGGCCAGTTCAAGGGACTAGAAGCGCTTTACAAAAAGTACCGCGACCAGGGTCTCGAGGTGGTCGGCTTTCCGTCCAACGATTTCTTCCAGGAAGCCAGCGATGAAGCCAAGACGGCCGAGGTTTGCTACATCAACTACGGCGTCACTTTTACCATGCTGGCGCCGAGTGCGGTCAGGGGCAACGACGCAAACCCGTTGTTCCAGCAACTTGCGCAGAAAACAGGTAACGCTCCGAGCTGGAACTTCAACAAGTACCTGATCGCGCCCGACGGTCAGAGCGTCAAGCACTACGGTTCGATGGTCAAGCCAACCGGCAGTTCGCTGGAGCAGGATATTGTTCAATTGCTAAAAAATTAGCACCCGATGATCTCGTCACAACGAACCATGGCGCTACTGGGCTACGCCGGGCTGATTCCATTTGTCTTCCCGGCGCTAGTCGTGGTTCTCGATTCGGAATACTCGGCCCTGGCGTTACGCATCGCCGAGGCGTATGCATTCGGCATTATCAGCTTTCTGACCGGTAGCTGGTGGGGGATGGCCCTGAACCGGGATGCCGGCAAGGCTCTGCTGCTCAGTAACCTTTATTTCCTGGTGGGTCTGCTGATTTTCGTGTTTGCGCTGCAGTGGTGGGCCCTGGCGGCCGCGATCCTGCTGATGAGCATTTATTTCGCAGAGCAAACCAGCCCTGTGTTCACCGATCTCGAAAGTCGATACCGCAAAATGCGCGGGATACTGACGATGGTTGCCAGCGCCTCGATGTTGACAATGCACCTGGCCGCATAGTCGCCGCTGATCCAAACGAGGGTCCGCGGCGTAAGACATATAATACCGACTAAAGCCAACAAACTATGAAATCCGTTTCCAAGATACAAACCCTGGCCAAGCCTGCGCGCGTGAGCGAGGCACGGATCAACATCAGCAACCTGCGTCTGCGCACCTACATCGGCTTCAACCCCGAGGAAAAGACCAAGCAGCAGGACGTGGTCGTCAACGCCGAAATACGCTACCGGGCGGACGCGGCGTTCGTGAGCGATGCCGAGGCCGACGCGCTCAACTACAAGAGCATCACCAAGCGCATGATCCACCATATCGAAAACGGACGCTTCCAGCTGCTGGAAAAGTTGACCGCCGACTTACTCGCCATTGCTTCCGAGTCGGAACAGGTTAGTTTTGCCGAGGTGCGCGTGGACAAGCCTCACGCCCTGCGCTTTGCCGACTCCGTTTCAGTAACCTTGAGCGCCAGCCGCCAGGGGAATAACTAGCATGTCGGGGTCGGCTTCCCCTGTCGTCATTACCGGTGGTGCGCAACGCCTCGGTTTGGCGGCGGCGCTCGCGTTAAACGAGGAAAACTATCGCGTCGTCATCACCTATCGCAAACCGCGCCCGCTGCTCGAGAAATTGCAGCAAAAAGGCATCGAAACCATTCAGGCCGATTTCAGCAGCGAGCAGGGAATCCTGAGCTTCGCCGATGAGCTCGGCTACCGCTACCATTCCCTCAGGGCTCTGATACACAACGCCTCGGAGTGGATGCCCGAGGGCGACGAACAGTCCGACGCTTTCGTGCTGCAACGGATGATGAACGTTCACGTGACGGCGCCTTACCTGCTGAATCAGGAATGCGGCGACCTGCTGCGCCGAAACGGCGAACTGCGAGGCAACGCCGACATCATTCACATGAGCGACTACGTTGCAGGCACCGGCAGCAAAAAACACATTGCCTACGCTGCCAGTAAGGCAGCGCTGGACAATCTTACGCTGTCCTTCGCCAGCAAGTTCGCCCCGCTGGTCAAGGTCAACAGCATCGCGCCGGCGCTGCTGATGTTCAACCAGGACGACGACGACGCCTATCGTGAAAAAGCGTTAAAGAAATCCCTGCTGGGCATCGCGCCCGGCGAAACCGAAGGCGTTAACGCGATTCGCTATCTCCTCGAAAGCCGTTACCTGACCGGTAAAACCATTGCGCTCGACGGCGGCCGCCACCTGGCACAGGTTGGCTGATCCGGAGCCGCACCGAAAATCCACTAATCTCGATACCAAAAGACCATAAGGAAAGCTCATGAAAAGCAATCTTGCCCAAACCGCGACAGAATTTCCGTCTCCCTATTCCCAAGAGGCTGACCAGGTTCGTCATGCCCTGCTCGAGCGT
>CAMYON010000084.1 GCA_947260025.1 uncultured Gammaproteobacteria bacterium
GCATGGCCTGCGCCGCCAGCACGGCATTGCGCGCATGCTCGTCGTCTGCCACCGGAACATTGAAGGTAGCCAGGATTGCGTCTCCCTGGAACTGGGTTACTACACCGCCATGATGTTCGAGGATCTCCACCATGCGCGAGAAAAAGGCGTTCAGTACTTCGACGATCTTGACCGGCCCCAGGATCTCGGTTAGCCGGGTGAAGGCTTCGATATCGCAAAACAGGATCGTGGCCTCGCTTTGCTGGACCTCGAGGTCGCCACCGCCGGCCAGCAGTGAACTGGCGATTTCCTCGGGAACGAATCGACCCAGCGTGTCGCGTATAAGCTTGCGTTCACGCAGTCCGTGGACCATGTTGTTAAAGGCCGCGCCGGCATCGTCCAGCTCTCGTATATGGCTGCCCTGAAGTGGTTCGACGTGTTCCAGGTCGCCCGAATCCACGGCGTTTGCGGCATTGACGATCGCCTTGACCGGCGAGCTGACCTTGCGTCCGACGACTACCGATGCGATAACTGCCAGCACCAGTACCGCCAGTCCCGCTGCGAGCGCCTTCATGATGCGTTCTCCCGGTTTTTCGCTGAGCAGGCTAGTGTTGATGTAGGCGCCGATCGTCCACGGCGCCTGTCCGTAACCGGTCAGGTCGCGATACAGAATAAGGAAAAAATCGTCATCCCGGAATACACCGCTGGCGCGGGTGCTCTCGAGGCTGGCCTGAATATAGGCGGCATCTTCGTCGGGCGACCAGATGCGTTGCAGCACCAGGTCTCCGAGATCGTCGAGGCGCTTTAGCGGCTGCTGCTCGTCACCCAGGGTAAGCATCGGGTGAGCCAGAACAAAATCCTGATCGTACAGGATGAATGGCGTAATTCCCGTATCGGAATACTCGCGCGCGATGTAATACGAAAATTCCTCTATCGGAACGATTTGCGCAAAGATACCGATGAAGACCCCCTGCTCGTCGTAAAGTGGGATATCGTGCAGCAAGGTCGCGGTATCGACCGTATTGGTGAATATTGGCTCGCGCCAGCCAGGCTGGGCCGCGTCTTTTACCAGCTGCAGATATGCCCGGATCCAGGGTTGCTGCGACCAGTCCTCGTCGATCGCGACACGCTGTTCTCGATGCCAGCGCCGACTGCTACCGTCAGGCCTGATCACCGCGATGCCAGCTACCATCGGCGTCGCCGCCAGCGCGCCGTAAAAGTAGTCGTCCAATTTGTCGAGATCGGTTACGTCCTTAATGTCATTGGCAACCCACAGAGCCTGATCCCTGACCGGCGACAGGTGAGCCTCGAGGCTCTTTTCCATGGCGTCGATCAATGTTTTGGACTGATCGGCAAAAAGTTTGCGCGTGCTTTCGGCGGCCTGGCCGAAACCAAGAAACAGCACGATGGCGACGGTAAAGGTGAGCAGGCCGCTGGTGCCGAACACGGTTATCGCGGTAATGGGAATACGATACTTCGAAGACATCTGAGTTTCGGTGCCACCGTTCGCCTGGCCGAGAGCCCTAACTTAGGGCTTAACGAGGTGGCAGGTCAAGGTTTGTAAATGTCTACGCTGTGATCTCCCATATATTTCTTGAACAGATTCGAACGCGATAACGCAACTTCGGCGATGCTGGCCTGTTTGACGTGTCCGAAGCCGCGGATTTTTTGCGGCAGGCTTGCGATCTCGACGGCAGTATCGAGATTATGCGGCCTGGTTTCATTCAATAGTTGCTCGATATCCCGTTCATAGTCAGCGATAAGGCGCCTTTCGAGTTTGCGCTCGGCGCTATAGCCGAAAACATCCAGCGCGCCGCCGCGGAACTTTTTCAACTTTGCCAGCAGGCGGAACAACAGCAGCACCCAGCCGCCGAATTCGCGCTTCTGCGGAATGCCGGTCTGTGGATCGCGCTTCGCCAGCAAGGGTGGCGCCAGGTGAAAACGCAGTCGGTAGTCGCCTTCGAACCGGGTCGCCAGGGTCTTTTCGAAATCACCGTTACTGTAAAGCCTCGCGACTTCGTACTCGTCCTTGTAAGCGAGCAGTTGAAAATAACTGCGCGCCACGGCCCCGGTCAAACCGTAACTGTCGGTGGCGCCCTGCGGATCCAGTGACTGTTCCAGCGCGCGCACTCGCTGCAGCAGCTCCAAGTAGCGGTCGGCATAAGCCTGGTCCTGGTAGTCCACCAGGCAGGCGCTGCGGTAATCGATGATTTCGTCGAGATCGGTCTGCTCAGCCTCGGTTTGATGCGGCTTTTCGAAACCGGCCGCGCGTCTCACGGCGTCGGCGTCGACGGCAAAGCGGCGGCCCCACAGAAAGGCCTGCTGATTCTTTTCTACCGCGACTCCGTTCAGTTCGATAGCCTCGAGAATCGAATCCGCTTCCAGCGGCACCAGGCCGTGCTGGTAAGCCACGCCCAACAGCAGGAAGTTCGAGAATATCGCGTCGCCGAGCAGGCTCGTGGCCAGCCGCGTGGCGTTGACGAAATGGCCACGGCCCGGTTCCATCTGCTCCTCGATCGTCTGCTGCATATCGTCGACCGGGAAGATAGCATCCGTGTCATGGGTGAAATCGGCGGTTGGCGACAGGTGGTTGTTGATCACGGCATGGGAATGCCCGTGATTTAGCTTGGCCAGCGCGTCGTTGGCCGCCGAAACCACGAGGTCGGCACCGAGCAGCAGGCTGGCCTCGCCCGAGGGGATGCGCACCGAATGGATTTCCTGCTGTGTCGCGGCGATGCGCACATGCCCGGTCACGGCACCGAACTTTTGCGCGAGCCCGGTCTGGTTCAGCACCGATACTCCTTTCTGTTCGATATGTGCCGCCATGCCAAGGACCGAGCCGACGGTTAATATGCCGGTGCCGCCAATGCCGGTGATCAGGATGCTGAAAGTATCGACCAGGGGCTGCCGCTGCGGTTGCGGCGGTGTCGCCCAGCTGTCGTCGCCGGCCTGCGCGAGATTTCTTCGTAGCTGCCCGCCGTGCACGGTAACGAAGCTCGGGCAAAATCCCCGCAGGCAGGAGAAATCCTTGTTACAGGCGCTCTGATCGATGGCGCGCTTGCGCCCCAGTTTCGTCTGTTGCGGGATAATCGACAGGCAGTTGGATTGCACCCCGCAGTCGCCGCAGCCTTCGCATACCGCGGCATTGATGAAGGCGCGTTTGGGTGGATCGACCAGGATGCCTTTCTTACGCCTGCGACGTTTTTCCGCGGCGCAGGTTTGTGCGTAAATCAGCGCGGTGCATCCCGCTGTATCGCGCAGCTCGCACTGGATTTCCTCGAGTTGACTGCGGTGTGCAACGCTAACCCCGGCGTCGGCGATGCTGCGGTAGCTTTCCGGTTCGTCGGATACGACGGCGATACGTTTTAGTCCCTCGGCGCGTAACTGCTCGACGATCTGCGACACTGATAAGCTCCCATCGAAAGGTTGCCCGCCGGTCATGGCGACCGCGTCGTTGTAGAGAATCTTGTAGGTGATATTGACCCCGGCCGCGACCGCCGCGCGTATCGCCAGCAGGCCGGAGTGGAAGTAAGTGCCGTCGCCCAGGTTTTGAAACACGTGTTTGGTGTCGGTGAACGGCGCCTGGCCGAGCCAGGTCGCGCCTTCGCCACCCATCTGGGTAAAGGTGACGGTGCCCCGATCCATCCAGGTCGCCATGTAGTGGCAGCCGATGCCGCCGTAGGCCCGGCTGCCCTCGGGCAGCACGGTCGAGGTGTTGTGCGGGCATCCCGAGCAGAACCAGGGCTTGCGCTCGGCGCGGTTACGAGGTTTGGCGAGCGCGGCTTCCTTGGCTTCGAGAAATTTCAGTCGCTGCTGGATCGATTCGCTATCGAAAAATCGCGCAATGCGCGCCGCGATAACGCGTGCGATCATGCCCGGGGTCAGTTCGCCGAGGTTGGTCACCAGCAGGTTGCGATCTTCGTCGTATTCGCCGACCACTCGGGGTCGGCGGTGTACCGGCCAGTTATAGAGTTGGCCGGTCAACTGGTCCTCGATGACGCTGCGTTTTTCCTCGATCACGAGAATTTCCTCGAGGTCCTCGGCGAACTTGTGGGTCATGACCGGTTCCAGCGGCCAGCTCATTCCCACTTTGTATAACCTGATGCCGATTTTCCTGGCCAGCTTATCGTCGATACCAAGATCGTCTAGCGCTTGCAGCGTATCCAGGTAGGACTTGCCGGTGGTGACGATTCCGAGGCGCGCATTACGGCTGTCGAGTTCGATGCTGTTCAGGTTGTTGGCGCGTGCGAACGCACGGGCAGCATATATTTTGTGACGCTGCAGACGTTCTTCCTGCGCCATCGGTGAGTCGGGCCAGCGGGTATGCACGCCGTCTTCCGGTAATTCGTAATCGTCCGGAATCACGACCTGGACGCGACCGGGGTCGATCTCGGCGGAGATCGCGGCATCCATGTTTTCGGTAATCGCCTTCATCCCGACCCAGCAACCGCTGTAACGCGAAAGCTCCCAGCCGAAGATGCCGAGGTCGAGCACTTCCTGCACGCCGGACGGATTGAGCACCGGGCTGGTTGCGCCGACGAACATGTGATCGCTCTGGTGGGGCAGGGTCGACGACTTGCAGGCATGGTCGTCGCCGACCACGGCCAGCACGCCGCCGTAAGGCGAGGTGCCGAAGGCGTTGGCGTGCTTGAGCACGTCCATGCTGCGGTCGAGGCCGGGCCCCTTGCCGTACCACAGGCCGAACACGCCGTCGTACTTCGCTCCCGGAAACAGCCCCACCTGCTGGCTACCCCAGACCGCGGTCATCGCCAGGTCTTCGTTAACGCCGGGCAGAAAGTGAATATTGTGCGCCTCGGTAAAGCTTTTGGCCTTCCACAAGGCCTGGTCGAGCCCGCCGATGGGCGAACCGCGATAACCCGAGATGAAACAGGCCGTGTTGAGTCCGCGATCGAGATCGCGTTGATGTTGCAGAATGGGTAATCGGACCAGGGCTTCGATGCCGGTCATGAAAGCGCGGCCCTTGTCCAGCGTATATTTATCGTCGAGAGAGACTTTCATAACACCACCAAACCAGCGCGAGGGAATCGGATAATTTTAGACTGGTCGAGTGGGAAATAAATTTCTCAATTGCCGTAGATGCAGTGTTAATTGGAAAATAATTCCATTAAAATCAATTTTTTTAGAATATTTTTTTTAAATTTATGAATCTATCGCCAATCGATGTCAAGATACTGGACCTGTTGCAGCAGGATGCCTCGCTCACGGCCGCCGAAATCGCCGAGCAGGTAAACCTGTCCGCGTCTCCCTGCTGGCGCCGTATCAACCGTCTCGAACGGGAGGGTGTGATCGAGCGCAAGGTGGCGCTGCTCGATGCCGAAAAGCTGGGCATGGGGCTGGTTGTTTTCTCGCGCGTCAGCCTCGAGAAAAACGACGAGGCCGCGTTGCATGAATTCGAGGAACGGGTGCGCGAGTATCCCGAGGTCGTGGAGTGTTACACGGTGACCGGTTCCGCAGATTATTTTCTGAAAATCATTACCCGCGATATCAAGCACTATGACCGTTTTCTGCGTCGGAAATTGATACAGATACCGCTTGTCAGGGACGTCAATTCGAGCGTTGCGGTGACGCAGATAAAATATACCACCGGTCTGCCGTTAGAGACGCAGCTCGAGTCCACGAGTCGCTAGCGAGCCCCCGGCTGAATACTTTTTTGTCGGTGGTCACCCGCTAGCCTTGTGACAAAGGCGTTACAAGTGCTTGCAGAATAAATAACTTGTAGGCTTAATACGCATTTTCCACGGTTTGATAGGTGCTTTCCGCCTATGATCAACAAGATTCTGGTTGCTACCGACGCATCCGCGGCGTCGGGCCGCGCGGTCAGTTTTGCGGCGCAATTGGCAGTGATACACGAAGCGGAATTGCTGATCTTGAACGTCATCCGAGACATGCAGTTGCCCGATGAACTCAAGAATGCGCCCGAATTCGAATCCTTTAACAACACGCGCGATGACCTCATGCGCCAGGCCGCGGACCGGATCCTGGACGACGCTAAAAAAAGGGCCAAAAAAGCCGGCGCCAAACAGGTGCAAACCGCTATCGGCAGCGGCGATCCGGCGACCAGCGTCGCGGGTTTTGCCAAGCGCCGTAAAGTCGACCTGATTGTTGTCGGCACGAGTGGTCTGTCGAAGACAAAGGCCGCCTCGATGGGCAGCGTGTCACGTAAGCTGATGGACCTGACCGACGTCAACTGCGCCGTTGTCCGCTAGGGTTGGTCGTCACCTCCGGGCAGGCCTGCGCCGTCCGGAGGGGATCTCCCCATGGACTTTGAAGGTTATCGTCAGGAATTCGCAAGATCCCCGCTTTCGCGGGGATGACGTGTGACTTGCGGGGATGACGTTTAACTTGCGGAGACGACGTTTGGCGGGATGACTGCTGGTGAGCAGGCCTGTTGTCATCTATTCCGGGGGCGGAACGTCGCGCACTCTCGATTTAGTGGGATCGTAGAAAGGGAAGGGCACGACTTTTGCCGGCAGTCGTTTCTGCTTGCCGTCGAGTTTGCCGACCTCGACTTCGGTGCCGGGGGCGCTGTGCTCGATCTGGATACGGCACAGCGCCAGATTCTTGCGCAAGATCGGCGAGCGTACGGCGCTCGTGATCTCGCCGACCTGGTTGCGCCCGATGTCGACGCAGTCGCCGTTGGCGGCGAGTTCGTCGCCATTCAGTTCCAGACCGACCAGTACCCGCTGCGGATTTTCCTTGCGCTTGAGCAGTGCCGCCTTGCCGATGAAATCGTCTTCCTTAGTTTTGAGCGGAACGGTAAAGCCGATCCCGGCCTCGAACGGGTCGGTTTGATCGCTGAACTCGTAGCCGGCGAAAATCAGGCCGGCCTCGACGCGCAGCATGTCGAGCGCTTCCAGCCCCAGCGGGGTCAGGTCGTATTCCTTGCCGGCCTTCCAGACCGCATCCCATACCGCGGGCGCATCCTTTGGATGGCAGAACACCTCGTAACCGAGTTCGCCGGTGTAACCGGTGCGCGAAACCACCAGCGGGATGCCGTGCTCGTCGCCGATGCGCGCGATCGAAAAGCGGAACCATTCGAGCTCGTCGATGTTGGCCTGGTCGGGACGCGTCCAGATGATCTGCCGTAAGATATCGCGGCTCTTCGGGCCCTGTACCTGCAGGTTGTGCAACTGGTCGGTCGAATTTCTCACCCAGGCCTGCAGCCCCAGTTTCTCGGCCTGTTCGCGCAGCCAGATCCCGCTCTCGTCGCTACCGCCGATCCAGCGAAAATTATCCTGCCCGAGGCGGAACACGGTACCGTCGTCGATCATACCGCCGTTTTCGTAACACATCGCGGTGTAAACCACCTGACCCACCGCGAGCCTGCGAACATTGCGTGTGACGCAGGTTTGCAGCAGCAACTCCGCGTCGGGACCGGTTACCTCGTACTTGCGCAGCGGCGACAGGTCGATCACGACCGCGCCCTCGCGGCAGGCCCAGTACTCATCCAGAGCACCGTGTTTGGTGTAGCTGTTGGCGAGCCAGTAACCGGCGTACTCGGTGAAATTACGCGTGTGTTCTGAAGTGCGGCTGTGAAAGCCGGTTTCCTTTGTCATCTCTTTGTCTGCGTCTGCTGTCATTCTGAATGCCGTCGCTTTGGTAAATGAATTCTTGCCCGGGTAGACGCGCAGGTGGATATCGGTCGGATTCCAGCCGTTGGCGGCGTCGATGTCGCAGGGGCAGGCCGATGACACGCAAACGATATCTTTCAGCGCGCGCATCAATACGTAGTCACCGGGGCGTGACCAGGGCTCGTCGAAGTACATCTGGTTGGTGTCGTCGATCCCGGTGTTGAAGAACAGGTTGATCGCCATCCAGCCCTTGCGCGCCTCCACGCCATGGGGTTGCAGCGCCCGGTTGAAGTTATCCGAGCAATTGACGTGGCCGGGATAACCCATGTCGTCGTAATACTTGGCGGTGCAGGCCGTGCCGAAGCTGTCGTGGCGTCCGCAGGTGTCCTGCACAACCTCGAGCATCGGCTCGAAGTTCTGGTCGTAAAACTTGGAATAGAGCCCCGGTGCCGGGTAGGCGGCACCGACCACGTGACGGGTGCCGGTGGCATCGAGGCAGCGTTCCACGCCCTTTTCCAGCAGCGGCGCGTCGAAGCACTGCAGGTCCGAGCATTCGCGCCCCTCGACGTCGATGATCTGGATATAGTCGCCGGCCCTGACTTCGTAGGCATAGGCGGTGCGCGCCGGAATACGCACGTCGGCCAGCGGATCGGCCAACGGATCGGGCAACCGGATTATCGGTTCCTGCTCGGCGCCAGGCTGGCGATGAATAAAGGCGACCAGGTCGGTGAGCGTATCCTGCTGTTCGGCGCGCATAGCGCTGCCAGGCGCGACAACAATGCAGGTAACGTCCTGCTGGGCGGTAAATCGCACCGAATCACCGGCCGGTGACCGGTCCGCGAATACGCGGGTGCTGTGTGCCTGCTCGAGCGTAATGCTCTTTTGCGCCAGCGCCGCCTGCAATAACCGGGCGCTGCCGTCGCCCGATTCGATAATCTGTTTCAGGCCCTCGCTGTTACCGTCCTGGCGGGCACCGATCAATCCGCTGTCGCTGCGACCGTTGCTGTCGAAGACGCTGATCTCGCCTGGCTGCAAACCCTCCGGGTTAACCAGTTCGAGTTCGTCGCCGGCGGCCAGCCCCAGCGCCACGCTGCCACCCCCCTTGACCAGGTAGCGCTCGGTGTTGGGCGGTAGCGCATTGAGTCCGGGTTGGCGCACCCGGGGCGGCGTAACGAACACCGGTGTCATCATGTCTCAGTCTGTTTCCAGCAGGTCATCGTGCACGCCGTAAAGATGATCCTTGATCAGTTGCACCGCGCCGGAAGTGTCGCGCGCGGCGATCGCCTCGTACAGCCCGCGGTGCTGGCTATTGTAAAAATCGATCCGTTCCGGGGTCAGCAGCTTGGATTTCATCGTGCGCCACTGCGAATGCCGGCGCACCTCGCCGATGCGTTCATACAACCAGTACATGAGCTTGTTGCGCGAACAGTGCGCCAGCGCCAGGTGAAACGCGGCGTCACCGCGCGCGAATTTTTCCGGATCACCGCCGCAGTCCTCGCACTGGCGTAACGCACTCCGCAGTTCCTCCAGGTCGCGAGCACTGGCGTTAGCGATCGCCAGGCGCACCATCTGAGGTTCGATCGCGATGCGAACTTCGTTCATTTCCAGCGGGCTGGTGACGCTGGATATTTCATGCTGGTTGGTGGTTTCGCGGTGAGTCACGTAGGTGCCGCTGCCGATTTGTCGGGTTACCAGGTGCTGTTGCTCGAGGATTTCGAGCACCGAACGGATGGTGCCGCGCGAAACGCCGAAATCTTCGGCCAGGTTACGCTCCGCTGGCAGCCGCTCCTCGTAGCTGAATTCTCCCTCGAGAATGCGGCGGCGAAGCTGTGCGGCGACGTTGCTGGTAGTAACGCCAACTCGGTTACCGGTACTTTTACGCGCCGGCTTGGCCCGCGGTTCTGACAGCGCGGGAACGCTGCTGTTATCTGCTTTCACGCCGGTGGACTCCTCGCGCATGGTTTTTATTATGGTACTGTAAATTGGTACAATAATGCTTCATAAAGAAGTTTAAATCAAGCCTGAAGGTCGATCATAAACGATTGTTTCGCAAATTCTTCGCCAGAATTGGATTCATTTTAATAGTGGGTCGCGCTGCAGGGCCTGGTTGTAAAAAGATAGATTTAGATTTAAAAATATTTAAATAAATAATTGAAATAATTGAATAAAAGTAAAACTAGAGTCGAGAAAGTGAATGACTGTTTCAGTGATTTGAAGTAATTTACAGCGTGATTATTGGACTCCAGTCTCCAAATTGGTCCATTAAAATTTCATGTTTTTGTCAGGATTGTCCAAAAAAAGCCATTATAGGTCTTGTCTTGTCTGACCCGATGGGTATACCATTGCTCCCTGTCTGGTTCATTCGAACTGTGCTCGGCGCGGTAACGAAAGCCGAATTTTCGGGGAATAATAATCTACGAATTCCGCACCGCATTAGCGATAGAGCCGAAGAAGACGAAGAACCAAGTCTTTAACCGTTGGAGGGTAACATGACCGATTTACAAGCACACGTAGAGGCGCCTGGCCGCGCCGAACTGGTTAAACAGGTAAGCGAAAAAATCAAGGAAACCGGGGTAGATTACATTTATTACCAGTTTATTTCCGTTACCGGGCGTATCGTCGGTAAAGGCATTCCCTCCGCGCATTGGGAGCGGTTGGCGGAAAAGGGATTTCAGCTGGTTTACGGTTCTACCGCGAACCTGTTCATCGATCGTCACGGCGATTACATCGGCTACGGCCCCGAGGCTTCGGAGCTGGTCGGTATTCCCGATCCAGAGACCTTTTGCCAGCTTCCCTGGGATAAACGCATCGGGCGCGTATTCTGTACCCTGTTTCGAAACCGGGAAGAACGCGATAATCCGGGTGGCGCGTTAACTTCGGATTGCCGCGGCAACCTGCGACGCATCCATAATGAATTCCAGGACAAGCACGGTCTCGACATGCGCTGCGGCACCGAGCCCGAAATGATGTGGCTGAAGCGGGGCGAAGACGGCAAGATGGCTGGTGGTGTCACCAAGCCGAATTGCTACCACATCGACCAGTTCGAAGAGCTGCGCCCGTCCTTCATGAAAGTCATCGAGTACTCGCAGCAAATGGGCCTGGATATCATCCAGGGCGATCACGAGGACGCGCCGGGGCAGCTGGAATTGAATACCCAGTTCGACGATGTGCTGCGTAATGCAGATCGTTTGACCACTTACCGCCAGGTTTGCGCCCAGGTAGCGCGCGAAGATAACCTGATCGCCTGCTTCATGTCGAAGCCGTTTATGGGCGTATCGGCTTCGGGTTGTCACCACAACATGTCACTGTGGCGAGGCGGTCAGGACGAAGTCAACAAGCTCGGCATGGAAACCCTGCCGGGTATGGATGGCGCGTTTACCTATCGAGTCGGTGGTGAAAACACCTTCATGCCGGATCCTGCACTTCGATCGGATCCTCCACGGTTAATTCTTACCGCCGCCTCTGGGACACCGGTTTCTGGGCGCCGATCTTCGCCGACTGGGGTTACCAGAACCGTACCTGCGCCTTGCGTGTCTCCGCGCCGGGGCGTTTCGAGTACCGCTCGGTTGACTCGATGGTGAATCCTTACCTGATGGGTGCGGCGCTGTTGAAAGCTTTCGACGACGGTATCGACAATAATCTCGACCCGGGCGTGGCCGAGGAACGCAATATTTACGAGGCGATGGATGCCGGTAAAGACGTCAAGAAACTACCGATGTCACTCGGTGATGCACTCGAGGAACTGCGCAACGACGAAGTCATCAAGTCGGCGATGCCCGGCGAAATGTACAAGGTCTACGAGCACTACAAGCGTGACGAGTGGGAAAAGTACAACGCTACGGTCACCGACTGGGACCTGGAGATGTATCTCGACTGTCTGCCATAGGCCGGACTCAATTCAACCCGGCGCCTGCAGTGAGCGGCGCCGGGGAATCAAACCAGGGGTCGTTTCGGCGGCCAGACGATTAAATTTATAAGAGGATATTCCTATGTGTGGTATTGCTGGACTTATCTGGAAAGGCGGTGTTACCAGTGATATCGGTAGCGAGATGACCCAGATGCTGCAGGCATTGAAGCATCGAGGACCGGACTCGACCGGTTTCGCGCTCTACGGCAAAGGCGAGGAAGGCGTACATATCCTGCGCTTCAAGGTTGCCGAACAGGAAGACATGAAAACCGGCTTCGATATTCACAAGCAGGTGATCGAGCGTAAGGCCGCGGTCGATACGCGTCTCGAGGAAATGGGTGCCGACGTTACCGCACGCGAAGACGCGACCGATTACGCCTTCCGCTATCACTTCAAATTCGGCGGCGACCTCAAGCGGCTGATCGATTTTATCGAAGACATCGAGGGCGTCGAGATCCTGTCGGTGGGCAAGGGCCTCGAACTGATCAAGGACCTGGGCGATGCCGCGCTGGTGTCCGAGCAGTATGGCCTGAACGGTTTCGTCGGCACGCACGCCATCGGGCACACCCGCATGGCGACCGAGTCCGATGTCGATATTCGCAGCGCGCATCCCTACTGGGCTTACCCGTTCAACGACGTCTCGGTGGTGCACAACGGCCAGTTGACCAATTACTGGACCAACCGTCGCGACCTCGAGCGTCGCGGCCATCGTTTCATGTCGAACTGCGACTCTGAACTGATCGCGGTTTACATCGCCGATCGCATCGACCAGGGCGAGGAACTCGAAGCGGCGATGACGCGTTCGATCGACGAGCTCGATGGCGTGTTCACTTACCTGGTTGCCACCGGTAATCAGCTCGGCATGGCGAAAGACGTCATGGGCGCAAAGCCGATGGTGCTTTACGAGAGTGACGAATTTGTTGGCCTGGCTTCGGAAGAAGTGGCCATTCGCAGTATTTTCCCGCGTGAAATAGACACCTGGGATCCTTATCAAGGGGAGGTAAAAGTATGGGCAGCGTAACCACGTCCCATGACATGGGGCTTCACGAGGAGCAGCTGGCGGGTCGGACCCAGCAGATGTATTTCTCAGCCAGCGAGGAGGAGAACTATACCTATCCATGGGCCTACGAGGTCGACTATGACAAGTCCGCCGAGTTCGATGCGGCGGATATGGGTATTTCCGAGATCAACCTCAAGATCCGCGAACTGATGAAGTCGGGCCACGGCACGATCACGGTACAAAACCCGCGCGCCAAGCATTCGCTCGGGGTCGGAATTCTGAATCGCCTGAACCTGAAGTTCGAAGGCAGCCTGGGATACTTCGGTTGCGGCCTGATCGACGGCCCCAACGTGCACATCACCGGCCGCGTCGGCTGGTCCTGCGCCGAGAACATGATGGCCGGCACCGTGGTCATCGAAAAGAACGCGGGCTCGCTGTTCGGCGCCGCGATCCGCGGCGGTGACCTGGTCTGTAAGGGCCAGGCCGGCGCGCGTGTCGGCATCGACCAGAAGGGCGGCACCATCATCGTCGGCGATAGCGTCGGCGCTTTTACCGGCTTCATGATGCAGCGCGGCCGCATGATCATCCTCGGCGATGACCGATCTCGATAAGCGGTACCTAAAGGGCAAGCTCGATTTGTACGGTATGGAGGCGCCGAACGGCATCGACAGCATGGTCAAGCTGACTTCGGGCAAGCAATTGTGGAATTACGACAACCTCGAACCTACCGAGAAGAAACTGGTGCTCTAAGCGCCACCGGGAATTTGGAGAATACAGATGTCTGATACAAAGAAAGATCCATATAACCTCGGCAAGAGCTTCATGTTTCCGCCCGAGGTTATCAACGATATCCACATCAAGTCGGAACTGGGGCGTTACCGCATGCGCGGTTTCTCGCTGTTCAAGAAAATTCCGACCTGGGACGACCTGACGTTTATGCCCGGCACGCTGACCCGATTCGTAATCGAGGGTTACCGCGAAAAATGCCTGACCAAAACCATCATCGGCCCGGAAGCGAAGCGTCCGCTGGAGCTGGATATTCCAGTCTACGTCACCGGTATGAGCTTCGGTGCGTTGTCCTACGAGGCCAAGACGGCGCTCGCGCGTGGCGCCACCATGGCCGGTACAGCGACCTGTTCCGGCGAGGGCGGCATGATCCCGGACGAACGCCGCTACTCGTCTAAGTGGCTGTACCAGTGCATCCAGTCGCGTTACGGTTTCAACCCGAACCATCTGCGGCTTGCCGACGCCTGTGAGTTTTTCATCGGCCAGGGCTGCAAGGTCGGTCTCGGCGGCCACCTGATGGGGCAGAAGGTTACCGACCAGGTTGCTGAAATGCGTTCGCTGCCGGCGGGCATCGACCAGCGCTCACCGGCGCGCCATCCCGACTGGATGGGCCCTGATGACCTGGCGCTGAAGATAAACGAAATTCGTGAAGCCACCGACGGCCAGATCCCGATCCAGCTCAAGCTTGGCGCGGCGCGCGTTTACGACGACGTCCGCATGGCCGCAAAAACGGGGCCAGACTCGATCTACATGGATGGCATGGAAGGCGGCACCGGCGCCGGCCCGCACCTCGCGACCGAGGATACCGGGGTTCCGGGTATCGCCGCGATCCGCCAGGCGCGCCAGGCGCTCGACGATGTCGGCATGTCAGGCCGTATTTCGCTGGTTTACGCCGGCGGTATCCGTAACGGTGCCGACGTCGCCAAGGCAATTGCACTCGGTGCCGACGCGGTTGCGATCGGCCACTCGGTCATGATGGCGCTGAATTGCAACAAGGATATCCCCGAAGCCGACTTCGAGAAGGAAATGGGCGTCGAGGCGGGTTACTGCTACCACTGCCATACCGGACGTTGCCCGGTCGGCGTCGCCACTCAGGATCCCGAGCTGCGCAAGCGTCTCGATCCCGATGAAGCGGCGGAGCGGGTCTACAACTTCCTGCACACGCTGACCATCGAGGCGCAGCTGTTCGCGCGCGCCTGCGGCAAGACCAATATCCATTCGCTGGAGCCGGAAGACCTGGCGGCCTTGACGATGGAAGCGTCAGCCTGCGCGCAGGTGCCGATGGCTGGTACTCAATACACCGTCGGTCGTCCCGACATGAACCGTTTTTAAGGAGGTCGAAAAATGACTGAACTAAGCATTAATCATTTCCTCGAAGGCGACGGCGTCGATACCGAACGCGAGAAAATTATCGGCCAGCACATAGGTTACCGTTACGACGTTAACCTGGTGCCCGATATGGATCGCTGCACGCCGTTTCTTACCAAGTACATGGAGATCATGGGCTGGTCGGACCTGAACTGGCT
>CAMYON010000085.1 GCA_947260025.1 uncultured Gammaproteobacteria bacterium
CTGGTGCAGGGCATCGAAGACGGACTGATGCACCAGACCCTGCTCGGGGTTACCGGTTCGGGCAAGACTTTTACCGCGGCCAACGTGATCCAGCGCCTGCAGCGCCCGGCCATTATCATGGCACACAACAAGACCCTGGCGGCACAGCTGTACGGCGAAATGAGAGAGTTTTTTCCGAAGAACTCGGTGCAGTACTTCGTTTCCTATTACGACTACTACCAGCCGGAAGCCTACGTCCCGGCATCGGACACCTTTATCGAAAAGGACGCGTCGATCAACGAACACATCGAGCAAATGCGCCTGTCGGCGACCAAGTCGTTGATGGAACGGCGCGATACCGTCATCGTCGCCTCGGTATCGGCGATTTACGGGCTCGGCGATCCCGACTCTTACCTGAAGATGTTGCTGCACCTGGTGGTGGGCGACGAGATCGACCAGCGCAGTATCCTGCGACGCCTGGCCGAACTGCAGTACACGCGCAACGATCTCGAGCTCAAGCGCGGTACCTACCGCGTGCGCGGCGAGGTCATCGACGTGCATCCGGCCGATTCGGAACGCGAGGCGGTGCGCATCGAGCTGTTCGACACCGAGGTTGAAAAGATCAGCCTGTTCGACCCTCTGACCGGCGAAATCAGCCAGAACGTCAAACGCATTACCGTTTATCCCAAGACCCATTACGCGACACCGCGCGAGGTTATCCTGGCTTCGATCGCTGATATCAAGGCAGAGCTGGTCGAACGCCTGGCGGTGTTGAAGCACGCCAACAAACTGGTCGAGGCCCAGCGTCTCGAGCAGCGCGTCAACTACGATGTCGAGATGATGCGCGAGCTGGGCTACTGCAGCGGCATCGAAAACTACTCACGCTTCCTGTCGGGTCGCCAGCAGGGCGAGCCGCCGCCAACGCTGTTCGACTACCTGCCCGATGACTGCCTGCTGTTTATCGACGAGAGCCATGTTTCCGTGCCGCAGATCGGCGGCATGTATCGCGGCGATCGCTCGCGCAAGGAAACCCTGGTCGAGTATGGCTTCCGCCTGCCGTCCGCGCTCGACAACCGGCCGTTGCGCTTCGACGAGTTCGAGCGCATGTCGCCGCAGACGATATTCGTATCGGCGACGCCGGGGGACTATGAAAAAAAGCACAGCGGCGCCGTGGTCGAACAGGTGGTGCGGCCCACCGGGCTGGTCGATCCGGTGGTCGAGATACGCCCGGCAACCACCCAGGTCGACGACGTTTTATCCGAGATCAACAAGCGCGTCGAACTGCAGGAAAGAGTGCTGATAACGACGCTGACCAAGCGCATGGCGGAAGACCTGACCGATTATCTCGGCGAGCATGGCGTGCGCGTGCGCTACCTGCACTCGGATATCGATACTGTCGAACGCATGGAAATCATTCGCGATCTGCGCCTCGGAGAATTCGACGTGCTGGTAGGCATCAACCTGTTGCGCGAAGGCCTCGACATGCCGGAAGTATCGCTGGTGGCGATTCTGGACGCTGACAAGGAGGGCTTCCTGCGCTCCGACCGGTCGCTGATCCAGACTATCGGCCGCGCGGCGCGCAATATCAATGGCATGTCCATCCTCTATGCCGACAAAATTACCGGCTCGATGCAGCGAGCGATCGCGGAAACCGAACGACGACGTGACAAACAGCTGAGCTACAACCAGGAACACAATATTACGCCGCAGGGCATCGTCAAACGCGTTACCGACGTCATGGAGCTTGGTGAATCCGCACGGCACGGGCGCGGCCGCAAGCGTTTCGATCGCGTTGCCGAGTCCGCGACCAGCTACGAGCATCTGAGCGCAAAGCAGTTGAACGCCAGGCTCAAACAGCTCGAAAACAGCATGTACGAACATGCGCGTAACCTCGAATTCGAGGAAGCCGCGCACGTGCGGGACGAGATTAGCGATATCAAGGAAAAGTATTTCAAGGTATCGGAACTCGAGATGGCATAATCCGAACGGGGCGAAGCGCGGCGATACCTTTCAGCGCCAGCTTGTGCCGCGCGACGACGTTGCTGGATATCAGATTCGAACTGAATTGATCATCGTGCGCAGGCTATTGAGCGCCCGGGTGGAGGCGCCATGTCGGCCGTACTTGATTCGGTTGTAGAGTTCGACGATAGCCGCTATCTGGTCGCGCTGCGGCAGTTCGTCACGCGGCAGGCGCGCCAGGAAGGCGCGGGTGTCTTCCGCTGGTTGCTTGCGAAAGCCTCGTTTCGACAGTTTTTTCAATAGCCGGTTAAACATCATTTCATAAGCCTGCGGCCGCGGCGGGCGCTCCCGGTACCAGGCGATAAACCAGTACAGGCCGGTCACCGTCAGCAACAGGAACATCAGCGTAAAAATCATATCGGACCAGGTTTCGATGCCGAGTTCGAGCTTTTCCAAAAAGTTTCTCTGCTTGCGCTGGTCGTAGTTCAAGACCCAGTCGTTCCAGCTATGCTGCAGGTTATCCCAGCTATACAGCAGGTTGCCGAAGATCGGGTTGCGGTTCTGAATCCGGAAATTCGAATCCTCGTCAGCGAGCGCGTCGTCGATACCGCTTTCGATTCGGTTAGGCGATACCGCCGCGGTCGGGTCGACGCGCAGCCAGCCGCGATTCTCGATCCAGATCTCGGCCCAGGCATGGGCGTCGGACTGGCGCACGATCAGGTAGTTACCGACCTCGTTGTACTCGCCGCCCTGGTAACCGGTGACGATGCGCGCGGGAACACCGGCGCTGCGCATGAGCAGCGCGAAGGCGCCCGCGTAATGCTCGCAGAAACCGCGGCGCGTGCCGAACAGGAACTCGTCGACCGAATTATTGCCGAGCGCCGGGGGTTGCAGCGTGTAATAGTATTCCTGCTCGCGAAACATTTTTAACACTTCTTCGACGATCTCTTCCGGCCGCTCGAAAAGCTGTGCCAGCGATTTGCCATACGCCTGTGTTTCCGGGTTATACCTGGCCGGGTATTCGAGCGTGGTCGCCAGGTATCCGGCTGATTCGTCGACGCCGATCTGATAGGCCAGTCGCGATTGCATCGAGTAGCGTTTCAAATCGTTGATTTCCTGTTTGTTGATGAGCTGGTAGTCACCGGTCATGATACTGTCCTTGATCATCCGCGTCGGTATATCCAGCGCCAGCAGCCAGTGCTCGCCATTGGGTTCGAGGGTAACGGTGTAATTGACGGGGGCTTCGCTCAAGATCAGGTCCGGGCGCGATCGGGCCCTGCGTGGCGTCTGGTGCCAGCTAAAGCCGTCGTAGGAGGCCATCACCGGCCCGCGCCAGTAGAGATTACTCTGGGCCGGAATGTCACCCTCGAACTCGACGCGGAAGGCCACTTCATTGCTGCGAATCAGGTTGCTTATCTTGCCGGGCGACATGCGATCGCTGAGCCCGGTGACACCGCCGCGTTGCTCGGACTGCAAGCCCCACAGGGGACCCGGAATACGCGGTACCAACACGAACAGAATCAGCATCAAGGGTACCGACAGGGCCACCAGGCGAGCGCTGCTCTGCAAACGTTCCTTTACGGAGACGCTGTCGTCGCGCTGATTGAGCGTGATCAGGGTCGCGGTGATAACAACCAGCGTAACGAACATCATCACCGCTGTCGGGATACTCTGCGAGAAGAGGAAATGCGTTGCGATCAGAAAATAGCACAGAAAAACCAGGATTAGCATGTCGCGATGACGTTGGCTTTCGAGGAATTTGAAGGAGGTCATGACCGTCAGCAGCGCAAGGCCGGCATCGCGGCCAACGATGGTCCAGTACTCGGCGAAAACGCCGATGCCGCCGAACAAAACCAGGGGTATCAACATCCATTTCGGCAGCTCGCCGATCATGCCGATGTTTTGCAGACTGCGCCACACAAGTGCGATTAGCACGATAATGATGACCCAGATCGGCAGGTTGACAAAATGGGGCGCGATCGAGAACAGGAAGCAGAAACAGACGGCGAAAACGCTGCCACGCCCCGTTACTTCCTGTGGAATCGATCGCATCGCCAGATTCTGGCTAACCTCGGGTGTGGTTCTAGTCATCCGCAGGCCTGAATTCGTGATTGCCGGTTGGCTGGCGGAAAACGGCCAGCACCTGCAGACAGTTATGCTTGTGCGCGTTGCCATATCCCTGTTCGATGAGCACCCCGGGCAGGCGCAGGCCGTACTTCTGTTCCTCGCTCTCCGCCGCCAGCACCAGCGCGGTCATCAGGCTCAGCCTGTCCTCGGTCGAGCCCTCGGATAACAGATCCCAGTCTATCCACAGCGAGGGCCGGGCCTGTCCCTGGAAGGTCTTGGTCAACAAACCTCGGCCCTGGGCGTAGGCTTTCCACGAAATATGGCGCAAGGATTCCCCCTCGCGGTGCTCGCGCAAGCCTGCGAAGTCGTCGCCCTCGATGGTACTGGTCGAGGTCTGGCCATCGTACTGCTCGATCATGGAGTGTTCGAGAGTGACGCCGGTGGCGGGTCGCGGATAAACCAGGACGGGCAGATCGAACTTGAGCCAGCCCCAGGCGTGAAACAGGCCGGTGGGATAGCGTGTAAATACGGTAATACTGGCGAGCCAGTACTCACCTCGTCTATGGGTCGGAATTTTCAGTTTCGCCTGGGCGCTGCCTTCGGGATCGAGTTTCAGATACACCGGGGGTTGCTCCAGGTACTGGATCCCGATCGCGTAGCGTCGGGAAGTATTGCTATGGCTTAACTCGAACTTCAACTCGCAGGACTCGCCGCAATAAACCGGCCTTGGAATCTGCATGTGCACGGTCACGCCCAGCAGGTTCTTGTGCGTGTGCCACAGGCTCACGATCATGAGCGAAGTCAGCATGAAAGTCAGCACGAAAGCCATGCTGTTCTGATAGTTGATCGCCGCCAGGAACAGCAATAGCAACATGATTGCGAACAGGTAGCCAAAGCGAGTCGGCAGGATATAAAGCCGCCGGTTATGCAACAGTATGCTGTCGCGACTGGGCGGATTGTGGGAATCAAACCAGTTGTCGATGAACTGACGAACGGGTCTCGGTAGCGCGACCGATAGCATCTCGTTGCGGCCTAGGGTATCGGGGTCTGTTCCAGCAATTCTTCGACCAGTTCACTGGTCGGATGGCTGTGTTGCTCGGAAGGCGTTAGCCGGTGATCGGCAATTGCACCGAATACCGCCTGCACGTCTCCGGGTTCGACGTGATTGCGCCCGTTCATCAGGGCCCAGGCCTTGCTCGCCCGGACTATCGCGAGGCCCGCGCGCGGTGAAATCCCGTAAACAAACAGGCCCGGGTTACGGGTTGCCAGGATCAACTGCTGAACGTAACTCAGCAGCGGCTCCGAACAGTGGATGGTATCGACCGCGGTCTGTATCGCGATAAAGCGGTCGATGCTGACGGCCGGCTGCAGGCGGTGCATCAATTCGCGAGGATTATCCCCGGACAGCAGCGCGCGCTCGGCCGCCTGGTCCGGGTAGCCCAGCGATACTTTCATCATGAAACGGTCCAGTTGGGACTCTGGCAGCGGGAAGGTTCCGGACTGATCGAGCGGATTTTGCGTGCCGATAACAAAGAATGGTTCTTTCAGTTGATGCGTTTCCCCTTCAACCGTGATCTGTTTTTCCTCCATCGCTTCGAGCAGCGCGCTCTGGGTTTTCGGAGTCGCGCGATTGATTTCGTCCGCCAGCACGAAGTGCGCGAAGACCGGGCCCGGGTGGAAGCGGAATAGCTGTTGTTCTGGATCAAAAATAGATACGCCCAGAATATCGGCCGGCAGCAGGTCGCTGGTGAACTGAATGCGATTGAACCCCAGGCCGAAGGCGTGCGCGATCGATTGCGATAGCGTGGTTTTACCCACGCCCGGCAGGTCTTCGATCAGGCAATGGCCGCGGGCAATCAGGCAACAGACTGCGAGTTTCACCTGGGTCGACTTGCCCAGAATGATGGTTTCGATCGCGCTGATGGCCTTGTGCAGGTCGGTCTGAATCTCAGCAATCGAGTTATCGGTCGAATCTAGCATTCGAAATCTCGGTAAAAATAATGAAATATCGACCAATTTTAGTCGAAATCGTTTAAATGTTTCGTGAAATTAACCACGTAATGTGCGTCGGTCGCCCCCGGCCGTCCCCGCGGCGCGCACCAGGCCCGGCTTCAAACGGTTTTTCGATGCCCCTGTGGCTTCCAGGCCGGTGAAATAACATCCGGCATGCTCGAGCGTTCCAGCAGGCGCGCCGAGGCCAGGGTCATGGCGCCATAGCGTTGGTTGATTTGATCCATGGCGCGGTGCGCGCGCTCGCGCCGCGGGTGTTTGCGCTGAAACATATCATCCTGGCAGGCTGCTCCCGGATCGAGCGCGATTATGCGGATCTGCCAGATACCCTGGCCACCCCAGTTTCGGTCCAGCCACCGGCTGCCGAGGCGATAAATCACCATCTCGTCGTCACTCGGCAGCAGCGAGCGTTCAACCGTCTTGAGCCAGTCTCGATACAGGCGCAGACCGAACAGAAAACGCTGTGCCACCAGTCGGTTGCCGCGCAGGCGCTCGGCGACCCTGTGTGCCATGTGCATCAGGTAGACGCGGATAGTATCGACATTGCGCGTGTTGGGCGGCAGTACCTTGCCATGGCCGATCGAGCGCGCTGGCGGCAGGTTGCACTTAACCGGCTCGGGATCGAGTCCCTGCGCCATCAGCCAGATGCGTCTTCCGGGGTTGCCGAAGCGCCTGGCCAGCACGCTGATCGGCAATTTCTGCAGATCCGCGCAGTGGTAGACCCCGTAAGCTGCCAGCAGGTTGGCAATGCCGGAGTTTATCCCGCACAGCTCGGTCAGCGGGGTAGCGGCCAGGCGCGCGCGTGCCTGCCAGGGAGGGATGATGGTAAGGCCATCGGGTTTCTGCAGTTTGGCGGCAAACTTGGCGCTGGTCTTGTCGCCGCCAACGCCGACCGAGCACAATACGCCGGAATTTTCATAGACGCTGCGCTTTACCCGGTTCGCAATTTCCCGCGGGCCACCCCAGAGCTGTTGGCAATGCGTGACGTCGAGAAAAGCCTCGTCCACCGAGAAAATCTCGATTTCCGGGCTAAAGCAGGCCAGCGCGCGCATGATGTTGGTGGATACCTCGGCATAGCGCTGCGGGCGGCTGGAGACACGGATCAAACGCGGACAAAGCTGCCTGGCCTGATCGATATGCATCCCGGTGCGAACCCCGCAGGCGCGGGCCTCGTAGGAGCAGGTGATGATACAGGTGCCGATGTCGCCGTTGGTCAGCGCTACCGGTTTGGCCCGCCACTCGGGATGATCGACCTGTTCCACCGAGGCAAAGAAGGCGTTCATGTCGGCCAGCAGTATCATCCGCGGCCAGCGGGCGGCTGACTGCGGTGTCATCGATAGCGCCTGATCTGGCCAATGACCCGGCCCTGGATCACGATGCGGGAACCATCGATCACCTGGTCCTGGCCTTCGGGATTGTCGGCCACCAGTTTGATTCGATTGCCCGGGAGCTGGCGAATGCGCTTCAGAATGACCTGTTCGGAGTCCAGTAGCGCCAGCACTATGTCCCCGTTACGGGCCTGCTGCTGGCTTTGCACGACGACGATATCTCCGGCCAGTATACCGGCGTCACACATCGAATCATCCCCCACCTGCAGGGCATATCTGCCGGGCGCGGTCAGCATGGCCAGCAGTTCGCTGCGCTGCCTGTCCTCGACCGCCTCCAGCGGGATGCCGGCGGCGACGCGTCCCAGCTCGAGCAGCCCCCAAAGCTGACCGGGGAGGGCGGGTATTAGTTTTAGCTGGCTGGGTCGGGAATACTGAATCATGTGGCTTTCCTGCTTTGAAGTCACTATAGAGAACAAAATGAGAACTATCAAGCCAAACCAGTGCGACAGCCCCGATAGAATAAGACAATCGAAAAAAAGAAGCTTTTTGCCTACTCTTTCACGGCCAGATCAATTATAAAGAGCGAAAATCCGGGCGTTTCAGATAAAAACTAATGAGTGATAGAGCCTTGATACTTTGTGTCGACGACGAACCAGTCAACCTGATGATATTGGAAGAGCTGCTGCAGGATAGCTACGAGCTGACTTCGGCCAAATCGGGAGAAGGCTGCCTGCAGCAGGTCGAGCTGCAGAAACCCGATCTGATTCTGCTCGACGTCAATATGCCCGATATCGACGGGCTCGAGACCTGCGCACGCCTGAAGGCCGAACCCGAAACCGCTGATATACCGATTATCTTCGTCTCGGCGCTGGCCTCGCAGGAAGAGTTAATGGCGGGCTACGAGGCTGGAGGCGACGACTATATTACCAAGCCCTTCAGTGAAGAAATCCTGCAGAAAAAAATCGAGATCGTGCTCGCCAGTCAGCAAAGCAAACAGGAACTCAAGAGTATTTCCGACGAGGCGGTCGCGGCCCTGCAAAGTAACCTGAGTCTCACCGACGAGCTCGGCATGGTGGTCAAATTCCTGCACCAGTGCCAGACCGCCGAAACGCTCGACGAGCTCGCCCACAACGTGTTCGATTGTTTGCGCGAATTCGAACTCGACAGCAGTTTGCTGATCCTGGACGAGCCCGAGAATCGAATCTGGTTCAGCGACGATATAGACCGCCCGATGGAAAGCCAGATTCTCGAAAGCCTGCGCGGACAGGACCGGGTAGTCAGCTTCGGCACGCGGCTCGCGTTCAGTTCCGATCATGCCACGATCCTGGTGCGAAACCTGCCCACGACGCGAGAAAGAGTCGATCGCGTGCGCGAGCACCTGTCGATACTGATCGAGGCGCTGGATACGCGAATACACGCGATGCAGTCGCAAAAGCTGCTCGATGAGCGTCGTGATCTGCTGTCTCGCGTGCTGCAGGCGGCGCGGGAAAACCTGGACCAGCTCGACGAGTTGCACCAGCGACATAAAGCGCGTTCGGCCGAAATACTGGCGACGATGAGCAAGTCGCTGGACAAGGCACTGCTGCAGCTAGAGTTGACGGAAAAACAGCAGGCATCGCTGAATAGAATCATCGCGACCAGCGCCGAGCAATGCGAATCGATGCACGACGATGGCCTGGAAATCGATGAGCAATTCCGGGCGATTATCGAAGAGCTTTCCGGGGCACAGGAAGAATAAAGATGAGGAGGGGGAGTGGTAGGACAGAAAACGGGGGCGTATTTATTTTCCGGTAATAAAAAACAGAACCAGGGATAATAGATGCGTCCCCCTTTTCTTCGGCTGAGGTATAATGCCGCGACTTTGGGTTATCGGCAGTTACCACCTCAATGAAAGACGCAGTAATCGTATCGACCGCGCGAACCCCGATCGGGGTCGCCTTCAAGGGCAGCCTTAACAACATAAAGTCCCCGACCATGACCGCGCACGCGATCCGGCATGCGGTCGAGCGCGCCGGTGTCGGCGGCGATGAAGTCGACGATGTTATCATCGGCGCCGTGTTGACTGCCGGTACCGCCGGCATGAATATCGGGCGGTTAGCGTCGTTAGCGGCCGGACTACCGGTCTCCGTGGCGGGCCAGACCATCGATCGGCAGTGCTCGTCGGGTTTGATGGCGATTGCGACAGCCGCCAAGCAAATCATCGTCGACGGCATGGACATCGTGGTCGCCGGCGGGCAGGACAATATATCGGCGGTGCAGAACCAGTATTTCCCATGGGTTGTCGAACAGGCCGACGATAATGTCGTGATCCACGCCGAGCACGCCTATATGCCGATGCTGCAAACCGCCGAATACGTGGTCAACAAGTACGGAATCACGCGCGGCGCGCAGGACGAGTACGCGCTGCAGTCGCAGATGCGTACCGCTGCGGGGCAGGAATCCGGCGCATTCGACGACGAAGTCGTGCCGATCTCGGCGACTCGCGCGCTCAAGGATCGGGAAACCGGTGAAATCAGTTTTGCCGATACCACGCTGGAAAAAGACGAGGGCAATCGTCCGCAGACCACCCTGGACGGTCTGGCGGGACTCAACCCCGTTATCGAAGGCGGCACAATCACGGCCGGAAACGCAAGCCAGCTTTCGGATGGCGCTTCGGCCTGCGTCCTGATGGAATCCGGGCTTGCCGAGAAACGCGGTTTGCAGCCGCTGGGGATCTATCGCGGCATGGCCGTTGCCGGCAATGCGCCCGAGGAGATGGGAATCGGCCCGATATACGCGATTCCAAAATTACTGAAACAGCACGGTCTCGGCATTGACGATATCGACCTTTGGGAAATCAACGAAGCCTTCGCCTGTCAGACCATCTACTGCCGAGATCAGCTTGGTATCGACAACGAAAAATTCAATGTGCATGGCGGCTCGATCTCGATCGGTCATCCTTACGGTATGACCGGCGCTCGCCTTACCGGGCATATCCTGATCGAAGGTCGTCGCCGTGGCGCAAAATACGTCGTCGTCTCCATGTGCGTCGGTGGCGGCATGGGTGCTGCCGGTTTGTTCGAGGTCGCATGATGAATCGCAATTTACTGTTATTCCATGCGCTGCCGCTTTTGGTGGTGCTGTTTCCGGGAATCTGGTTCGTGATCGCCGGTAACGACAGGATGTTGAAAGGCGAAGCCGGCATTATCGAAAACATGACCGTGATATTCCTGTTGGTGGCGATCGGTTTCTGCATTTCCAGCCTGTCCCGGGCCAATCGAATCGGGCTGTCCAGCCTGGTCAAGGCCTGGCTGTTTGTCCTGATCCTGGGGTCGGCTTACTTCGCGCTGGAGGAAATTTCATACGGGCAGCACATGTTCGGTTGGGGCACCGCGGAAACCTGGAAAGAATTGAACGACCAGGATGAAACCAACCTGCACAACGTGCACGCGATTTTCGACCAGGTGCCGCGAGCACTGCTAACCCTGGGGATATTGATCGGCGGCATCCTACTGCCGCTTTATCGACATTTTCGCGGCATCCGGCTACAGCAGGACAATCGGTTCTACTGGCAGTGGCCAACCCTCGATTGTGTCACTATCGGGCTGCTGGTTATTTTGATCAGGCCGGTATTGTCGCTGTTCGAAGTCGAATTCATCAAT
>CAMYON010000086.1 GCA_947260025.1 uncultured Gammaproteobacteria bacterium
AGCGCGTCTTCGTCGGGTTTCGACGGGGCCAGGGTTTCGAGATCGGCGGTGGGCGTCTTGGTAATGATCTTGTCGGGCGCGCCCAGGTGCGCCGCAATCTGCCGTACCTGACGCTTGTTGAGACCGAACAACGGCACGATGTCGCAGGCGCCGTCGCCGTACTTGGTGTAAAAGCCGGTTACGTTTTCGGCCGAATGATCGGTGCCCAGCACCAGGCCACCGAGTAAGCCCGCGATATTATACTGTGCGACCATGCGCATGCGCGCCTTGACGTTACCCTTGGAGAAGTCCTGCGCGCTCTCGCTCTGGTCGGCCAGGCCCTGTTCCCGGAGTGCCGCCAGCGTCGTCTGGTGAAGCGCGTCGGTGCCGGCCTGCACGTTGACCGTGACGCTGTGGCTGGGCTGGATGAAATCGAGCGATAGCTGCGCATCGGCCTCGTCGGCCTGATCGGCATAGGGCAGGCGCACCGCGACGAAACGATAACCGCTGCCGGCCGCGTTGAGCTCATCGACCGCGAGCTGTGCGAGCCGCCCGCAGGTGCAGGAATCGATGCCCCCGCTGATGCCGAGCACCAGCGCCTTTTGGCCGCTAAGCTCGAGTTCGTACTTGATAAAATCCACCCGGCGCCTGACTTCGTACTCGACGTCGATTTCGGGCAACACTTTCATTTCGGCAACGATTTCTGACTGATTCATGGCGATTTAATAGGGTATTGGGTGAAGACGGTAGACGTTGTGAATATCTTCCAGCACTTCGTCCCCGAGCGCAAGCCCGGCGGCGTCCAGGTTGTTCGACAGCTGTTCGATGCTGGTGGCGCCGATAATGCTCGACGTGACGAACGGGCGCTGATTACAGAAAGCGATGGCCATCTGCGCGGGATCGATGCCGTGTTTCCTCGCAATTGCCACGTACTGGTCGACCACCGGCCAGACCGCATCGCTGGCTCGACCCCAAAGATCGGGATTGGTAGTCAGGCGCGAACCCGCGGGCCTGGCGCCGTTCTCGTATTTGCCGGTCAGCATGCCGCAGGCCAGCGGAGAATAGGGCAACAGGCTAACCTGCTCGTGATGCGATAGTTCCGCCAGGTCGAGGTCGTGGCTGCGGTACATCAGGCTGTACTCGTTTTGCAGCGAGACCACTCGCGGCAGGTTGCTGGACTCGGCTATGCGCAGGAACTGACTGGTGCCCCAGCAGGTTTCGTTGGAAAGCCCGATTTCACGGATTTTCCCGGCGGCCACGAGCTCGCCGAGATACTCGAGCACCGCATGGATGTGGTCCAGGGTTTGCTGCGTATCCTGAGTCGTGGGGTCGTAGTTCCAGTTCTGCCGGAAATGGTAGGAGCCGCGATTCGGCCAATGTAGCTGGTAAAGGTCGATATAGTCGGTTTGCATTCGCCGTAGGCTGCCTTCGATGCTGACGCGAATCTTTTCGGGACTGATCTCGATGCCATCCTGGATATAGCTAATACCATCACCGGCAACCTTGCTGGCGATTACGACCTGGTCGCGGCGGCCGGAGTTGGCCACCCAGGTGCCTATGATTTCCTCGGTACGGCCGACGGTTTCGGCGCCCATCGGGTTTGATGGATAGAGTTCCGCGGTATCGATAAAGTTGACACCCCGATCGAGAGCGTAGTCTATCTGGGCGTGACCCTCGGCTTCGCTGTTCTGAGTGCCCCAGGTCATCGAGCCGAGGCAAATTACGCTGACCGCGAGGTCGCTGCGCCCCAGTTTGCGGTACTCCATCAGGAACCCTGTTTATAATTCAGGTCGATTATACGCTGGGTATCCCGGGCCATATCCTCCATGCCCAGGTTTTGGTAGGCCTGGAGCTGCAGCGTCAGGGTAGGCCTGATGACACTGGAGCCCTGATAGTTTTGCAGGATAAACTTGGTGCGATTTGCAACCGCAACCCAGGCGTCGCGGGTGGCGTAGTAACTGGCGATCTGGTAATCGGAGCGGGCCAGTTCGTTACGCAGGTAGATCATTCGTTTTTTGGCATCGAGTGCATACTTGCTGCTGGGGAAGCGCTGCAGCAGGATTTTGAAATCATTGTAAGCATTGAGCAGCAGGTTCCTGTCGAAGGCAGATAAATCGCGTTCCACCAGTACATCGAGAATCGTACCGCCACGTTCGAAGTTGACCAGTCCCTTTAGATAGTAGGCATAATCCACAGACTCGTGCCGCGGGTGCAGTTTGATGAAACGATCGAGCGCGGTGATTGCAGAATCCGGCTCGCTGAACTTGAAATAGGCGAAGGCGACATCGATCTGCGCCTGGGTTGCGTACTTGCCAAATGGAAATCGTGATTCGAGCGTCTCGTAGTACTCGATCGCCGTCAGATAATTCTCAGAGGCGAGCTCGGCCCGCGCCTCGTTGTAAAACCGCTCGGCGTCCCAGTCGGCGGTAGGATCGATTTCGGTCACCGGGCCGCAGGCGACCAGGCTAAGCGTAAGGACCAGGGAGATAAATACTCGCATTTCTGTAACTACTTATGTTCTTGCTGAACTGCCAAACAAGCAGTATAACCATCGCATGAAATTAATTCAGCAAAGTTTCCAGATCGAGAAACAAATGGCTGGAAACCGGCTGGACCAGGTCCTGCACCAGCTATTGCCCGAGTACTCACGCAGCGTAATACAGCAATGGATCCAGCAGGGATTTGTCTGTCTCAACGATGCGCAGTGCAAGCCCAGGCAAAAGGTTTTCGGCGGTGACCTGGTAAACCTCGACGTGCCGGAGCAGGTTAAGATATCTGACCAGCCGCAGGCGATTGCGTTCGAAATAATCTACCAGGATGACGATATTTTTGTCGTTAACAAACCCGCCAACCTGGTGGTTCACCCGGCCGCCGGCCATCGCGACGGCACCCTGGTAAACGGAATGCTGATGCACGATCCGCGGCTCGAGCAATTGCCGCGGGCCGGGATCGTTCACCGGCTCGACAAGGACACGACCGGCGTCATGGTGGTAGCGCGCAACCTGAGCGCGCATAACTGGCTGGTGGAGCAGTTGCAGGCGCGCGCGGTGAAGCGCGAGTACCTTGCCATAACCCAGGGCGTGGCTACTGCCGGGCGCAGCATCGAGACCGGCATCGCGCGTCACCCGCAGAACCGCAAGAAGATGGCGGTGCAGGAGAACGGTAAACCGGCGCTAACCCATTTCCAGGTCGTGCGTAAGTTTGGCCATTACAGCCTGATCCAGCTGCAGCTCGAAACCGGGCGCACTCACCAAATCCGCGTACACATGGCGCATATCAACTACCCGTTACTCGGTGATCCCGTCTACGGCGGCCGGGCGCGAATTCCAGCCGGTGTCGATACTGCGCTGATCGACGTGATCCGGGGTTTCAGGCGCCAGGCCCTGCATGCCGAGCGTCTCAGCTTTATTCATCCCGGCAGCCGCGAGCCGGTCAGTTTCGAAGCGCCTTTGCCCGCGGATTTCCAGCAGCTGCTGGACGCCCTGATCGCATATGATTGAAATCATTCAGCCACAATGGCCGGTGCCGGCCAGCGTCTCGGCGTTTTGCACGACTCGCGTCGGCGGCGTCAGCGCGGTGCCGTTCGACAGTCTTAACCTGGCGCTGCACGTGGGGGACGATGCGGCGCGGGTAACCGCCAACCGTGAACGCTTGCGTGAGCAACTGGGGCTGCCGGCCGAACCGTGCTGGATCAACCAGACCCACGGCATCCGGACGGTCACCCTGGAGCAGGATTCCGACCGTGATGCCGATGCGGCAGTTACCCGCCGGGCGGGTACGGTTGCCGTGGTCATGACCGCGGATTGTCTGCCGATCCTGATCTGTAACCGGTCGGGCACCGAGGTTGCCGCGGTGCATGCAGGATGGCGCGGCCTGCAGGCCGGCGTCATCCAGTCGGCGCTCGATGCGATGACGTCGCCCGCTGAGGAGCTGATGGCCTGGATCGGGCCCGGCATTACCCAACCCTGTTTCGAAGTCGGCGACGAAGTGCGCGCGGCCTTTGGCGATACGATCCGGGGTGCGCAGGATTATTTCAGCGCGCATGGCCCGGGACACTGGCTGTGCGATCTCGGCGGGCTCGCCGAGCGGGTCCTCGATCAGCGCGGCGTTAGCCAGGTGTTTCGCGATCCACACTGTAGCTACCGCGACGCGGAGCGGTTCTATTCCTATCGACGTGATGCCACCACCGGGCGTATGGCGACCTTGATCTGGATCAACTGATTCATCGCATGCGGGGGTTGAAAAAAAGCCGAACAATCCTACATAACCACAAAGTTTTTAATGTTTAGAGGACTGCATCAATGCGTATGGATCGCTTGACCAGTAAATTTCAGGAAGCCCTGTCCGACGCGCAATCGCTGGCGGTTGGGCGTGATCACCAGTTCATCGAGCCGGTGCATTTAATGATCGCACTGCTCGACCAGCAGGGTGGTTCGGTGCGCCCGTTGTTTTCGCAGGCCGGCGTCAATATCAACCTGCTGCGCTCGCAACTGGGCGATTTGCTCGACAAGCAGCCGCGCGTGGAAGGCGCCGCCGGTGATTTGCATATTTCGAATGCCCTCGGCAAGTTGCTCAACGTAACCGACAAGCTGGCGCAGGAACGCAAGGACCAGTTTATCTCGAGCGAACTGTTCGTGCTGGCGGCGATGGATGAGAAAGGACCGCTCAGCGAACTGCTAAAGGCGTCGGGTGCCGACAAGCAGGCGATTGCGGCCGCGGTTGACGGTATTCGTGGCGGCCAGGCGGTCGATAGCGCTAACGCGGAAGACCAGCGCATGGCGCTCGAAAAGTACACCATCGACCTGACCGAGCGCGCCGAGCAGGGCAAGCTCGATCCGGTGATCGGGCGTGACGAGGAAATTCGCCGCGCGATCCAGGTACTGCAGCGTCGCACCAAGAATAACCCGGTGCTGATCGGCGAACCCGGCGTTGGCAAGACCGCTATCGTCGAGGGCCTGGCGCAGCGCATCATCAACGGCGAGGTGCCCGAGGGGCTGAAGAAAAAGCGCGTGCTGTCGCTCGACATGGGCGCGCTGATCGCGGGCGCCAAGTTTCGCGGCGAGTTCGAGGAGCGCCTCAAGGGCGTCCTCAACGACCTCTCCAAGCAGGAGGGCCAGGTCATCCTGTTTATCGATGAGCTGCATACCATGGTCGGTGCCGGCAAGGCCGAGGGCGCGATGGATGCCGGCAATATGCTCAAGCCCGCGCTGTCGCGCGGCGAGTTGCACTGCATCGGCGCAACCACGCTCGACGAATACCGCCAGTACATCGAAAAAGACGCGGCGCTGGAGCGGCGTTTTCAAAAAGTGCTGGTGCAGGAGCCCAGCGTCGAGGACACGATCGCGATACTGCGCGGCCTGAAAGAGCGCTACGAGGTCCATCATGGTGTCGATATTACCGACCCGGCGATCGTCGCCGCGGCAACCCTGTCCTATCGCTACATCACCGACCGCCAGCTGCCGGACAAGGCGATCGACCTGATCGATGAATCCGCCAGCCGTATTCGCATGCAAATCGACTCCAAGCCGGAAGATATGGATCGACTGGAGCGGCGCCTGATCCAGCTCAAGATCGAGCGCGAAGCGCTGAAGAAAGAGAGCGACGCCGCCAGTAACAAGCGCCGCGAAGCCCTGGAGGACGAAATCAGCAAGCTCGAGCGTGAATATTCCGATCTCGAGGAAGTCTGGAAATCGGAAAAGGCCGCCCTGCAGGGCAGCACCCACGTCAAGGAAGAGCTGGAGCGCGCGCGGCTGGATCTCGAAACCGCGCAGCGCGCGGGAGACCTGACGCGCATGTCGGAACTGCAGTACGGGCGCATTCCGGCACTCGAAAAGCAGCTCGATCTCGCCGCCAATGTTGAAATGCAGGATATGAAACTGTTGATCAACAAGGTCGGCGAAGAAGAGATCGCGTCGGTGGTTTCTCGCTGGACCGGCATTCCGGTGTCGAAGATGCTCGAGTCCGAGCGGGAAAAACTGCTCGATATGGAATCCCAGCTGGCCACTCGCGTGGTCGGTCAGGGCGAGGCTGTGAAAGCCGTATCTGATGCCATCCGACGTTCCCGCGCGGGTTTGTCCGATCCGTCACGCCCCAACGGCTCGTTCCTGTTTCTCGGACCGACCGGGGTCGGCAAGACCGAGTTGACCAAGGCGCTGACCGAGTTTCTGTTCGATACCGAAGACGCGATGATTCGCATCGACATGTCGGAATTCATGGAAAAGCACAGCGTCGCCCGGCTGATCGGCGCGCCGCCAGGCTATGTCGGTTACGAGCAGGGAGGATACCTGACCGAAGCGATTCGGCGTCGTCCTTACGCGGTCATTCTGCTGGATGAAATCGAGAAGGCGCACCCGGATGTGTTCAACATCCTGCTGCAGGTGCTCGACGACGGTCGTCTCACCGATGGCCAGGGGCGCACGGTCGATTTTCGCAACTGCGTGATCGTCATGACTTCGAACCTGGGATCCTCCGAAATCCAGGCCCATGCCGGGGATCAGCATTACGACGAGATCAAGAAAGCCGTGATGGAACAGGTTGCGCGCCACTTCAGGCCGGAGTTTATCAACCGTATCGACGAAACCGTGGTGTTCCACCCGCTAACGCAGGAACAGATTCGCGAGATCGCGCAAATTCAGCTGCAATCGCTGACCGCGCGGCTTAAAGAAAAGGATATCGAGATTTCGATCAGCGATTCGGCGATGGATACCCTGGGTGCGCTGGGATTTGATCCGGTATACGGCGCCCGCCCGCTGAAACGCGAAATCCAGCAGGCGATCGAGAACCCGTTAGCCATGTCGATTCTGGCCGGTGAATTCCAGCCCGGCGACCGAATTCTGGTGGATATCGACGACAGTCAGCGCTTCAATTTCGCCAAACAAACACTGCACTGAGAGCCGATCCGCATAAAATAGTCTGCGGCTGGTCTTTTTCGGTCATTTTGTGGCTATAATCCTGTAACTAGTGCGGTTTTGCACAGGCTTAAGTCGAAAAGATAAGAACATCGCAGTGTTAGGCTCCATCTTTTTCAAAAGAACGCTCAAACAGTTCCTCGATTGCAAGGATCTCGAGAGTCCCAAGGGTGTTGCGCTCATCGAAAAATTGCGTGAGTTGTCCAGGGACTCGCTGGAGCAGTTAATCCAGGCGATTCCGGTTGCTTCTGGCATACATCAGGCGATGCTGACCGAGATTTGCCTGGAGAACGTCGAGGGCAGTACCGAGGAGTTGTTTCTGAAAAGCCTCGATAGCGATGCGACCGAAATTCGTACCACCGCGGCCGCGATTCTCGCCCGGACCGACCAGGTCAGCCCCAGCAAGCTGTTCAAGAAACTGCACGAATCCGATGTCTCGAAGACGGAGATCATCGATATTCTCGCGTTCCAGCGCGAGCACCTGAAGCCCGAACAGATCATAACCAACGCACTCAAACTCGATAAGGCGCACGCCGAGCAATTACTGAAGCTGGCCGAGGAGTCGACCTTGCCGCTCGATCTCGAGGTCATGCGGATCGATCCGGATACGATCGGTAGCCCGTCGATAAAGATTATGTTGCTGCGTTACTTCTCCGGGGTCGAACAGGCCGAAGTGGCGCGGATCATTTCGAAATTTCTCAACGACGAAAACAAGACCGTCGTTATCGAGGCGTTGAAAGCGCTAAAAAAGCTGCGGGTCAAATTCGATGCCTCGGTGCTACTGCCATTTATCGAGTCCATGTCCGAAGTCGAGAGCGAGATGGCGATCGAAATTCTGCAGTCGCAGGCCGATGCCGAACTGGTGCCAAAGCTGGCGCCCTGGACCTGCAGTAAGTCGGAGGAAATCAGGGAAGTTTTCATCAAGCTATTCGTCAAACATGTAACTCCGCAAGGTTTCGAATCCTTCCTGCGGCTGCTCGATCAGCAGGAGTGGTGGGGCAAGGAGCAGGCGCTTAAGTCCCTGCAGAAATTCGGCAACGACAAGCTGTATGCCGCGGCCGAGGGCCTCACCGATCATGAAAACGAATTCATTCGAGAGCAGGCGCAAAAATTTGCCGCGCACAGCAGCGACCCGGAAGACCTGAAGAAACTCTGGGACAATGCACTGCACGAGAACTGGCAGGTGCGCGAATCTGCGATCGAGGCGATCGGCCGCTCGAACAAGCGTGAATCGATCGGCATCCTGAAAAAAGTGGTCGAAAAATATGCGGAGTCCGCGCCCGCGGTGCTGCGTGCGGTCGGAGTACTGGGATTCAGCAAAGGGCTCGAAATCGCTTTCGCCTGCCTGCGCATGCCCGAGGCGCTGGTGCAGCGTGAAGCGCTCGAAACCATAGGTAAACTCGCCACCCGCCGACACGGCAGGACGATCCGCGACAAGCTGATGCAGAAGGTTCCGAAATTACAGGCCACCGTGCGCGATACCGCGGGCGAAGTGGTCAATCGACTAACCGAGGAGTATGAATTACCCGCGCTCAAAGTGGACCAGGAAGCCTATTTCGACACCCGCCTGCTCAAGTTCGATACCCAGTCCGTCGACCAGAGTTCCGGGCAACCGGCTGCGCCGGCGCCAGAGCCGACTCCGCAGTTCCAGAATATCGAAGACCTTAAAAAAGGCGACCTGTGGATGGACAGGTACCGGATCGACAAGGAAATCGGCCGTGGCGCGATGGGTCGTGTCATGCTGGCCAAGGATGAAATGGTCGGCGAAACCCTGATCCTGAAGTTTATGCATCCCGAACTGACCGCGGAAGAGGCATCGCGCGAGCGATTCCTGCGCGAGGTCAAGTACTCACGCAGGATCAGTCACCCCAACGTGATTCGTATCCACGATATGCTGATCAAGGACAATCTGAGCGCAATATCGATGGAGTATTTCGAAAGCCGCGGAATCGACGAGATTCTGCGCGAGAAAAAGTATTTTGATACCAGGGAAGGTCTTAATATCCTGCTACAGGTTGCCAACGGGATGGGCGTGGCGCATAACCAGCAGGTGATTCACCGTGATCTGAAACCCAGCAATATCCTGATGAACGAAAAAGGTCTGGTCAAGATCGTCGACTTTGGTATCGCATCCGTTTCCTCGACGACGGATAAGACGCTTACCAAGACCGGATCGATTATCGGTACCCCGGCTTACCTGTCTCCAGAGCGCGCCAAGGGCCTGGAGGCTGACCATCGCAGCGATATTTACGCGCTTGGTATTATTGCCTACGCCATGTTTGCCGGCCAGTTGCCCTATACCGGAGAGCCCATGTCGCTATTGTTCCAGCACCTCGAAGGCAAGGCGGTGCCGGCGCACGAGATCAGGAAGGAAATTGGACCGCGAGTCAGTTTACTGATACAGAAAATGATGGCGGTCGAGCTTGAAGACCGGTTACAGACCATGGAAGATGTGGCCGAAGCGATCAGGGAAGTTCAGGAGAAAGAGAAATAACCCGGGGATTCAGTATAAATGTCAATCCAGAACACAATCGAGCAAAAACTCGCGGGCGAATTCGACGCGGAATACCTGCAGGTCGAGAATGAGAGCCATATGCATAACGTGGCGCCCGGCTCGGAATCTCATTTCAAGGTCACCATTGTCAGTGATTCATTCAAGGATCAAATGCTGATCAAGCGTCATCGCATGGTCAATAAAACGCTGGAGCAGGAATTGCAGCAAATACATGCGTTGGCCCTGCATACCCTGACGCCAGAGGAATGGGTGGTGCGCCAGGGCGTCGTCGCCGATTCACCCAACTGTCGCGGCGGCGGTAAAAACCAGTAGCTCGGGCGTCAACGCTCAGGCAGTTTCCACTTTGATTAGATGACACCTGCGCCAACCGGGTTGGTGTTGTAGATTACCGATAGAATCTGCAGTAAATCGATCTCCAGCCGCTCGGACATTTCCATGGCATGTTGCATGTACCAGGCCATATCGCGAGCCGTCAGCGGGTGACGGATGCCGAAGGCGATGGTGTTTTCCAGGCCTTTGACCGGCAGGCACAGGGTCTGTCGCTGGAAAACCAGGCGCAGATCGCGGTAAAAAAGCTTGAACTTGTGTTCGCTGTCGATCAGCAGGTTGTAAGCCGCGGCGCCTTGGTCGCCGAGTATCTGGTAGAGCGCATCGATACAACTTTTCTCGAGCAACCAGGCGGGCGATTGCGCACCGCTGAAGACGTCGACCAGAACCAGGTCGTAGCTTTGGTCGGAGGCTTTGATGAAATGCGCCGCGTCGTCGTAGACGTAGGTCAGGCCGTCGCCCGCGGGCGGCAGCACCTCGATTTGCAGCATTTTTTCGACCAGCACGGCGTCGATGTCGACCGCGGTGATCTCCGCTTGCGGATAGTAGTGGCGCAGGAAGTGCAGCAGCGAACCTGCCGCGGTTCCTAACATGAGAATTCGGTTTGGTTGGGGTATGAAAAGTAACACCGACATCAGGTGCTCGAGATTTCTGAGCCCGAGTTTATGTGGATTATCCAGATCGATCAGGCTCTGTAACGCGTTATCGTTGCTGCGCAGTTCCAGCCGTCCGCCCTGTTGGTAAAGGTTAATTTGATTATGGGCTGTTTCAATCTTGTAATTTTTGATTTCTTCTACCATATTTTAAGTTGTCTGATTTTTTGATTGTCCAAGAGCTTTTGATGAAATTTACCAAACCATTGCTGATTACCAAGCTAAAAGCAACCGCGGTGCATTTAAGTCTCAGCCTGGTGGTTTTCGTCTACCTGGTTTACCGCATTTATTACGACTGGTACCCGCAACCCTATTTCGCGATTGACGGCGGTTGGCAGGGTATCCAGATTATCGCCGCGGTAGACCTGGTGCTTGGCCCATTGATCACTTTCCTGATATTCGATCTGAGCAAAGGCCGCCGGGAAAT
>CAMYON010000087.1 GCA_947260025.1 uncultured Gammaproteobacteria bacterium
TCTATTCCCGCCTGGTTATCCTCGAGCAGGGCATCGCGAAAATCGTCGAAGGCGCTGCGCGGGCTGACCAGGGTTTCCTGGTAGGCGGCCAGGGCCTTGGCGGCGTTGACCAGTAACAGCTCGTTGTCATTCGACTGCACCGGCGCACCGAAGGCTTCACGGTAGAGTTGCTGGTAGCGTTCCCTGCTCAACAGGACTTCCCTGACCAGGGCCGGCGTCGACGCCATTTCGTCGAGCGCCAGGATCGGGCGGATGCTCTGCGCCCACAGCGAGTCATGCTCGCCACCCCAGCCGTACCAGCGGCTGGCCTTCAGGTTCAGCAGGCTCGAGGTATTGCGTGCCAGCGGGCGCCGGCCCTGCCCCGTCGCACGGCCGTCGGTAAATCCGCGGCCCGGATCGTGGCAGCTGGCGCAACTTAACTTCGAATCGTTGCCGAGCCCGTGATCGAAGAACAGCATTTCCCCGAGCCGAATCGCGGCCTCGTTACCGGAAACCGCATTGCTGCTGTCGCGCAGCAGCTCTGGCGGCCAGGGCCCGTACTGCTCGATCAGGGCACGTTCCGCGTCGCTGAACTCGAGCGCGCCGGCGGTGCTCACCAGGATTGTCAGGCAAAGGCAACAGAGCAGTTGACGCATAAGTGATGGCATTAGATATAAAAGTCGAGTTTTACCCGTTGTATAGCAGCATCGATCTCAAAATCCACAACCGACTGCCATTGACCGGGCCCGACAGGATTAAAAAATCAAACCTCGTCCACAGGGGTTGCCACCTTCTTTCGCTTACGATCTCCGATCAGGTACAGCGACGCAATCAGCAGCAAGGCGCTGAACCACATAAATATCGATCAGCGAAATCAGCGCCATGAACACGATCACGCTATGCCCCTCGTTCCAGGATTGCACGTCCTCCCACTGCCAGTGGAACATGGAAACGCCGATCAGCAACAGGCTCGCGACGATCGCCTCGCCGCAGGCGACCTGGTAGGAGTCGGACCCTTCCGGCCAGTAGCGAGCGGTGAAGTTATGGTGGATCGCGTAGCTCGCCGGCACCGCCACCGCCAGCAGCAACCAGCGCCAGGCAACCGCCTCGCTGCTGTGCGCATCGGGCAGCAGAATCACGAACACGGCGAAGGCGCCGAGTAAAATACCGCTTACCCGCGGCAGGTTGATGAGATCGGTTTTCATCATCCAGGCAAACAGCAGCGTCGCCAGCGGCGAAATGCTGACGATCAACGTCAACAGCCCCGCCGGCATGTGCGTGATTACCCACAGTTCGATAATCATCGGTACCAGGTAACCCGATAGCGCGCAGACCAGATAGAAAATACAATGCCGAGGGGTAAACAATGGTTTGCGGCCGCGCACCAGCGCAATGCCGCTCATACCAATCCCTACCCCGACCGTCGTCAGGGTTAGAATCCCGACATAGGAGATACCCGACGACGCCGCAATTTTTATCAGCGAAAAGTAAAGCCCCCAGCTGGTACCCAGGAACAGCAGGTAAAGCAGCGGTCGCAGTCCCGCGGACGAAATCATGGTTAGCATCGACAAGTTGAACAGTACGCAAGCCTACATCAAGGCTGGGTTAGCGGGTACCAAAAACAGCGAGTTCACGCATTTGCCCGCGCGGGATTACATTGTCCCGCATCGAACGAGTAATTAAGCTTGCCGGTTTAGTATCCGAGCTCCGGCCGCACCACGTTCATCAGCGGCTCGCCCGCCAGGTAACGCTGCAGGTTGTTGAAGAAGAGCTCGAGCGTAATCGGCACGTAACTGTCGCCATCGTCGGCGGAGACATGGGGCGTGATGACGAAATTGGGCGCCGCCCACAGCGGCGAATCAGGCGGCAACGGCTCCTCGTCGAACACGTCGATAACCGCACCCGACAAATGACCGCTGGCCAGCAGGTTGGCGAGCGCCTGGTAGTCGAAAGTCGAACCGCGACCCACGTTGATGATCCCGGCACCCGGTTTCAGCGACTGCAGGCGCTGGGCATCGAACAGCCCCACCGTTTCGGGGGTCGACGGCAGCGACACGAAGACGTAATCCATGCGCGGCAGCACCGCGTCGAGCTGGTCCATTGCCACCATTTCATGCACCTGCGGATGCGGCTTGCCGTGCCGGCTGACGCCGATGATGTATACCGGCATTTTGTGGAGTTGCCGCGCCGCGCCGCCGCCGATGCTGCCGACGCCGACGAGGCCCACCGTCTTGCCCTCGATCGGGGTGGAAAACAGCGAGTTCCAGGTCGCGCTGCGCTGGTTGGTCAATATCGTCGGCATCTTGTTATGCAGCATCAGCACCGTCATCAGCGCGTACTCGCCGGCCTTGTCGGCGTGCGCACCCTTGTTGTTGGTGATGGTCACGCCCGCGGGCACCCAGTCCATCGGGCACAGGTGTTCGACCCCGGCGCCGATGCAGTGAATCCATTTCAGTTTGGGTGCAATCTGCGCCAGGTTTGCGGTCGGCAGGTTCCAGGTCAGCAGCATCTCGGTGTCGCGCATCGATTCGGCCCAATGGTCCGTGTCCCAGTCGACGAACACGTCGAGCTGCGCGGCGAGGTCTGGAAAGCGCTGCGCCGCCTGCCGGTACTTTTCCATAGAAATCGTGAACACCGGTTCGCTCTCCGGTGTCGACGGAAAGGTATCCGGTCCCGCGTGATTGTTCTTGATGTGCAGTTTGTGCGTCATGATTGATACTTCGCCTCCAGCGACTTCAGCGCCGCAATCACCGCCGCGTCACGCGCCTCGCCGCTGATGGACTCGGCCTCGAACTGGATTTGCATGACCTGCTCACCGATTTCGTTCAACAGTTCGCTATCGTCCCCGGCCTGACGCGGAACCCGCAACACCGTGTCGCCGCCGTAGGTCGGGATCGGATTCGGCCAGCTGCCGGTCACATGCGAGGGCTCGACCCCCTGCTCGAGATCGCGGCACAGTTTACGCAGTTTCTTGCGGTATTGAATAATGGCCTTGTCGCTCGGCACCAGGTGCTCCATTTTCTGGTCGGCGATGCGGCCCATGCCCTCGACCGCCTCGGCGTCGCCGGGAAAGCGCTGACGCTCTTCGTAACTCCGATCCATGCGCTCGCCCTGTTCGATCAGTTCTGGACCCTCGGGCGTATTGTATTCCTCCGGATCGGCGCGATCGCCGAAGATGGCCCAGGCAAAGGCGGTCGTGTTTTCATCGTCGAGCGGCACCACCCAGCGCGAGAACGCGCTGCGCCCATAGTAAATCGGCCGGGTGCCGTCGGCAGAGAATGCCGCGCCGGCCTGGGTGTAATTCGGTAGTACCAGTTCGTTGACGCGCACCCAGACGTGGTCTTCGAAGCGGCGCACGTTGCTGCCGAGGAAACTCATTTCGCGCTCGTAGAACAACAGTTCGCCAATCTCGCCCATGCCTTCCGAAAATTGTGCCCGGCTCATGCGTGAATGCAGGAAACTGGTATGGATCGGGTCGAGGATGGCGTCGAGCACCTGCAGCCAGTTGCAGTTGTAGTCGGCGCGGTAGGGCACCAGCGTCTGGCCGTCGATTTCGAGCGTGTCGTAGACCGGGAATTCCGGCATTTCGTCGATCGGCCCGAGGTAGGCGAATATCAGCCCGCGAAACTCCCGCACCGGGTAGGCGCCAAGGCTGGTTTGCCGCATTACCAGTTCGGCGTTGGCCTGCGGCTGCCCGGGGATTTCGAGAATGCTGCCGTCGACATCGAACAGCCAGCCGTGATAACAGCAGCGTATGCCGTTATCCTCGCAAACGCCAAATTCCATCGATGCGCGGCGGTGCGGACACTGCTTGTGCACCAGGCCGTAGCGCCCCGACCCGTCACGGAACAGCACGAGTTCTTCGCCGAGTACCCGAATCAATCGCGGCACGTCCTCGACTTCCCGGGCGAGCGCTACCGGCTGCCAGTAGCGGCGCAGGTATTCGCCACAGGGGTTGCCCCGAGCGGTACGCACGAGGATTTCATCGCTGTCGCCCCGATGTGGTTGCTGATAACCCTGGTAACCGGTAGAGATGTTGGATGCAGGCTTGGACATGGCGTTTGAACGATCGGGTAAAAATCCGAGTTTGTCAGAAAAATTACCTTGAAGCGTAGCGATTATTATTTAATATTGATGTGAGAAAAATTTACATCAAATAATGCATCGACGCAACCTGCAGTTCAACGCACTACGCGCCTTCGAGGCGGCCGCCCGGCACTCGAGCGTTTCGGGCGCGGCCAGGGAATTATCCGTGACCCACAGCGCGGTCAGCCATCAATTGCGGCTACTGGAGCAGGATCTCGGTGTAAAACTGTTTCGGCGCACCAATCGCGGACTGAAAATCACGCCCGAGGGCGAGAGCCTGGCGCCGGTACTGATCGAGAGCTTCGATCGCATCGCCGCGGCGATGGATGCTTTGCAGTTCCACTGATTCAGGTGCAGAATAATGTCTTCAAACAATGGAAAAGGCGCGGCCGGGGATCGAAGCGCCGAATGCAACCGATAAATAGTGAATAAAGATTAATGAAACAATTTGAAACGAAAATCAAGTTCCTCGCGATGCTGATAAGCCTGTTCGGTGCATCGCTAGCCAGTGCCGCCGACGACCCGGCCTATGTCGATGGCAGTAAGCCTTTCGTTGAAATTGAAGACGTCAACCGACAGGCCGAAACCTGGGCCGTTTGCGCGGCGTCTTACGACATCATGTCCACCATCATGGAGCCTAAGGCGCCGGACCGGGCCAAACAGATAGCCGATCTCGGTATGGGAGCGAGAGTGGCCCTGGGCATGTCGATGGTAGCCAATGAACTGGAACCAGACATATCCCAGGAGCGGTTTAACGAGCTTTGGGCAAGCCCCAGCCTCGCCATGGCGGAAATGCCCCAGGTCCAGCTCAATTCAATCCTGTCCGACGCAGAGAGCATGGGAACCGAGGGAGCGGAAGCGTTCGGCAAAAAGATAAATGCCACGGTCGTAATCTGTATCGATAATCTCAAAAGCCAGCAGATGTACATCGACACCTGGCAGCAATTGGCCGAGAGCGGCCTCCTGCAAATGCCTCAAAATTAGCCCAAATGTAATTAAGTTGAGCGGCGTTCGAATCGATCCCCTACAGAAGTGGCAACAGCGATCTATTCACGACCTGGCACGCGCAGCGCCGGCAGCCGGCTCTATTCAGGGGCGAGGTTCGTTTCTGCCTGAATACGCAGGTAAATCTCTTCCCTGTGCACCGCGATCTCTTCCGGCGCATCGATGCCGATCTTGACCTGGTTATGCCTGACGCCCAACACGACGATTTTTATGTCATTACCCACCATGATCGTTTCCCCGGTGTGTCTCGTTAGCACCAACATCGCAATGTTCCTTCAAAGTTAAAAACGGCGCGATTCTAGCGCCAACAAGACTTACCGGATACGCGATTCGACCGATTGGCGCGCGAGGATCATTTAAAGGCGTACCGAGACTGCTTGCGGCCTATTCAGAGCCGGTATCGAAGCCACCGATCGTTTGCTTGACCTCATCGGTTAGCCGGGTTCTGCTCTCGTCGGAGGCGAACAGCCACACCAGGATCCAGCCAAGCAGGAACAGAATCGCGAGGAATTTCATCAACTCGGCCACTTTCTCCCTGGCCATGAGCGCAGCGACGCGATCGCGATTGGACTTGTAGGTGCGGTAAAAGAAACCGATGACCCGGAACAAGGGGCCGTAGAGGAATTCAATCCATTCTGAAAAAGATCTGGGCACGATATTATTTATCTGGATTCGCGGGCGACACCTGGGCCGATCGACGCCGCATTCTACCTGCAGCCTGTTGCCATTGATATAAGAGTGACCGCGTGATCCGCCTCGATTCGGCCAGCCTGATCATAACTACTTACGCCAGTTTGGTACCTTATAGCGATACATTTGGTACTGGGAGGCAATACATGAGTCACATGGTGTTGATATATGTCACCAGGCGACTATTCTCCAGCAGAACTACCACGACCCGGCCCTGCGACACGAGTAACACCATGCGTTCGTTTATTACCGATAACCGCCGGCTATTTCCCGGCGCGGGAATATTGTGCTGCAGGACTGCTATATTCAATCCTAAATGTCTTTCATTCCCCTAGTTGCCACCATTGTCACGGTTGTCCTGGTATCCGCGGTAGTCGATATCGAGGAAGCCCTGCTGTTCGGGCTGATCGTAGCGCTGGTGTCGAGCCAATGGGTAATGCGTGGCAAGTTCGGCGGGCTGCAGCAGCAAATCGACCGCCTGCGCGAACAGCTGGCGGAACTGAAAACCCAGCAACCCCCCGCCACACCGGAAATGGAGGCAGAACCCGCGGCAAGCGATGCCGGGCCCGATGCAGAAGCAGAGCCGGCGGCCACAGCGTCCATAGCCGAAGACGAACCGGCGGACATGCCGGCGCAACCAGTACCCGCAGCAGCGGCGAGTATGCCGCCCGCCGCGGCCAGCGTCAGATCCGAACAGACAGCACGCGCCAGGAATCCCGTCGATCACTTCGAGGATCTGCTGCGCCGCGGCGCTAACCTCATGGTCTCCTATTTTACGGATGGCAATATCTTCGTCCGCATCGGTATCCTCATCCTGTTTTTCGGCGTTGCCTTCCTGCTCAAGTACGCCGCGGAAAATTCGCGTATTCCGATCGAGTTTCGCTTCATGGGCGCCGCTTTGGGCGGGCTCGCGCTGCTGGTGTTCGGCTGGCGCCTGCGGCTGAAAAAACAGATCTACGGGCTACTGCTGCAGGGCGGCGGGATCGGCGTTATCTACATCACGATCTTTGCCGCGTTTCGAATTGCGCACCTGTTGCCGCCGACGCTGACGTTTATCCTGCTGGTATTCTTCTGTGCATTTACCGTCGCGCTCGCCATCCTGCAGGATTCGCGCGCGTTGGCGATTTACGCGGTATTGGGCGGTTTCCTGGCACCCTTCCTGGCCTCTACCGGCAGCGGCAATTATATCGCGCTGTTTAGCTACTACTCGGTATTGAACGCGGCCGTTTTTGCCGTTGCCTGGTTCCGCGCCTGGCGCCCGCTCAACCTGCTCGGCTTCATTTTCACCTTCGGCGTATTCGTGCTGTGGGCGGTGTTCGATTATCGCGACGAATACCTGTATCCGGCGCTGGGATTCCTGCTGCTGTTCTTCCTGATGTATAGCCTGATCGGCGTGCTTTACGCGCTGCGCCAGCCCCAACACCTGACCGGGCTGGTCGACGGCACGATGGTGTTCGGCACGCCGGTCATCGCTTCCGGGTTGCTGATGCTGATGCTGCACAACTACGACTACGGCATCGCCGGCGCGTCCGCCGGCATGGGTTTCTACTATATCGTGCTGGCGCGATACGCCTGGCGCCACGTCGGCGAAGACTTCCGCCTGCTGGCGGAAGCGATGCTCGCAATCGGCGTGGTATTCGCCACGCTGGCCATCCCCTACGCGCTGGAAGGACACTGGAGCAGCGCCGCCTGGGCGCTGGAAGCGGCCGGAATCCTGTGGGTTTCGATCCGCCAGAATCGTTTCTACGCGCAATGCTTCGCGATCGCGCTACAGGTCGGTTCGGGCGTTCTGTTCTACCTGCGCAATATCGAGGACGTCGGCAATACGGCCTGGCTCAACCCGGCATTCCTCGGCGGTATATTTATCGCGCTCGGCGCGTTCATCTCGGCGCGCATGCTTTACCTGCAGGCGCAGGACTTCAAGCTGCGACTGCTGCATATCCCGTTCTATATCTGGGCCATGGGCTGGTGGCTGGTGAGCGCGTTGGTACAGATCGACGAGTACGTCGACAACCAGGTCGTCGCTCTGCTGCTGCTGTTCGGCACGACCGCGGGCATACTGGTCTATCTCGATCGCCTGCGCCGCTGGGACTGGATGCCGGCCGCGATCAATGCCGCGCTGCTGCTGCCGATGCTGATCCTGATAGCGCTCTACGCACTATTCGAGAACGAACACGTGCTGGTGACGCCAGACCTTTACTTCTGGGTCGCCGCGCTGACCGCATGCTACTGGATTATCACCCGGCTCGAGGCGGTGGCCTGGCCCGATTGGGTCGATATCGCCGCGCATACCGCGTTCGTCCTGTTCATATCGCTACTGCTGTCGACAGAGCTGCTGTGGATCTTCGAAAAGCAGATCGACGTCAGCGGCGAGGGATTCCATGCCCTGCTTGCGGTGATGCCGTTACTCGCGATGCGACTCGCGCAGGCGGGCAGGTTCCCCGCCATTACTCGCCTGGGAGTCGACCTGCAGTTAAGCATGATCGCTGCGCTTTCGGTTTACCTCGTCTTCTGGAGCCTGATTATCAACCTGACCAATAGCGGCGATCCCACACCGTTACCCTACATACCGTTTATCAACCCGGTCGACCTGACCCAGATCGCGTTCTTCGTGCTGGTACTGGGCAGCCTGAAGTTGCTGCAACCGTCGATGGCGCTGCAGCGCGACCATATCCTGATCATCGTCGCGGGACTGATCTTCGTCTGGCTCACCGCGGTGCTGATTCGCAGCATGCACCACTATCTCGAAATACGTTTCGACATGTCGGACATGCTGGTCGACACGCGCGTGCAAACCGCGATCTCGATCCTGTGGACCGTGATCGGCATGGGCGGCATGCTGTTCGCATCGCGCCGCCTGATGCGCCCGTTGTGGATCGTCGGCGCGGCGCTGGTTGGCGTGGTGCTGGTGAAAATGTTTTTCGTCGACCTCGGCGCCAGCGGCACGGTGGAACGCATCGTTTCGTTCCTGGTAGTCGGCAGCCTGCTGGTCGCCACCGGTTACTTTTCACCCATTCCGGAAAAACAGCCTCGGCCGCAACCGACACAGGAGAATTCCGCGCATGCCTAGGTTTATTTTCTCATTACTGCTGTTGACTCTCGGCTGCCAGGCGCAGGCGGCACCCGAGATTCGCGATTATGCATTCCAGGCGGTTATCGGTGAAAGCGACCAGAAGCTGCAACGCATCGAGCTGCCGCTGGAAGTCATCCTGGCGTTGACCAGCCCGAGCCTCGGTGATCTCGCCGTATTCAATGTCGACGGCAAGCAGATGCCGCACTCGATCGCCGTCACTCCCGATACCTTCGTCGAGCGCGAACTGGATTTGCCGTTTCACAAGTTCGATCGGTTCCTGCGGCAGCAAACCAGAATCGTGACCAAGCGCGAACAGAACCAACAACAGAATTCGATTTCGGAACTCGAAACTACCGAAACAATCGCGGTTCAGGCGTTGCGCAACGATTACCTGATCGAGCTTGCCCCGGACGACGACTATCGCGGCTACGATCGGCTCGAGCTGCAATGGCGGCACGAGCCTGCCGGTCAGATTCTCGAGGTGCGAATCGAGGTCGGTAACGAGCTCGATCGACTCCGTGGCATCCGGCGTAAAAGCCTGGCCAACAATGAATCCGGCGATCTGGACTGGCGCAGCATCAAGTCGGTCCCAGCGGGCAACAAGTATTTGCGCCTGACGCCGATAAACGATGTCACCCGCTTCGAATTGTCGGGTGTAACCGGGCACTATCGCGAAAAACAGGCGGCGCCGACCCTGGTACACGAAATTACGCCCAAACTGGTTTCCGACGAAACGGGCGAATTTTACTTCTTCGAGTACCCCTCGATGGTTACGGCCGAAAGCATGCGGATCGTTCCGGGCGATAATCACAGTATTATCGTCGGCGACCTGTATACCTCCAGCTGGAGCGAGCCCGATAACCGGCAGCTGGCCGAAACGAATTTTCGCCAGCACAATATCGCCGACGCCGAGGTTCAGCCGAGCCGTCCCTTCAACATATCGTGGCTGCGCCCGGCCAGTATCTGGTTTTCAACCAGGGCTAAACAGTCCGCACCACCCCGGGTAGAACTCGGTTACCCGCAGTACGAGGTCGTTTTTCTCGGTGACGGCAATGGCCCCTACCGCCTGGCCTGGGGCAGCCACGCCACCCAGGCTCCGGCTGCCAACCTGAGTGCACTACTGGAAGGTAGCCTGCGCGATACCCAGCAACGCGGCGCGCCGGTACAGCTGGGTCCAGCCGAGGAGGCTGGCGGCGTCAGCCGGCTCAGCCCGGAATCGACTTTACCGTGGCAGAAATGGCTGCTGTGGGCGTTGCTGATCCTGGCCGCCATCGTAACCGGCCGCATGGCGTACCGCCTCTATGGCGAAATGAACGCCGCAAATCCCTCCTGATCCGATAACCGGCCTCGCGCACGGACGATCGACTGGCCGCTCGCCGTGCCAGGTCAATTGCCATGACAGCAGACAGGTCTTAAACTGCGACGCTGCAAACGCCACGGCGATAACTTTCAGGGTTAATACTAATGAATGACAAACCGGTTGTACTGGTAACGCGCAAGCTGCCTGACGCGGTCGAGAAAAAACTGGCCGAACAGTTCATCCCGTTGCTGAATCCCGATGACAGGCTGTACGACACCGGAGAATTATTGCAGCTGGCCGAAAACGCCGATGCCATACTGCCCTGCCACACTGAAAAATTCGACGCCGATACGATCGCGAATTTGCCGGCCCGGGTAAAGGCAATCGCCAACTTTTCGGTCGGCGTCGATCACGTCGATCTCGAGGCGGCGCGTCGCAAACAGGTGATTGTAACCAATACGCCTGACGTGCTTTCCGACGCCACCGCGGAAATCGCGATGCTGCTGATGCTGGGCGCGGCGCGGCGCGCCAGCGAAGGCGAACATATCATGCGCAACCAGTTGTGGAAGGACTGGAGCCCGGCGTTCATGGTCGGCCGGCAGATTACCGGTAAGCGCCTCGGCATCCTTGGCATGGGCAGGGTCGGCCAGGTGGTCGCGGCGCGTGCTCGTGGCTTCGACATGACGATTCACTACCACAATCGTCAGCCATTGAATCCGGATCATGCCGGGGATGCGACTTACCACGACAGCGTGGAAGGCCTGCTGGCAAACGTCGATGTGCTGTCGATTCACTGCCCGGCATCCGACGCAACCCGGGGATTACTGAACCGCGAAAGGCTCGCCACGATGCATCGCGACGCCATCCTGGTGAATACCTCGCGCGGTGGCGTCATCGACGACGATGCCCTGGTCGAGGCACTGCAAACTGGCGTGATTGCCGCCGCCGGACTCGACGTGTTCAACGGTGAACCCGATGCCATCCATCCGGGATATCGACAACTGGACAACGTGTTCCTGTTGCCGCATATCGGCAGCGCGACGCGGGAAACTCGCGACGCGATGGGCTTTCGAGCGATCGATAACCTGGTGGCAATTTTTAGCGGCAGGGAGCCCGGCGATCGCGTGGCCTAGC
>CAMYON010000088.1 GCA_947260025.1 uncultured Gammaproteobacteria bacterium
CGCGCTCAAGGACAGGCAGCGGATATTTTCCGATCAGCTCGATGCTCTCGGCGCGCGCGAGGCCTACGAGGACTGGTTGCAGCAAAACCGTAAAAAAGCGGACGAGGTGATGATCGCGAGGATTGCCGGACGCTACGGTGAGGCCTGGCTGGTATTCGACCTCGACGGTAAATACCTGTCGTATTTCCACTGACAGGCGGCCCGGCTTCTACCCGGATGGGGACGGCTGTTGGAAAAAGGCGCAGACTATATTAAAATCCCGTGCCTTTTGGAGTGAGCCAGGCGACCGTCTGGCAGGGCTCACGGGACTGTTGATCGGAGACATCGATGCCAATTTACGAATATGTATGCAGCGATTGCGGGCATGAATTCGAAAAGCTGCAGAAAATGAGCGACGCACCCTTGCGCGATTGCCCCGCCTGCGAACAGCAAGCTTTGAAAAAGAAGATATCGGCCCCTGGTTTCAGGCTTAGTGGATCGGGCTGGTATGAGACCGATTTCAAGTCGGATAAGCAAAAGAACCTGTCAAAGAAGGATAGCGCCGACAAGGACTCGACGCCCGGGTCAGACAAGTCGGCAGACGCCAAGGCGTCCAAATCCAGCCCCGACAAGAAAAGCTCCGGCAAAGAGGCCGCAGCCTAGGAATCCAGGCCCGCCGACGATCGCCGGCCTTTCACAAACTAACTTTATATTCGGACCAGTCACTATGCGCACGCATTATTGTGGTGAACTCAATCAGCAACATATCGACCTGCAGATAAGCGTCTGTGGCTGGGTAAACCGTCGGCGCGATCACGGTGGCGTCATTTTTGTCGACCTGCGTGACAAAAAGGGCACGCTGCAGGTCGTTTTCGATCCTGACGACGCGGCCATGTTCGCCGATGCGGAAACTCTGCGTAACGAGTTCGTGCTGCGGGTCGAAGGCAAGCTGCGGATTCGTCCCGAGGGTACCAATAACCCCGAAATGGCGACCGGCGAGGTCGAGCTGCTGGCGCAGCGCCTGGAGATCCTGAACGCTTCGGAAACGCCGCCGTTTCAGCTGGACGAGGAAGACGTGCACGACGACAACCGCCTGCGTTATCGCTATATCGATTTGCGCCGGCCGGAGATGCAGCACCGCATGCAGTTGCGCGCCCGCGTAACTCATTTCCTGCGCAGCTGGCTCGAGACTAACGAATTTCTCGACATCGAAACCCCGATGCTGACCAGGGCGACGCCCGAGGGCGCGCGCGATTACCTGGTGCCGAGCCGCACCCATGCGGGCAGTTTCTTCGCGCTGCCGCAGTCACCGCAACTGTTTAAACAGCTGCTGATGATGTCGGGCATGGATCGCTATTACCAGATCGTGCGCTGTTTCCGTGACGAAGACTTGCGCGCCGATCGTCAGCCCGAGTTTACCCAGCTCGATATCGAGACTTCTTTCATGGGCGAAGACGACATCATGAACCTGATGGAAAGCATGATGCGGGGCCTGTTTGCCGACGTAATGGAAGTCGAGGTCGAGGGGCCGTTCCTGCGCATGTCGCATCAAGAAGCGATGGAGCGTTATGGTTCCGATAAGCCTGACCTGAGGATCGACCTCGAATTGAAAACCATTTCCGACGTGCTGAAGGACGTCGAGTTCAAGGTGTTCTCGGGCCCGGCCAACGATCCCCAGGGTCGGGTAGCCGCGCTCCGTGTGCCCGGCGGCAACGAACTGACGCGCAAGGAAATCGACGATTACACCGATTATGTCGGCCGCTATGGCGCCCGGGGTCTTGCCTATATCAAATGCAACGATGTGTCGCAGGGCCGTGAAGGGTTGCAGTCTCCGATTTTGAAATTCCTGCCGGACGAGGCGATCGAGGCCATTCTGCAGCGTACCGGCGCCGCCACCGGTGACCTGATCTTCTTTGGCGCCGACAAGGCCAGCGTCGTCAACGAGTCTCTGGGTGCGTTGCGCCTCAAGGTTGGCCAGGACCGTGGCCTGGTCGAGCCGGGCTGGCGTTTCCTGTGGGTCGTCGATTTCCCCATGTTCGAGCACGACGAGCGTGAGGATCGCTGGAACGCGCTGCATCACCCGTTCACCGCGCCGGCAACCGATGATCCCGATGCGCTTGCAGCCGATCCCGGCGGTATGCTGTCACGTGCCTACGACATGGTGCTGAACGGTACCGAACTCGGCGGCGGCTCGGTGCGTATCCATAACATGGAAATGCAGCAGCGCGTGTTCGAGCTGCTCGGTATCGGGGAGCAGGAAGCGGAAGAAAAGTTCGGTTTCCTGCTGACCGCGCTGAAATACGGTTGTCCGCCGCATGGCGGAATCGCCTTTGGTCTCGATCGCATGGTGATGCTGATGGCGGGTGCGAACTCGATTCGCGACGTTATGGCTTTTCCCAAGACGCAAACCGCCGCCTGCCTGTTGACCCAGGCGCCGGCACCGGTGAGCGAGCGCCAGCTGCGCGAACTGTCGATTCGCTTGCGTAAACCGCAGGCTGAAAGCTGACCCGACACCCGTAACAGGCTAAAGCGCGATTGGCAGCCGAATCGGCAGGTGATAGAATTTTCGATTCGTCTGACAAATAGAGCTAGCCATGGCTGCCACCGCGATCGATTTACAACCCTATGCAACGCTGAGCGATGAAGACTGCGATGCGCGTATTACCCGCGCCAAACAGGCGCTTGGCGACCGCGTGGTTATCCTGGGTCATCATTACCAGCGGGACGAGGTTTTCAAGCATGCCGATTTTTCGGGTGACTCGCTAAAGCTGTCGCGCGAGGCCGCGGCATCCAAAGCCGAGTACATCGTCTTTTGCGGCGTGCATTTCATGGCCGAGGTCGCCGACATAATCTCGCGTCCCGAGCAGGTGTCGATCCTGCCTGACCTGTCTGCCGGCTGCGCGATGGCCGACATGGCCGACCTGGAGCAGGTAGAACGGGCCTGGCAGGAATTGAACAGCGTGCTCGATGCCGACGAACACATCACCCCGGTCACCTATATCAACTCCGCGGCTAACCTGAAATCGTTTTGCGGCAGGCACGGCGGTATCGTCTGCACCTCGACCAATGCGCAAAAGATTCTCGAATGGTCCTTCGAGCGTCGGGAAAAAGTGCTGTTCTTCCCGGATCAGCATCTCGGTCGCAACACCGGTTACAAGATGGGCATTCCGCTGGAAGACATGGTGGTCTGGGATTACGACATGCCGATGGGCGGCCTGAGCGCCGATCAAATCAGGGCTGCGAAGATGATTCTATGGAAAGGATTTTGCTCGGTGCACCAGATGTTCAAGCCCGAACAGATTGAAAGTTTTCGTCAGGAGTTTCCGGAGGGCAAGGTGATTTCGCATCCGGAGGCAAGCTTCGAGGTCTGCCAGCTGTCGGATTACGTCGGCTCCACCGAATACATCATCAAGACCATTACCTCGGCCGAACCGGGCACGCAGTGGCTGGTTGGTACCGAGCTGAACCTGGTCAACCGCCTGCACCAGACGCTGGCCAGTGAAAACAAGACGGTGCAGTTCATGTCGCCCATGGTATGCATGTGCTCGACCATGTTCCGTATCGATCCGCAACACCTGGCCTGGGTGCTGGAAAACCTGGTCGAGGGTAACGTGGTGAACCAGATCTCGGTTGCGCCGGACGTCGCCAACAATGCCCGCATCGCGCTGCAGCGCATGCTCGATATCTAGTCAATTGCGCAGAGCAATTGGCTGATCAGGGGCGGGGTTGATGGCAGACGAGGAAAACGCGTATACCTTCGCGACGACGGCCACGCGCCACGTAAAGCTCGAAAGCCTCCCCGATGGCGGCATGCCAATGTGGCGTGGTGGTCGCCTGCCCGAGGTAACCCTGGCCTATGAAAGTTGGGGCGAGCTCAACGCGGCGGCGAATAACGCGATCCTGATATTCACCGGCCTGTCGCCCAGCGCGCATGCCGCCTCTTCGGCCAAAGACCCCTCTCCCGGCTGGTGGGAATACATGATTGGCCCGGGAAAGGCCATCGATACCGATCGTTTTTTCGTGGTTTGCGCCAATTCGCTCGGCGGCTGCTACGGCAGTACCGGGCCGGGTTCGATCGATCCGGAGACCGGCCAGAGCTACGGCGCCGACTTCCCGGACGTAACGGTCGAGGATATTGCCAGTTCGGGTTACTACCTGATGCGCGAACTTGGCGTCAAAAAACTGCACGCAGCCGTCGGCTCGTCGATGGGCGGTATGTCTTCTATCGCCTACGCGATGCAGTATCCAGGCGAAATCGCTTACCTGGTTTCGATTTCCGCCGCGACCCAGGCGCTACCGCTGACGATCGCGTTACGTTCGCTGCAGCGCGAAATCATTCGCAGCGACCCGGACTGGAACGAGGGTCGCTATACCGAAGACACCCGCCCGCTGGTAGGCATGTCGCTGGCACGAAAGCTGGGGCTGGTCTCGTACCGCGCGGCCGACGAATGGAACTCCAAGTTCGATCGCAGTCGCATGCCACCCGAGAAGCTGACCGGCAAGCGTTTCGAACGCGAGTTCGAAATCGAAAATTATCTCGAGTACAACGCGCAAAAGTTTATCCATAGCTTCGATCCCAACAGCTATCTCTACCTGTCGCGCGCGATGGACTGGTTCGATATTGCCGAGCACGGCGATTCGATCAGCGACGGGATGTCGAAAATCGATGTCAACAAGGCGCTGGTGGTGGGCGTAACCACCGACATCCTGTTCCCTTCGCGCCAGCAAAAGGAAATCGCCGACGTCATGCGCGCTACCGGTACCGAGGTCGACTATGTCGAAATCGATTCGGTGAACGGTCACGACGCGTTCTTGATCGACGACGAGCATTTCTCGCCGGTGGTCAAAAAATTTCTGAACGAATCGGCCGCCTGATCCCGGCGCCGGAGGCCATCGTAAAACTAGACGTTTTCGAGGCTCGGAGACCGGGTTGGTTTTACCGCCGGCGCCAGGCCCTGCTCGACCAGGTCCTGGTAGCAATGTACCGCGTTGCGCGTGGTTGTCTTGCAGTAACCGAGCGCCGCGTTGGCCTGGCCGATCAGTTCGTCGATGGACAGGTTTTTGTCGAAGCGGGTGTGGCCGATGCTGACCGTGACTTCCTCGACGTTGGGGAAATTGTAACTGGCGATTTTTTCCCTGAATCGCTCCAGCGTATGCCGGGCCTGCTCCGCTGTGATATCCATCAACACCATCGCAAACTCTTCGCCGCCGTAGCGAAATAACAGGTCGTTGTCGCGAAAGGATTCGGTCATCTGCTGGGCCAACAGCAGCAGTACCTCGTCGCCGAATAAATGCCCCATGTCTTCGTTGATCGATTTGAAATGATCGATATCGAGCATCACGTAAACCGTTGGCGAGTAATTCTTGGCGCGGCGCCGGTAGTCGCTGGAACTGTCGAGTAGCTGCGGAATCTTCTCGTTGAACGCGCGCCGGTTGTAGAGACCGGTCAGCGCATCGCGGTAAGTGCCCTGCAGCATTTGTAACTGGTGGCAGTAGAAATGAAACAGGAACTGCAGGTAGTCTTCTTCGATCAGCTTATCGGGGTCGGCAGTCTTGACCAGCAGCACGTAGTGTTTGCTGGTCAGGGGTTTGTAACTGCAGAACCAGCTCTCGACGTCTTTGTCGTAATACCAGCTGCCGGTGTCTTGTGCCCCGAATTTTTGATCCAGTATCCCGAGGATCGTTTCGGGGACATTCGGATCGAAACCGCCGCTGCGGGTCAGTCGGTTCCAGCGCTGGTCGCTGTGCTGGTAAACCTCGACCTCGATTTCGCTCGCGTGACCGGGCGCGATCTGTTGCTGGAACGCCTCGTACAGCAGCTCGGGATCATTGATCTTCGCCAGCGCGTAAAAAGAATAGTATTTGCATTCGACCATGGTGATCTTCTACCCAATCCCGGGTTTGGAAACAGCTCAGATGTGGATTTATTACGTTAGTCAGAAACGATTTTAGAGACCGTCCTGATTAAAGTCAAAATGCGGTGGTTCGAGCAAGAGCCTGGATTTAACGTTCCAGATATTGCAACTTGTCGGGCACGCCGTCCCACTCGGCGGCATCCTCCGGTGCCGGTTTGCTGGAGAGAATAACCGGCCACTCCCGGGAGAGCTCCTCGTTGAGTTCGAGAAACTGCTCCTGGCCCGGCGGGATGTCGTCTTCGGCGACAATCGCCTCCACCGGACACTCGGGCTCGCACAGCGTGCAGTCGATGCACTCTTCGGGATCGATTACCAGAAAATTAGGCCCCTCGTGAAAGCAATCGACCGGGCAGACATCCACGCAGTCCATGTACTTGCACCTGATACAGTTTTCGAGAACGACAAATGTCATTGCTTACCCCTGTGCTCGATGGTTCGACGACGCCGCAGTCTAAAACGGTGCCAGTAAAAATCAAGCAGATTATCGTTGTGGAGTTTCACTTGCCGGCAAGCTGCTGTAAGCGGTATAGCAGTTCCAGCGCCTGCTTCGGGCTCAGTTCGTCGGGATCGATGGCGTCGAGCTCGTCCAGTCGTGCGTCCGGCGCGGCGGCTTCCGCCGGGACTGGCTCGGAGAACAGGTCGCCCTGGGTCTGGGTCGACTGCTGTTCCAGCAGCTGCAGTTTTTGTTGCGCCAGCTGAATCGCCTGTGCCGGAATGCCGGCAAGGCGCGCTACCTGCAGGCCGTAGCTCTGGTTGGCCGGGCCGGGTTTGACGCTGTGCATGAATATGATGTCGTCGCCATGTTCGATCGCGTCGAGATGTACGTTAGCGATACCCGGATACTGTTCGGGTAGCTGGGTCAGTTCGAAGTAGTGCGTCGCGAACAGGGTCAGTGCGCCGGATTTCTGCGCCAGGTGATCGGCGCAGGCCCAGGCCAGCGCGAGCCCGTCGAAAGTGCTGGTGCCGCGCCCGATTTCGTCCATCAGTACCAGGCTGTTGGCGCTGGCATTGTTGAGGATGTTGGCGGCCTCGGTCATTTCGACCATGAAAGTCGAGCGCCCGCTCGAAAGATCGTCACTGGCACCGATGCGGGTGAAAACCTGGTCGATCGGGCCGAGCCGGGCTCGCCGCGCCGGCACGTAGCTGCCCATGTAGGCCAGGATCACGATCAATGCCGTCTGCCGCATGTAGGTCGATTTTCCACCCATGTTGGGGCCGGTAATCAACAGCATGCTGGTATCGGCATCGAGCCGCATGTCGTTGGCCACGAAAGCCTGGTCGAGCGAGCGCTCGACCACCGGGTGCCTGCCGGCCTCGATTTCGAGCAGGCGTTCCCCGGTTAGTTCGGGCGCACTCCATTGGTACTCGTTGGCCACGGTTGCGAAACAGTTGAGCACGTCGAGTTGCGCCAGCGCCAGCGAGCATTGCTGCAGCCGCGCCAGGTGATCCGCCAACTGCTGCAGCAGGCTTTCATAAAGGTATTTTTCCCGCGACAGCGCGCGCTCACGTGCGCTCAACACCTTGTCTTCGAAGGCTTTCAGCTCCGGCGTGATGTAACGCTCGACCGCCTTCAGCGTTTGCCGGCGCACGTACTCGGTGGGTACGGCGTCGCTGTGCGATTTACCGACCTCGATGTAAAAACCGTGCACGCGGTTATAGGCCACCTTGAGAGAATTAATCCCGGTTTTCTGCTGCTCCTGGGATTCCAGGTCGATCAGGAACTGGTCGGCATTGGTGCTGAGTGCGCGCAGGTCGTCGAGCTCGGGGTCGAACCCCGACCGGATTACGCCACCGTCGCGAATTAGCATCGGCGGTTCGTCGATGATCGCGGCATCGAGCAGCGCCACGACCTCGGGATGGGTGCCGATGGCGGTCGACAGTTCTGCCAGCAGCGGGCTATCGTGTTGCGCCAGCTGTTGTTGCAGCGCGGGCAGGACCTGCAGCGTCGCCGACAGGGTCGACAGGTCGCGCGGCCGCGCCGACAACAGGGCGATGCGTGCCAGGATACGTTCGATATCGCCGATGCCGTTGAGAGATTCACCCAGTATCACGAATTCGTGGTTATCGAGCAGGCTGGCGACCGCATGGTGACGCTGGCGCACCCGCTGTTGATCGCGCAAGGGTTTTTGTATCCAGCGAGTCAGCTCGCGATGACCCATCGCGGTGCGGCAGTGACCGATAATCCCGAGCAGGCTGTGCTGTCCACTGTCGTCGTTGAAAGATCGCGTCAGTTCGAGATTGCGGCGGCTGTTGGCATCGATCAACAGCAGGTCGCTGACCTGTTCCAGTCGCGGCGGTTGCAGGTGGTTGACGGTGGTCTTGAGCGTGTCCTTGACGTACTGCAGCAGGCAACCGGCGGCACTGATTGCAAGTTCGGTCCCGGCAATGCCAAAGCCTTGCAGGTCACGCGTATGGTATTGCTCGCACAGCAGCCGCGTCGCGGCATCGGTCTCGAAGTACCATGGCGGCATCGCGTGGGCGCGCGCCGCCTGAGCCGGGTCGAGCACCAGCGTTTGATCCTCGCAGTAGACGATCTCGGCGGGATTGAGCCGCGCTATCTCGCCGCGCAGCAGTTCGTCATTATCGAGTTCACTCAGGCTAAAACGCCCCGAGCTGATCTCGAGCGCCGCCAGTCCCCAGCCGCTCGCCTGCTGGTAAATACTGCACAGCAGATTCTCGCGGCGATCCTGCAGCAGGGCTTCGTCGGTCAGGGTTCCCGGGGTAACCACGCGCACGACCTTGCGCTCTACCGGGCCCTTGCTGGTCGCCGGGTCGCCGATTTGTTCGCAGATCGCCACCGCCTCTCCGGCGCGCACCAGTTTGCCGAGGTAGCTGTCGACCGCATGGTAGGGTACGCCGCACATCGGAATCGGTTCGCCGCCGGATTGCCCGCGCTTTGTCAGCGTGATGTCGAGCAGGCGCGCGGCCTTGCGCGCGTCCTCGTAGAACAGCTCGTAAAAATCCCCCATGCGGTAGAACACCAGCGTTGCGGGGTAGTCCGACTTGATGCGCAAATACTGCTGCATCATCGGGGTATGCGGTTTTGTCCTGGTTTCTGATTGACTCATAAGTGCAAACGGGCCCGCGACATCCTGTTGGTCGGCGTGGCGTTGCCAATTGTACGCAAGTTAGGCCTGGGGCCCAACCCAAACCGACGAATCCGGCTTTAGCCTGGATTGCGGGCGGAATTACGAGCGGATGTCGATCATGACCTCGTTGCGACGCAGGAAAGGCAGGGTCCAGGGTGGGTCGTAGCCGGCATAGCGGGGTTGTGAATCGGCCTCGAGCGCGTTTTGCCGCATCCAGTCCTGCAGCAATTGCAGATTTTCCCGGTAGCTTGCTTCGCTCCACCAGCCCGAGTAGCGCTTCACCGCGACGCGCCTTGCCGGAACGGTAGCCAGCGTTACGACTTCGCTGGTAGGGGTGGGCGCGTTGTCGAGCCGGTAGCCCGCGGGCAGCACGAACGCGAAGCGCCATCCCGGGCCTGATTTTTCGGCAGTAACGGGCGCGGTCATCGAAATGGTCTCGCCCGCATCGGCATCCGCTTGCAGCGCCATTACCGGTGCGGTCATCGCAATTTCACTGGCCGAGGTATTATCCCCCGAGATGTAGCCGAACAGGCGCCCAAAAGCGATTTTGCCGGCCTCGTCGAAATCGCTGTCGACGAAGGTTTGCGCGATAACCAGCGGCTCATAGGCGCGCAGCTCGAACTGATCCTGTTGCTCGATCACGCTGTAGACCGCCTGTTCGGTGCCGCGGATGCCGAATACAGAGCAGCCGGCCTGCAGCAGCACCAATGCTGCCAGTAGTGCGCGTGGATGAAGGCGGTAGGTTGGGGATCGGTATGAAGACATCGGAGCTCCAGTGCTGCCGCACCAGTGAAGGTGAAAACAATATAATCAACAGACTTATACGGAATCTTTGCGGCGCCGGATCAGCCTGCGGGTCTATCCGTGCATCGGATGACGCCAGTTATCCCGCTAGTCTGGCAAGTCCAGGCTGGCGGCCGGGACGTACACAAAGGATGAAAAGTACATTTGTCAGCAGCGAATCCCGGGAGAAGCATGGATAACGGCAAGCAGAGCCCGGTGCCGGCAAGCCGTATGGGGCGCATGGTCAAGCTGGGTAAACTGGCGGGCGGGGTGGCCGCTACGGCGGTCAATCACGGCGCGAGACAGCTGGCCAACGGAAAAATGCCGGTGACCAGCGAGCTGCTGCTGAACCCGCAAAATGCAAGGCGAATCACGTCGCAACTGTCGGAAATGCGCGGTGCGGTGATGAAGGTCGGCCAGCTGCTGTCGATGGAAGCCGGCGACCTGTTGCCGCGCGAAATGACAGAAATCCTGGCCGGTCTGCGCGATAGCGCCCACGCGATGCCCGACGCCCAACTGCAGCAAGTGCTAGACCAGGCCTGGGGCCTTGATTGGCCGGATCGCTTCGAATCCTTCGAGCGCCAGCCTTTTGCCGCGGCCTCGATTGGCCAGGTGCATCGAGCCACGGATCGTCAGGGGCGCCGGCTCGCGATCAAGGTCCAGTATCCGGGTGTCTCGACCAGCATCGATAGCGATGTCGAGAATGTTGCCAGGCTGCTGAAACTGTTCAGGCTGCTGCCGCCGGGTTTCGACCTGCAACCCCTGCTCGAAAT
>CAMYON010000089.1:0-10135 GCA_947260025.1 uncultured Gammaproteobacteria bacterium
TTGACCGTGCGTCCTACGCGCTGGTCAAGGAAGATCACTGCCACGGCCACTTCGAGGACCGCACGCTCAGCATTGACGAATACCGCGAGGAACAGGGGCTGGAGGAATATGATGAACTCGGCCGTGCCTGGCGGCAGTTGATCCTCAAGGTGAAGTCAGCCGGACCGGCGATCGGCAATATGTCAAAGACCAGCCTGAAGTTTTTCTTCATGGCCTGCTATGACCTTGACCGCTTTCGCGAATTCGTCAAGAGCGAGGGGTTTGGTTATACCTACGATATCGATGCTGAGTGGTTGCAGCAGCTGCTGACTGATGACCTTGAGTTGATGAAGTTTGGCGATCGCATGATTCGCCAGATTATGTATGCCGAGGAAACCATCCCCCTGAAAAAGGATGCCCTGGAAGCCCATCTGGCGAACCGCGGGAAGAATAAAATCGAGAAAGAACATGATGATATGGCTCGCCCCAGCATGGCGTCCTATGAGATGCCAGTGGACGGCGAGGCCGAAATGGAGGCAAAGAAAGAATCCGACAAGGATAAATGACAACTTTATAAAGATAATCATTAATTTTTAATATTGTTTATAGCTCGACAAAGATACCGGTATCCTCGCCTGCTCCAGGATTACCCCGCAGCCGGCCGTCGGTGTGCTTACACACAGGCGCTGGTGTCTTCGGATGTGCCAAGCCAGAACCCGAGGTTCTTGTCGAGGAATTCCTCCCAGGGCATGTAATGGGACCCGTCGCATGAGAAGGTCAGCCCGATGAGGCCATTGTAGATATTCAGCATCCCTGAACGCAGGTAGATGGTTTCATCCATGAACCTGAGGTCGCGGAAACAGCGCAGGATACGGGCGACGGCATTCGCCGGGATAACTGCATCGACAGGATAATTCCGGCGGGGATAGGCCAGGCAGAGATCGGGGTTGCCGAGTTCCTCTATGCCGTGGATACGGAAACGATACGGGTCATCTATCGACCACAGGGTGGCTCGCGAACTGGAGAAGTGCAGCTTGGCATGAAAGATCCCGTTGACCGTGATCAGTTCTGCCAGCAGGTCCAGCACGACGTCAATAAGCTCGTCCATCGGGCTGGTCACCCGCGCCTGGTGGAAGAGGCCGGAGCGGATGGCCGGATCGCCCTTGAGTTGCATCCACTGGTCCGGTTGCCGGTACAGGGCCTGGGTGGCGGGCAGTTCGCGAAGGTCGAAGTCCGCCCCGAGGTAGCCGAGCTGGTGGCCGTCGTCCGCGCGGACGGCATGCACGGCGGTCAGCGTGGGGCGCCGCGCATTGCGGCTGATGTAGGCATCGGAGAGGGAGAACGGGGCGCCGGCCAGGGACTTGGCAAGATACGGGCGTTCGCTCCGGTCACGGCCGTAGTGTGCATCCAGCAACCCGGCGCGGGAAGCATTGGAGGTGACCTGGTGCGCCCGCTCGTCGAGCAGGTACAGGTACTTGCAGTACGGCAGCTCCGTGAGCCCCTCCATCAGGCGGGCCTCAAGGGCCTGCCGGTCCGGCCAGAGTCTTTTGCAGTCGTCCGCGACCCGGACCAGCGAGGCCGACAGCCAGCCTTTCAGGATGTCGCGTTGGCGGTCAATGGATTCTTGCAGGGGGGCGTTCATTTTGGCCGGAGAGTCTATCCGCCAACCATAGCACAGACCGAACAGGAAGAAGAAGGCCGCCAGCAGTTTCACGGTCGTCCCCAATGGGTGGCGACGCCGACAGCGACATCGACGCTGTTGTTGCTGTCCTACTCTGTCGCTTTCATTGAGGTTTCATCCTGTGGGGGAGGGAACGGTCACCAGGCTTTTCGATTCGTTCAGGATAAAATCCTTGAAGGCCTGGGCGATCACCGACAGGCGCTTGCTGGCGTGATGCACGATATACCAGTCGCGCAGCACCGGAAAGCCCTGCACGTCCAGCACCACTAGCCGTTTCAACGCAAGCTCCATGTCCAGTGTATGCATCGACAGGAGCGCCAGTCCGAGGCCGGCCTCGACACCTTGTTTAAGGGCCTCGGTGCTGCTCATCTCGATGGGCGTGGCGGGATCGAGCCCTTTCTCGGCGAACACACGCTCCATCAGCGAACGCGTTCCCGACCCCTGCTCGCGCACGAGAAAGGTCTCGCCTTTCAGCCGCTGCAACGGGATGTCCCGCGCCGCGCAAAGCGGGTGGCTGGGTGGCGCGATCACCACCAGTGGATTCGGCATGAAGATCTGTGCGACGAGATCCATGTCTTCCGGCGGCTGCCCCATGATGACCAGGTCGGTCTCATTGGTGGCCAGCGCGCGGATCAGACCTTCCCGGTTGGTGACATCCAGACTTACGCTGACGCTCGGGTGACGCATGCGGAAGGTTGCCCACAGCCTCGGCACGAAATAGTTGGCGGTGCTGGCGACGGTGATGCCCAGGTGCCCGCGATGCAGCCCCTTCATCTCCTCGAACACCTGCTCCGCCTCGGTGAGCAGCTGGGCGATCGAACGGCCGTAGCGCAGCAACTCGTCACCGGCTTTGGTGAGATAGATGCGCTTGCCCACCTGCTCGAACAGGTGCACCCCCACCTCCTGCTCGAGCTGTTTGATCTGCATAGACACCGCGGGCTGGGTCAGGTGCAGCTCGTCCGATGCCCTGGTGAAGCTGAGATGGCGGGCGACCGCATCGAAGATCCTGAGCTGGCGTAGCGTAATATTCATTAAGGGAAGCTTATGATTAGATGTATATTCAAAAGAATAATTTATAATACACCCGGGCCCGACTGTCCAGTCCGGTGACGACCGCGGTCGGCATCGACACCAATCTGCCCGCCGACTGGTTCTACTACAAGCGCGACCTGGAAAGCAGCAGACAAGACAAACAGCACCTGGACCACAACCTGTTCACGGTCATGCCGCAGATCGTGACCGCGCCGTCGCCCATGCTGGCGGCCGCCCAGGTCAACACCATGGCCGAGTTCGACAGCGCCTTGCGCTCCATCGTCAAGACAAATGCCTGCCAGGCGCAGAAAGTGCTACTTGTCTCGGGCGTCAATATTGACATTTTACCCAACCACGACGAGGTGTTCCCACTGACCAAATTCGCGCCCTGGGCCGCCTGTTACAAGGACGAATACGGCGTCGGACAGGTGTGTGAACACACGGAACGGGTCGAACGGCTGCTGGCTCAGCCGCTGGATAACCCCGAGCATATCGATCTGGAAGAGGTGATCGCCGCCCATCAACGGCAAAATGATTTCGTCGGAAGGAAGACGTGCGGCTCATCGCAAACGGTAGCGTATTCGATTGGGGTATCTTGTCTAAATTGAGGGTATTCTCGGGTTGGGTGTTCGATCCAGGCCCCGCGAACGGTTCGCGCCTGACGATTCCGGTTGGAACCAGGGATACAGCTGATAGTTGACTGTTATTATTATTTTCTCTCCGGCCGCGCTTTTCCGGTAGAACCGGACGGACCGCTTTATCCATAATATTTTATTATGGTTATTATCATAAACTCTGAATGTTCTTTATGATGGCGGCGCCGTATATTCTCGTCCACTGGAACAGACTGATCCTCCGGGAATCAGCGTTTCTGGGCCGAGGCGGCAGACTCAGCGACCACGAGTCATACGTCACCACCGAATTCATTTGTAACTGTTGAGGAGTAAACCCGATGGCAGATAAAACCTACCAGGCAGGGGTAAAAGACTACCGGCAAACCTACTGGATGCCGGAATACACCCCTCTGGATACCGACCTTCTGGCATGTTTCAAGATCACGCCACAGCCTGGCGTGGATCGTGAAGAAGCTGCCGCGGCGGTCGCTGCGGAATCGTCTACCGGCACCTGGACCACGGTCTGGACCGACCTGCTGACCGATATGGACTACTACAAGGGCCGTGCCTATCGCATTGAGGACGTGCCGGGTGATGACACCTGCTTCTACGCCTTCATCGCCTACCCGATCGACCTGTTCGAAGAGGGTTCGGTGGTCAACGTGTTCACCTCGCTGGTTGGTAACGTGTTCGGCTTCAAGGCCGTGCGTGCCCTGCGTCTCGAGGACCTGCGCTTCCCGATCGCCTACGTGAAGACCTGCGGCGGTCCGCCCCTGGGTATCCAGGTCGAGCGTGACGTTATGAACAAGTACGGTCGTCCCCTGCTGGGCTGCACCATCAAGCCGAAGCTCGGTCTGTCCGCCAAGAACTATGGCCGTGCCGTGTACGAATGTCTGCGCGGTGGCCTGGACTTCACCAAGGACGACGAGAACGTCAACAGCCAGCCGTTCATGCGCTGGCGTCAGCGCTTCGACTTCGTGATGGAAGCTATCCTGAAATCCGAAGCCGAAACCGGTGAGCGCAAGGGCCACTACCTGAACGTAACCGCGCCGACTCCTGAAGAGATGTACAAGCGCGCCGAATACGCGAAAGAAATCGGCGCTCCGATCATCATGCACGACTACATCACCGGCGGCTTCTGCGCCAACACGGGGCTGGCCAACTGGTGTCGCGATAACGGCATGCTGCTGCACATCCACCGTGCCATGCACGCCGTTATCGATCGTAATCCGCACCACGGTATTCACTTCCGCGTGCTGACCAAGATCCTGCGCCTGTCTGGCGGCGACCACCTGCATACCGGTACCGTCGTGGGCAAGCTGGAAGGCGATCGCGCCTCCACCCTCGGCTGGATCGATCTGCTGCGTGAATCCTTCGTGCCGGAAGACCGCGAGCGCGGTATCTTCTTCGACCAGGACTGGGGTTCCATGCCCGGCGCCTTCGCGGTGGCCTCCGGTGGTATCCACGTCTGGCACATGCCCGCGCTGGTCAGCATCTTCGGCGACGACTCCGTGCTGCAGTTCGGTGGCGGTACCCTGGGCCATCCCTGGGGCAACGCAGCCGGTGCCTGCGCCAACCGTGTCGCGCTGGAAGCCTGCGTGCAGGCACGCAACGAAGGCCGTGAAATCGAGAAGGAAAGTAAGGAGATCCTTACCGCTGCGGCTCAGCATTCACCCGAACTGAAGATCGCCATGGACACGTGGAAAGAGATCAAGTTCGAGTTTGACACCGTTGACAAGCTGGATATCCAGAACAAGTAATCTGCTACAGGAACGCACGCGCGACGTTGTCGCGCGTGCCCGGATTGAAGCCTAATACTGAAAGGAAATTGATATGGCCGTTGAAGCTTATAAAACAGGCAGAAAATATGAAACATTCTCCTACTTGCCCTCGCTGGACGCCGACCAGGTGCGCCGCCAGATTGCCTATGCAATCGGACAGGGCTGGAACCCGTCGGTTGAACACGCCGAGCAGGGGGTCACCCAGCGTGTGAACTACTGGTACATGTGGAAGCTGCCGCTGTTTGGCGAGCAGTCGGTTGACACGGTGCTGGCGGAAATCGAGGCCTGCCACCGCGAGTTCCCGGACCACATGGTGCGCTTTGTTGCCTATGACAACTATGCGCAGAGCCAGGGTACCGCCTTTGTGGTGTATCGCTAGGCAAGGCGAATCGAGGCCGGACGCGTGCGTCCGGCGTCAAGCAGTAATCGGAAAGCAACTACAGTTAATGTTTGCTGACGTCGCGGTTAAAGCGCCCTGGGCGCGGCGGCCGGGAATACAGCAAACTCGATGAATCATCGAGGTAAGTGATGACACAGGCCACCGATAGCTCGGCCAGCGCTACCCTCTCCGGTCGCGAGCTGGCTCTCAAGCGTCGCAAAGCGATGGCGCTGCACGGCAAGTCCGGCAGGGCCAAAGCCGCGTCCGTGAGAAAGCCGTCTGCCCAGCGCGTGAAACCGGCACCCGCCGCGACGAACGCCCCGGTCGCAGCGTCCCCCGCTGCAGCATCTCCAGCTGCAGCTTCAAACAATGTGCGGCCGGTTCCGGCCAGGAGCGCCGTCGAATCCGGTGCTCGCAGCGTCAGCCGTGCGCGGCGCCAGGCCATGAGCACTTCGGGCAAGGCCGCGCTGGGCTCTACCGCCACCGCGCGTCCGAGTGGCCGGGTGCGCCCGCAGAAGGCTGCCGCCATGAACATGGCGTCATCGCAGCCCGCGGCAAGTGCCGAAACAGCGCCAGCCGCGGACACGGCAAAGGGTTGCGGCTGCGGTTGCAACGGCACCAAAAGCAGTTGTGGCACGACCTCTGTCGAAAGCGTCAGTAGCGTTATGCCGGCCGCTGTCATCCCGGCCATGCAAGCGAGCGCGCCGACCGGCCGTGCCCTGGCGCGAGCCCGCCGTTCGGCCTTGTCCCAAGCCGGGAAATCGGGTCTCAAGCGCGTCGCCCAGGCAACCAGAATGGCGGCTTCCATGCCCGCCCAGAACTGGGAAGCGGCCATCAGCAAGGGTGCAACCTCGCGTCAGGTTGCCATGCAGCGCCGCCAGGCGCAATCGCTGACCGGCGACACCCGGCCCGCCTCCGAAAAGCGTCCAAGTGGGCGTATGCGTGCCCGCATGGAGACCCCGGCGCCGCCCAAGGTCGAGGAAGGTCATACCCTGGCCGGCCGGGACGTCACCGGAACCATGGTGGAACGCAGCAAGAAAGTAACCGGCAACGAACCCGGCTCCTGCCGCTCGATCACCGGCACCGAATACATCGGTGCGGAACAGTACGAGTCCCTTTGCTCCACGCGTCCGGAGCCGGCGCCGAGCAAGATCAGCCTTAGCCAGACCAGCCGCGAGCACAAGGTCACCGGCACCTCCGTTGACCGTGCCGGTAGCGTCACCGGCAATGAGCCCGGCTCCTGCCGCGCCATCACCGGCACCGAATACACCGGCATGGAACAGTTTGATTCCATGTGCTCCACGCGTCCGGAGCCGGCGCCGAGCAAGATCAGCCTTAGCCAGACCAGCCGCGAGCACACGGTGACCGGTACCTCGATCGACCGTTCCGGCAAGGTTACCGGCAACGAGCCCGGTTCGAAGCGAGCCATCACCGGCACCGATTACGTGTCGCCTTCCAATGGCGCCACTGCACCGGACAAGGTCGAGCTGAGCCACACCAGTCATGGCAAGAGCGTGACCGGTACCGCCGTTGGCCACACCGGCAAGATCACCGGCGATGAGCGCGGTTCCTGCCGTGCCGTGACCGGTACCGAGTACCTGGCGACGGAACAGTTCCAGGTCTGCAACACCTCTGCGACAGAAACGCCGCGCAAGGTGAGCGTGATGTCTTCGCGTGACGAGCAGCCTGTTTCCGGCACGGCGGTTGGTCGTTCCGGCAATGTCACTGGCAATGAGTCCGGTTCCTGCCGCGCCATTACCGGTTCGCAGTACTTCAACACAGACAGTGAGCTGTGTGCGGTCTCGGGTCCGAACAAGGTCGCGAACATGCAGACCCGGAGTGGAGGTACCGTGACGGGTTCGGAAGTCGGCCGCAGCCCAAAAACGACAGGTGACGAGGCAGGTGGGTGCAAGCCCGTCACCGGAACCGATTACATCGGCGCAGATCAGCAGGCCGCTGTCTGTGACGCCAGCACCCCGGTTGCGCCCGTTGCCAAGGTCGCGGTCGATACCACCTGGCGCGGTCAGCCTGTCACCGGTAGCTACGTCGGGCGTTCCACGCGCGTCACCGGAGACGAGCATGGCGGTTGCTCGCCCATCAGCGGCACGCCGTACATCGGCCGCAACCAGTACAGCAATTTCTGCGAAGCGCCCGCCAAGGAAGCGCAGGAAGCACGCCTCAAGACCAGCGCGCTGATCCCGGCCACCGCCGTTACCGGCGATCGCCCGGGCGCCGGCGGTTCAGTGATGACAGGTGATGAGCGCGGCGCATGCGAAATCGTCAGCGGCACGCCGTATGTCGGCGCCGACAACACGGCGACCAACTGCGCCACCAGCAACCGTTTCGTGTCGCGAACCTCCACCTGGGTAGAGCCGCCGCGTCCCCCGGCGCCACTGGATTTCAGTATTGTAAGCCCGGCGCGTGCCGCGCACCAAAAGGCCTATGACGGTGTTACCGGCACTGAATACAGCAGTGAGCGCATCACCGGCCCGGTGAACATGGCGAGCGGTCTGATCACCGGCACCCCGGAATTCCGCCATCGCGACACCGGCTTGCAGCAGGGTGCGCAGGAAGAAGTCAGTGCCGCCGCCGATCGCCTGACTGGCGAAGGCAGCCAGGCCGGACGCCAGATCACGGGTGCTGCCTGGAATGCCATGAGTGGGGTCACCGGTACCGAGGGTGCTTCCAGCCAGGCACGCAATCCGTCCGAGCGCGGCAATCCGCGCGGTGCCGGTGCCAATGCATCGCGTTTCCGCGAGGAAGTCAAGCCGGCCGAAGTACCGCCGAGCCGCATCACCGGTTCGTCCGGCAATGCCGGCGGTGGCGTCCTGGTGACCCTGTCCGGCGGTGCGCGCGGATAATGGACTATTGAGGACACGCCAGGTGAATACGCGCAAACGACTCGCTGCCATGCAAACTGCCGAACTCCGCCAGGTGGCGGAACTCGACAATCCCGCATGCGTGATCGGTCCGGGGGAGAGCTGCGAGCACGCCCTGGTCGATGAGGAGTTGAACCGTCGCCTGTACGCCTACGAGGAAACGGTACGCGGCCGCTTCTCGCCCATTGTCGATACGCTGAAAACCATCTCCGCCTTCCAGCACGAACTGGACTTCGAGTGCCGCGCCCAGCGCATTGCGCAGGACCGCCTCGGTTTCGAACTGCCCGCGGAACAGCTGGAAAATGCCTGGGTGTCCGGTCTGGACCTTCGCGCCCTGCATTCCTACTGCATTTTCCGCAGCTTCAAGGAGTGCATCGCCAATACCGACGCCGACCAGGCGCCCTGGCGCGATCGCATGGTGATCGATGCGGCGTTCATCCGCGCCTGCGGTTATCACTCGGTGGATGTCAGCCCCTGCGCCGACGGCCGCCTGCAGGGCCTGCTGCCCTTCGTGTTTCGCGTGTCACCGGATGCGCCGGTGACCGTCAAGGCCTACGCCGGCGTCATGTTCGATGTCGAGGACGACGTGGCCGACTGGACCCAGAGCGAACTGCTGCGTATCGCCGATAACGACCAGGGCAATTTCCTGAAGATCGCGGTGTACCACTACAGCAGCTCCCATCCTGGCGATCAGGGTTGCGCCGCGCACGGCAGCAACGACGAAAAGGCGACTCAGGCTGCCGCTGATCGCCTGGCGGAAATGCGCGCCGCAATCGAGAACACCTACGGCATCGGTGCCGCGCCCGACACCTTGCTGGTTGGCATGGACACCGATACCGATGCGCTGCGCGTGCACCTGCCGGATAACGAGAGTGGTAACTGTCCCAAGCGCTTTGTGGAAACCGCAAAGCTGTTCAACGATACGCTGGGCCTGAGCAAGGCAGCGGCGAGCGAGGAGATCAGCCTGGCGATGGCCGAGGCCGAAGCCGGATGCGGTACCCAGCCCGGCATGCGCCAGTTCATCATGCGCCTGCTGGAAGCCAATCTCTCGCAGATCCAGTACGTGATCCAGCATCACGCCGGGCGCTACGCCGTGATCGGCCACAACGAGCGCTTCATTTGCGCCGGCGAGGCGATGAGCGAACTGCAGCTGCGCAACAAGTTTTATTTCGCCCATCTCGACACGGTCGAGGAGGGCGCGGCAGACATGGATGTTGGCATCAAGATTTTTACCGGGTTGAACATCAACCGCGGGCTGGCGGTGCCGGTGCTGGTGCACTTCCATTACTCCTCGCGCGTGCCGGGCGCGCGCGAACGGACGGTGACGCGCTGCAAGCGCGTGCGCAAGGCGATCGAATCACGTTATGCCAGCCTGCAGGAGCAGGGACTGCTGCACTGCCAGATGGCGGTGAGCGATACCGATGGCAGTGAGCGTTGTACCTTTGTGGAAGAAGATGCCCAGGTGGCGGGTCATTAGAAGGATGATTCGCCGGGACAGATTATGAGAATCATGCAAGTGGAAAAAACGCTGGTTTCGACCAACCGGATCAAGGAGATGGGGCATCGTCCCTTGCTGGTCGTAATCGACAAGCCGGGTGGTACGCCCGCCGTGGCTGTGGATGCCGTGGGTTGCATACCCGGTGACTGGGTGATCTGCGTCGGTTCCTCGGCCGCGCGTGAAGCAGCCGGCAGCAACAAGTACCCGAGCGACCTGACCATTGTCGGCATTATCGACCACTGGGAGGCGCAGGGCTGATGGAAATCATGCGCGTGGTTGATGAACTGGTGTG
>CAMYON010000089.1:10251-10990 GCA_947260025.1 uncultured Gammaproteobacteria bacterium
TGGGTGTTCACCGCCAGTGGCAGCGCCGCGCGCTGGGCGATGCCGGATGCGAAGACGCTGACCGATCTGACCATTTGCGGAATCATCGACAACTGGGAAGAGTGAGATTAAGTGGGCAAGGCGTACGTGCAGTCGCCTTGGTGGTTTGTGAAGCAAGAGTTTTGATTTTTTTTAATTTTGTTAGATGAAGGAGTAATGAAATGGCTGAAAGTATGGGTATTGCCCTCGGCATGATTGAAACCCGCGGTCTGGTTCCCGCGATTGAAGCGGCTGATGCCATGACCAAGGCGGCCGAAGTCCGTCTGGTTGGCCGTCAGTTTGTTGGTGGTGGCTACGTAACCGTGCTGGTGCGTGGTGAAACCGGTGCTGTTAACGCTGCTGTTCGCGCTGGCGCCGATGCCTGCGAACGCGTCGGTGACGGCCTGGTTGCTGCTCACATCATCGCCCGTGTACACAGCGAAGTGGAAGGTATTCTGCCGGCTTCCCCGACTGCTTAATTCATTCTTTAACCGGCAAGCGTTCTTAATAGGAGCAAGAAAATGGCAAACAACACTGGTATCGCCCTGGGCATGATCGAAACCCGCGGCCTGGTTCCCGCGATTGAAGCGGCTGATGCAATGACCAAGGCCGCCGAAGTGCGTCTGATCGGTCGCCAATTCGTTGGCGGTGGCTATGTGACTGTGCTGGTGCGCGGCGAAACCGGTGCGGTGAACGCTGCTGTTCGCGCTGGCGCCGATGC
>CAMYON010000090.1 GCA_947260025.1 uncultured Gammaproteobacteria bacterium
CTGGAAATGAGCCAGAACAGCGCGCGCATCGCCTGGAACGAGAAAGAACTCGAAAAGCTGTTGCAGGATACGATGAAAAATATTCACGACAGCTGCGTCGAGTACGGCGCGCAAAAGGATCATGTCGATTATCTCGCCGGCGCCAATATCGCCGGATTCATCAAGGTCGCCGACGCCATGCTTTCGTTTGGACACACCTGACTTTTAGTTCGAATAAACTGATGATCTGAGGTCGGTCTTACCGCATAATCCCCGACCATGACATCACCGCGTGACAAGTTTCCAACCGACGATCACGGCTGGGCGGAACTGCTGCCAGAACGCCGGGCTACCGCGCCCCTGACCGGTTCAAGACGCGTACCCTGGGTCGTTATCGGCGCCGGGCTGACAGGTCTGGCCTGTGCCCGTCGGCTGGCGCAACTGCATCCCGATGACGAAATACTCTTGCTCGATGCCCGCCGCGTCGGCCAGGCGGCATCGGGTCGCAATTCGGGCTTCGTCGTCGCCACCAGCCACTTCCCGGGTGCAATCGTGGCAGCGCAGATCGATAACTATCGCCGGGTCAATCGTATCAACCAGGCGGGGCTGGAACTGCTGAGTCGGCAGGTTGCGCAGCACGAAATCGACTGCCAGTGGCAACGCGAAGGTTTTATTCATACCGCCGCCGGCGAGACCGCGCTGCGGGAACAGCAAAACTTCCTGCGATACCTCGACACCATGGAGGCCGAGCACGAGGTACTCGACCAGGCAGCGTTACAACAGCGGCTGGGCACATCCCATTATCGCGGCGGCGTCCATATCGCCGATGGTGGCCTGGTGCAGCCGGCCGCCCTGGTGCGCGGCCTCGCCGACACGCTGCCCGCCAACGTCAGCCTGCATGAAAACAGCCCGGTCTACAAGGTAACCGACGGCAAACCGCTGGGCCTCGGGCTTGCCGGCGCCGACCTGCGCGCCGACCGGGTTATCCTGGCGACAAACTTCGAATCGGTTTCGCTGAACTTTCTGCGTTCGCGCATCGTCGGCAGCACGCTGGCGGGCAGCTTCACCCGGATACTGACTGCGGACGAACTCGCAAGTCTCGGCTCGCTGGCCGAATGGGGCGCCATTTCCCTGCATAGCGGAGGTGCTACCCTGCGTTTGACCCGGGATCATCGTATCAGCATCCGCAACACCGCCGAATATCACGGCTCCGTGTTGTTGACGGACGAACAGCTGGCGCGCCGGCAGGTCATCCACCGGCAGGCCTTCGAACGGCGATTCCCGCAGCTGGCCGAGGTACCGTTCGAGTACGCCTGGTCGGGCGTCGAGGGTATCTCGCGCAACGGCACCAATTTCTTCGGACAGCAGCGCAAGAATATTTACCTCGCCGGTGGCTACAACGGTTCCGGCGTCAGCCGCGGAACCGCCTTCGGCACGGCTATCGCCGATTACGCCAGCAGCGAGGATTCGCAAACGGTAAGCGACTGCCTGGCTTCGGCCCCGGCCAGGTGGATGCCACCGCGCCCCCTGCTCGACCTGGCCGCCTTTTTTATCGTGCGCTCCCGCTTCAAGGGCGTCGGCCTGGATCGATAGCCGGCATCAGTAGGCCGGCAGCTGGCATAAGCCCTAATAAAATAACCAGGCGGATTTAACTAATCAGCTAGAACGCATCGGCGGCATTGGACAATCCAGGCAGGCTGAAATCGTGCGCACCAGTTCGATGCCGCGAACGGTCGCGGTGCCATCATGCATGATTACCGCAACGCAGGCCTTCAGCAGGCGGGGCTTGACCAGCGGCTTAAGCCGCATCAGGTTATCCAGTGCACGGTCGAGGGCGTCGAGCCTGAAGTCCTTGCGGGATATCAGCACCAGTTTTTCCAGGTTGGTTTCCACTACGCCGCTGGCAAAGGCCGCGCCGGTCCGGGTTTCGTCTTTATGCTCGACGTGGGTGATCAGGGACAGCAAGATCGCGACGTCTTCACGCACCGCATCGAGGCTGGAATGCCTTGCCCGGGGCGTCTTGCGAAAGCCGAAATGCTGATCCAGCTGTTGTATCAGGAAACGGCGGATAACCCATTCACGCAGGTTGACGGTTTTGTCCGAGCGAATGATGTTCTCCAGCGTGAGCTTGAACTGAACGAACTGGTTTGGCGACAACTCGCGCAAGGCGCTAATGGTAAGTTCCAGCAGCGGCATTTTGAATTCGTCACCGAGTGCACTGATTTCCGGTAAAAATTTTTCGGCCAGGGATTGCATATTCGGATCAGCGGTCTGCACCATCACCGCCCATGCCGCCGCCCGGTCTTTTTGCAGGCAAATCAGTGCGCTGTAGATTACCGCCCGCGCGCTGTAGGCATCCTGCGCGGCCTCCCTGAGCAGTAAGGGCATCGCGACGATGAGCTGGTGCACGTACTCGATGTTTTGCTCGTTAAGGGTTCCGATCTCACCGATAGCCTGTTCCGCCGAGCTCAGAATGGCCGCCGTCACGGCCAGCTTTTCAGCTCCGGTTGGCGGCGTTTCAACCGGCTCGGGCGACGGGACCCGGCTAACCTCGGACGACAGGAACTCCCCGTCCCAGCGCGGTTCGATTCTGCGGATTCGCGTTTCCAGCGGCGGATGGGTGGCTAACAACGACTGCCAGAAACTGCTGATGCCGTTGGCGAAATAGGCGTGGCTGTACTCGGGCGCCGATGGCGAGCTCAGGTAAGAGCCGACATGGCTGCTGCCGCCGATTTTTTTCAGCGCGCCCGCAATGCCGTCCTTGTTGCGGGTAAACTGGACTGCCGATGAATCGGCCAGGTACTCGCGTTGCCGGCTCACGATCGCCTTGATCCACTGACCAAAAAACGACCCCGCGTAGCCGATGACCATGAGGCCGACGCCAATCGCGGCGAGCGCGAAGATTCCGCCGGCGCCTTTTCTCGCCCTGCCCGCAAATCGCAGCGAACGGAACATGAAGTAGCCGACCAGTCCGATCAGCAGAATGCCGTGCAGAATCGCAAGCAGACGGATATTTAGCCGCATGTCGCCATTCGCGATATGGCTGAACTCGTGTGCGATAACGCCCTGCAATTCTTCGCGATTGAGACGCGTCAGGGTGCCCTGTGTAATGCCGATGACCGCGTTGGCGGGCGACAGGCCGGCGGCGAAGGCGTTAATCGAGGTATCGCTTAACAGGTAAACCTGGGGAATCGGCATCCCGGCGGCTATCGCCATCTCCTCGACCACGTTGAGCAACTGCCTTTGCTGCAAATCCGTGGTGCCGTGCGACACCAGCCGCCCACCGAGCATTTCCGCGATGGTCGGCCCGCCGCCGGAAAGCGACAGGGCCTTGAACAAACTGCCGCCTAATACCAGCAGGCATACCCCAAACGCGACAATCGCAAATTCTTCCCAGGAGTAAAAGTAAGAAAGCGTCTCCGGCGAGACAACGAATTGCTCGGTCTTCAGATAGACGTAGATGCTCAGTAAAAACAGGTTGGTCAGCACGATCAGACCGGCAACCGCCAGCGTGAACAGCAGCACCAGCCACAGGGTATTCCTGCGGGCCTTATCCTGGGCTTCGAAGAAGTTCAAGGTTAACCGCGGTCAAACCCGGTAACTAGAACGACACCTTGGGCGCTTCCTGGATTTGCGCGCTATCCTCGAACTCGAGCAGGCTCGCATCCTGGGCGTGGCCAAACATGCCGGCAAATACATTCTGCGGGAAAGATTGCTTGTAAATATTGTAGGCCATGACCTGGTCGTTGAACGCCTGGCGCGCAAAAGCCACCTTGTTTTCGGTGCTGGTCAACTCCTCGGTCAACTGCATCATGTTTTGATTGGCCTTCAGGTCGGGATAAGCCTCGACCAGCAGGTTAAACCGACCCAGCGCGCCCGCCAGGTTACCCTCTGCCTGGCCGAGACCCTGCATGGTGGCGGCGTCGCCCGGTTTTTGATGCGCCGCGGACAGGTTATCGGAGGCCGAGTTACGCGCCTTGATGACCGCGTCCAGCGTTTCGCGCTCGTGCTTGAGGTAACCCTTCGCGGTTTCCACCAGGTTCGGAATCAGGTCGTAGCGCCGCTTGAGCTGCACCTCGATCTGGGAAAAGGCGTTTTTGAAGCGGTTGCTCAAGGCCACCAGTTTGTTAAAGATCGCAATAACATAAATGACGGTGACGCCAATGATCACGAGTATGACAATGGTCGAAACTTCCATAATTCCTCCGGCGAGGGGTTGTTTATCGGTTTCGGCATGTCTACCCGGGTTTCCCCCGGGGACCACGCCAGGCCATTAATCAATCAATATAGACGGGTTGGTTCGATTTATCACGTTTGTCGAACAGATTCGAGTCACGCTGCTCGACTAGCCGCGCTGCAGCGTCTCGAATTTGAAAGGCACTTCGTAAAGCGTATCGCCGAGTTGTACCCTGACCAGCACCAGCCATTCCATCAGGTTGCTCGAGCAGGCGAATACCCCGGCTTGACCGTCGAATAAAATCGCCGGCGCCACGGCTTCGCTCCGCTGGAGTTCGTAGACGTAGTGCTCGAGGTAACCCATCTTCATGTTGACGCCCTTGAATCGGACCCCGACGGTGTTCGGTTCGACCCGATCGAAACTAACCTTCAGGCGCAGGCTGTCGGCAGGCTGCGGGCGCCTGGGATTGATTTCGACGATCATACTGCCACCGGCAGGTAAAGGCGCAGCGCAGGGTTCGAGATGCAGCATGCAGCCCTCGACCGTGGGCAGCCTGACGGGGCCAGAGTCTCGCCAGCCGTACTGGTAGGCCAACAGGCCACCGATCGCGAGGAATAGGATCGCGGCCAGCAGCAGGAAACGCCTTCGCTGCATTACGAACGCCAGCCGGCCTGAATCGCGGCCAGGTCGCTGATTATCGTCTGCGGATCATGCGGGGGCGCGAACACGGCGTGCAGCTTGCCCGCTGGATTGACCAGCAGTATCGAAGCCGAATGGTTGATCAGGTAGGAATCTGACAAATCTTCGGGTACCGGCATCGAAGGCTCAAGGTCCAGGGCCTTGCCATCCTTGTAATAAACCCGCTCGTAAAACACCCCCAGCGACTCACACAAGCGGTCGATCGTGGCCTGCTCGCTGGTCACCCCGATAAAATCGGGATGATAGAAGCCCGCGTACTGCTGCAGGTGCTGCAGGCTATCGCGCTTCGGATCCACGGACACGAACACGACCTGGGGCGACTGCGACACGGCGCCAGGATCCTGCTCGAGCGCCCGCATCATCTCCGACAGCATGAAGAGTTCCGTCGGGCAGACGTCGGGGCAGTGGGTGTAGCCGAAAAACAGCAGTGACCACTTGCCACGCGTAGCCTCGATGTCATAGCTGCCCAACTCCACGTGGGACAGGCTGAAATCGGATATGGTGGCTGCCTCGGGCAGCACGAAGGCTGACCTGGTCTGCGGCGCCTTCGCGGTTTGCTCGCATCCGCCAACGGCAAGTGTCAGGCCCAGCAGCATCAACGGTAAAACGAAAGCTTTCGTGAATAATCTATTTCTCATATCGAGTACCGTTGCAATGCGCTATTCATGGCTCATTTGATGATCGTGGCCCTGCATCATCATCTTGCCCTTGCGTACCACGGCCTCGACGGTTTGCTCCGAGCCATCGTCGAACACCAGCGTCAGCTGAACCATGTCACCCATCGCGGGCACTTTCTCGGGGCCGATCAGCATGACATGCCAGCTGCCCGGTTTGAGCAACGTGGTGGTATGCGCGGGTACCGGAATCAGTTCCTGGGGGACCATCTTCATGACCTCGCCAACCTTCATGGTGCGATGCAGTTCCACCCGGTCGACGGCGAGCGTGGTGCGGGCAGCGACCACCGATCTGTCAGCGCCGGAGTGATTTTCGAGACCCATAAAGACACCCAGCGCGGGGGCATTCGGGGGTGCTGCTCGCACCCAGGGATCGACCACCATCAGATCATGGGCCGTGGCTGAGTATGCACAGGACAATAACAATACCGTGCCGAGGGCACGTAAAAATACTTTCTTCATTTTTTGAATTCTCTTAAAAAGGATTACGCGATGAACTCAGATCCAACGGGCTGAATTCGCGGCGGTATTTAAAGCGATCGATGCTCGGTTGGCCCGACCTGAAATACCCGAACAGGCCAGACTCAGGGCACCAGCCAGGCGGGTGGTGCGCGGCTCAGAAAGAGCGAATAGGCAGGACTAGTTGAAACCTGGTACCGCGGCCCGTGCGTGTTGCCGGTATCCGGCAGGTATCGCGCTTCCAGCTTAAAGACATGGACAACGGGCGTGCCGTTGAGGTTACCCTGGATAGCGCAGACCGAACATTCGTAACACTTTGGGTTGTCCTGTACCTGTTCATCTTGCAGTTTGACAAACACCGTTACCGGTCCGTACATGGTGCACAGCGTATCGGTGTATCCTGCAACCGATTTCGCCATGACACCCTGGAATGCCGGCGCCAGGCATTGAAACAGGAATAAAACCATGCTGTAAAACAGCACGCTTCGTTTTCGTTGAGTGATGACGAAATTCATTCTCATGGGCAGCCGAATCATAGCGACCGCGCGCGTCACGCTGATTGATTTATGTCATGAAGTTGCAGGCTAATTACGGTCTGGGCGTCGCCTCGAGAACCATCGCTCCACTACCGTGGCTGCTGGCTAAATTCGTCTGCCGGGAATTCGCCGATCATGACTACAGCGCGACCGCGATACGGAAAGCATCGAGCAGCGCCGCGTGCAGCGAGCGACTGCTGACCGCGTCGCCGACGCGATACAGGCGGTAACCCCCGTCCGCGTTTACTTCAAAAGGCTGCGGTTGCACCTGCAGCAAAGTCTCGATGTCGGTAAAACCCCGGTTGACCGAATTTTCTTTAAGCGCCTGGTACACCTCGTCGAGCGGATAGGTGCCGCGCTCGACCACCACCTGGTCAGCCTCGATTTCGACCGGGACATCGGTCAGATCGTTGGTCAGCGCGGCTACCAGGGAATCGCCCTCCCTGCGTACCGACTTCAGCGCCAGGTCCAGATGCACCGGCACATTCAGCTGGTAAAGCTGCTTGCGGTGCACCGGGCGTTCGCCGTAACCCAGTTCGGCGCCGACCTGGTCGTCTATCGTGGCGAGCGTCACAGCGGCCCCCTGGGTCGCAACAAACTCGGCGCAGGACAGGGCCTCGTGTCGACCGGTACCGTCGTAAACCAGCACTCGCTTTGCGGGTTCGACATCACCGCCGAGTACGTCCCAGGTGCTCAGGCAGTGCTGTTCGCCCTCGAGGTCACCGAAATTGGGCAACCCGCCGCTGGCGACGATAACGACATCGGGACCGAGCGCAAGCACGTCCTCGCCATCGGCATAGTTATTCAAACGAACCTCGACACCGAGATGGTCGAGCTCGGCCACGCGCCAGTCGACGACCGAAATCAGGTCGCGCCGCCAGCCGGCGCGGGCGGCTAACTGCAGCTGCCCACCCAGTTGCGGGGTTGCCTCCAGCAGCGTCACCCGGTGGCCGCGCTCGGCGGCGACGCGTGCGGCCTCCATACCGGCCGGACCGCCACCGACAACCACGACCTTTTTAATCGCGCCGCTAGTCGGCTCGATCACCTGCGGTAACTCGGTTTCACGCCCGGCCGCGACATTGTGAATACAGGACGGTTTCTTGTGCATGCAGTGCGTGGCACCGAAACAGGGACGAATCCGGTCTTCCTCGCCGCGCCTGATCTTGTTGACGATTTGCGGGTCCGCGATATGCGCGCGCGTCATCGCCACCATGTCGAGAATACCCTCTCGAATCGCGTAACGCGCGGTCGCCACGTCGGTGATGCGCGCGGCATGGAACACCGGCAGCGACACCGCCTGTTTCATGACGGCGACCTGCGGCAGGAACGGGGCCAGCGGCTGGGTCATGCCCGGCATGTTTTTCTCCGCCAGGGCAAGTTCTGTATCCATGCGCCCCGAGACACAGTTCAGGAAATCGATCGCGCCCTCTCGTTCCAGGATTTGCGCGATCTCGATCGCATCCTCGGCGGAGAGCCCGCCGCGATCCTCGTGGATCGACATGCGCATGCCCACCAGAAAATTGTCGCCGACGCTGTTACGAATTTCTTCATGCACCATCAGCGCGAAGCGCACGCGATTCTCGATGCTGCCGCCGTACTTGTCGCTGCGCCGATTGATATCCGGTGAAAAAAACTGGCCGATCAGGTGCGCGCCGGCATGCGTTTCGAGGCCATCGAGGCCGCCCTCGTAGCAACGGCGTGCAGCCGCGCCGAAGGACTTGACGATGCGCTTGATGTCATCCTCGTCGATTTCGCGCGGAATGCTGCGATGCAGGGTTTCACGCACCGGGCTTGGCGCCAGCGTCGGCAACCAGTAATCCACGGTCGCGTCGCCGCGACGACCAAGGTGGGTGATCTGGCACATCAGCGCGGTATCCTGGCCATGGATGCGCTCGGAGAAGGATTGCAGGTAAGGAATGACCCGGTCGTCGTCGACCCGTAACTGGCCGAAGACCGACGGGGAATCGGGAGCGACATTCGACGAGCCGCCGAACATGGTCAGCGCGAGCCCGCCCCTGGCCTTCTCCTCATGGTAGCGCTGGTAGCGTTCGGCCGGCATGCCGTCGTCATCCATGCCGCTGGCGTGGCTGGTACTCATGATGCGATTCTTCAGCGTCAGGTGCTTGATCGTGAGCGGCTGAAACAGCGGGTCGTTTTCGATGTTGCTGGTGGTCATGGTTTCTGTACTTGTAACCTGACCTCGAATTATTCACTATCTGGCGGCAAATCGCTCGTCGAAATTAAACCCGGGTGCTCGAAAAACCGTCACTCGTCGCGCGCGACAGCCCCGGTAAAGACTCGAAGCCGCAGTCGAATCGCTCAGTAAACGGTCCGTACCTGCTGTACGTAAAACAGCTCGCAGGCGCCAGCACCGGTATCCTCGCGGGTCAATGAACTGACCCAGCGCCAACCGTCGTCAGCGTCCACTCTAACCAGGTAACCGCTGAGATCGACCACCTGCCCGACGATGACATCGTCGATCGAATCCGCCACCAGGTCATCGGCTGGAATGATGTGCATGTTAGCGCTGTTGCGCGAAATTTCGCGCAGCGGGAGTGGACTGTTACTCGTGCGCCAGCGGTACCAGCGACCCGACTGGCTTATCTCGATGTCCTCGAGTAACTCTTCGTCCGACATCGGTCCCCAGCCGAGCGCAAAGTCGACCGGCGAAATATCCGATTCCTGCCCCAGGAAATAAGACTTGCGCGACAGCAGCTTGGCACGAATAGAAAAATCGGCCAGCGGCGTTACGAGGTAGTCGTCAAGCATGAATGCTTCCCGGTTTCCGGTGCCTTGTTGAACCGGTGTTTCCGCAGCCATAACGCCCGGGCCCAGCGCTACCGTTTGTGCCGGCCACAGCCATTGCCAGGCCAACACGGCGACGAGCAGATACATGATCAATCGAAACAATGCAAAAGCCTCCAACCCTGGTAGTCGAATCAAACGTCGTGATCGATCCTGAAAAACCACGATTAACCAAGTATAGCCAGAAAATTCCCGGGTTCTTCAAGCTCGATTCGCACTACCTGTCTTCTGACCCGGCCCAAACCACAGGGTTAAGCCACTTGCCTCCAGATGGAGTGAAAGCTGGAGCGACCTGTCAAGGATAAGAATGTGTCCGGTATAACAGAAATTAAAATTTAATAGCCTAAACTCAGATACATCTAGTCATAGCGATACCAGCAGCAGAAGAAAGATATGAGCCTTGAACACTTGAATATCGATAACGACCATTCAAACAACATCGAAACCGAGCTTGACGAAGATCAGATATTGGAATCGCTGTCCAGGCTGCGTCTTGAAATCTTTCGAATCGAAACCACTACCGGGCCGTCGAGACGCACTGTCTGCATACAAGAGGAAATCCAGAGACTGGAGAGCCAGTTAGCTCTATGCAAGATCGACTAGTGGCTCCATCGTACCGGCAATACGCTTACTCCATTCCCCGATGCGAGAATCCTTTCCTACAAGCGTTCGCTGCAACTCGTGTACCGCAATTCCTGGTAAAGCCAGAAACATATCCGAAGAAAGATAAAATAGTCTGATATGAAGTCGAACACCGACTGACCTCAACTTCTCGAGAAAGTTATAAATTTGAAAACTGCGCCTGAGAAGATATAGAGTGGAGCACTCAAAATAATACTGTCAGCGAGGAGGAAGTCATGACTTTGGTTGTTCATTGCAGAGATGTCGGTTTCGACTGCGAAGGCGTCGTTAAAGCGGAATCGGAAGAAGAGCTGCTAAAACAGGTGGCTGCACATGCCGGCTCCGCTCATGGCGTTAAAGAGGTCACCGAGGAAATTGTCGAGAAAGTAAAATCGGTAATCCGCACCGAATAAAGTCAGCCCCGATTGAACCGATTTACAACTGGCCCGGCGTTCGGAACCGTTTGACTTCAGAGCAATAGCATTCAGTTCAACTGCCTGCTGCCAGTCGATGATCGTCAACCCTGGTTATCGATTCCAGATTCCCCGAACGCATCATAAAAGAATCGAGGGAGATTCAATATGGCAAAAATACTGATCCATGTAACATCTGCGCCAGAAGATCAAACCAAAGCGGCCCTGTCTTTCCTGGTTGCAAAAACCGCTTTAGCCGAGGGTCACCAAGTAAACCTGTTCCTGGCCGGCGAGTCCGTACGACTACTTGATACAGATACGCTCGAATCTGTCCAGGGAGTGGGGACCGGAAACCTGAGAGAGCACTATGATGCGATTGTGGCGGCGGGTGGCAAATTTTATCTTTCGGGTATGTCTGCAAAAGCCAGGGGTTTCGACGACGCGTTGATCGAGGGCAAGCCAGCAGAATTTGCAATGCCGGATGTCCTGGTGAAGCTATTGGTCGAGTCAGACAAATCCCTGACTTATTAAACCGCGTCCAGGCCCGGTAACCACGCAGAGGATTTCGTCGTAACACCCGGTTGATAAGTATTATTCTTCCCGATAGCAGGCGCTAACCGGCACTGACCAGGCGGCGAACTTCGGCCAATACCAGCCATTGACATACTGCAATTAGACAACCAGTCATTAAATATATTGGTTACTGTTTCCATCCCATTACCAGACCATTAGAATCAAGCTCACCAAACCTAATCCAATAAGGCCGAATAAACTATGGATGCAATTCTACTTTCCATCCATCCCAATGATCCGCTTTGGATAGCCATCGCATTTGTCTTTGGCCTGCTGGAATGGTGGGCCTGCCGCCGCTGATTGGATTTCTGGTGGCAGGTTTCCTGTTGCATGCCCTTGGCGCCGAGGCTGACGAATTTTTAAATACGATCGCCGACATGGGTATTACCATACTCTTGTTTTCTATCGGCCTGAAACTGAGGCTCCGGGCATTGGCGCGCCCGGAAGTCTGGGGTGTTGCCAGTATTCATATGAGTTTAGTAACTCTCATGTTTGCGGCCCTGATAATGTTGTTGACTCAACTTGGTTTACCGCTATTCGTTGATCTCGACTTTAAAACATCCCTGTTAATCGGTTTCGTGTTGTCGTTTTCCAGCACCGTATTCGCAATTAAAATACTGGATGAATTGGGTGCCACGAGCTCCAAACACGGGCAGGTGGCAATTGGTGTGCTGGTTATTCAAGACATTGCCGCTGTTGTGTTCCTGGCGGTTTCGGTCGGTAAGGCGCCATCTTTATGGGCCGTCTCGCTGTTGTTGCTGTTCCTGCTACGGCCATTGCTTCACAAGGTGCTGGATAAGACCGGTCACGGTGAGTTGCTCGTTCTTTTCGGAATTGTGCTGGCTCTGGGTGGCGCAGACATCTTTGAAGTGGTAGGCATGAAGGGTGATGTTGGTGCTTTGGTTTTTGGTATGTTATTGGCCAGTCACCCTAAGGCCAACGAACTGTCCAAGGCCCTGCTCAGTTTCAAGGATCTTTTCCTGGTTGGTTTTTTCCTGAGTATCGGTATGACAGCACTGCCGGGTTGGGATGAACTTCTGGTCGCATTGATCTTTATTGTTTTCCTGCCGCTTAAAGTAGCGATCTATTTTGGATTGTTTAGCGCCTTTTACCTTCGTGCAAGCACATCCTGGCGCACCTCGCTGAATCTTTCCAATTACAGTGAGTTTGGTCTTATCGTCGGCGCTCTGGCGGCATCTGCAGGTTGGCTGCCCAAGGAATGGCTAGCGGTTTTTGCGATTGCCTTGTCGATCTCCTTCACTCTCTCCGCTCCGCTGGTCAATGTGCGCGATCTTCTATATCAGAACTGGCGTGACCGTTTGAGAATGTTTGAACGTGGCAAGCGTTTGTTGGAAGAAGAGGACCTCAATCTTGCTCATGTCAAAATTGTAATCTTTGGTATGGGACGCATGGGTACTGCCGCCTATACAGCGATGGAAAATGATTATCCTTCCCAGATGGTCGGTGTTGAAATCAATCAGGAAAAAACCAGGGAACACCAGGATCTTGGGCGTCACGTCGTTGTCGGCGATGCAACCAATCCGGACTTCTGGACCCGTGCCAAAGGTTTACTTGATGATCTGGAATGGGTAATGCTGACCCTGCCTTCCCACAACGCTAACATGGCGGCGGCCGAACGGTTGCAGCAAATGGGCTATAGCGGCAGGATTGCCGCCACCTCGAAGTTTCCAGACGAGGAACAGGAATTGAGAGACATCGGAGTTGATCTGGCGTTCAATAT
>CAMYON010000091.1 GCA_947260025.1 uncultured Gammaproteobacteria bacterium
GTGATACCCGATACCCAGAATTATATTGATTTCAGGCATCAGAAAGCCAAAGGCTTCGAATTCGACGCGGCCGACCTGTTTATCCAGCAAATGCGCTACGTCGCCGGGCGCAGCGTTACCAACGGTGGCGATATCGCCTTCGTCGCCGCCGTCGGCGACGTCTGGCAGCACCAGACCAAAACCATCGACGAAGACCACCTGCTCCGCGGCATTGGTATCGAGCCCAACCCGGTGCTGGCACGGCGTTCGAAACGCGCCGATGAGGTCTTCAACATCGAGCTGCCGCGGGCAACCCAGGGTTACCGCATTATCAGCGAGGCCGGGCTGCCGTTCGGCGTTGCTCCCGGCAACCACGACTACGATGCAAGCTGGAGCGTCATCGGATACCCGCCCAACCGCCAAAAAAAATGGTCCGAGATGACCCGCACGGTCGAGGATCTCGGCATCCTGCACGTCGGCGGGCTGGATAACTTTCGCAGCGTGTTCGGCGCCGACAGCGACTTCTTCCGCGACAAGCCCTGGTATGTCGCAAGCTACCGCGGTGGCGCCAACAGCGCGCAAAGGTTTGCAGCGGGTGGCTACGATTTCCTGCACATTGCGCTCGAAATGTCACCCGGCGACGACGTATTGCGCTGGGTCGAGGAAGTGCTGGCACAGTATCCCGGGCTGCCGACGATCGTGACTACCCACGACTACCTCAACGTTGCCGGCAAACGCAGGGCAAGGCCCCTGATCGACCTGGCCCGAATCGATCCGGAGTATCACAATAACGCCGAGCAACTCTGGCGCAAGCTAATCCGCCAGCATGACCAGATCTTCCTGGTGCTTTGCGGGCATCATCACGGCCAGAGTTTTCGTGTCGACGAAAACCGGCATGGCAACCCGGTGCACCAGATCCTGGCCGACTACCAGGTACGCGGGCAAGTCGCGGTGCAGGCCGGGCGCAAGCGGCGGGTCGGCATCGGCGACGGCTGGCTGCGCCTGATGACTTTCGACTTCGCCGCCAGCCCGGCGACGATTACGGTCAGAACCTATTCCAGCCATTACGGCCAGTACTCATCGGACATGAACCGGTATGCCGACTGGTACCGGGCGAAGGAGCAGCCGCGGATGAGCGACGCCGAGTTTATGGCCGCGGACGATTTCGTGATCCGGCTCGAGGGTTTCAAGCAGCGATTCGAACGCGCGAGCCAGGCGACCAGGTGAAACGATTCGAAGCCCAGCTGCGGCTCGCCACCGGCCTGATCCTGGCGGTCTACGTGCTGCAACACCTGGTCAACCATGCCTTTGGCCTTGCCTCGATCGAAGCGGCCGAAGCCTACCGCAAGACGGTCGGCGCCCTGTTTCAGAATTTGCCGGGACTGGTGCTGCTGTACGGATCGATCCTGTTTCACGCGCTGATCGCGCTGCGCTCGATTTACCGGCGCTCGAGCCTGCACATGTCTTTTTGGCAATGGCTGCAACTGTTGCTCGGGCTTTCGATCCTGCCGCTGCTGGTCGGGCATACGGTCGGCAACCGCGGCTTCGATCTGCTCGGTGACATCGACCCCAATTACTATTACGTCGTGACCTCGCTTTTATTGAACCCCGCGTTTCTGGTAAAGCTGGTCTTACTGATCACGGTAATCTGGGTGCACATGGCTATCGGCCTGCATTTCTGGCTCAGGATCAAGGACGGCTATGATCGATTCGTGCCATACATCTATGCGCTGGCGATACTGGTTCCCGCGCTCGCTTATGTCGGGCTTTTCCGCATGCTGCTGCAGGCCAGCGGCTGGCTCGACGATCAGGCGCGGCTGGACCAGATCTATGCCGCCAACATCGCGATGAGCCGCGACGACGTCGAGTTTTTGCGCGGACTGGAGGCGCAAGCCTGGACGGTGATGGCGGCGCTGTTGATCCTGACCCTGGTTGCGCGCCAGTTCCGAATCTGGATCCAGGCGCGCCAGGGCACCTACAGCATCACCCAGGCCGATGGCAATAAAATCAGGGCCATGCACGGCGTTTCACTGCTCGAGGCGTTGCGCAACGCGCGCATTCCGCAAGCGTCGGTATGCGGTGGACGCGCGCGTTGCACCACCTGCCGGGTGCGGGTCGGTAGCGGCCTGGATCAACTCGACCCTCCCAATGAACTGGAAGCGCGCGCGCTGGCGCGTATCAAGGCCGGCAAGGAAATTCGCCTGGCCTGTCAGCTCCATCCTAAATCCGATCTCGCGATCACGCCGCTGGTGATGGCGAATCAGCCGCTCGCCAGCGCGCTGCACGCCGGCGGGGTTCAAGGCCACGAGGAATACGTGGTGGCAATGTTCGTCGACATGCGCGGTTCAACCAACCTCGGCGAGCGCGTGCTGGCCTACGACGTGGTTTTCATCCTCAACCGCTTCTTCACCGAGCTCTCGAGCGCGCTCGGCGACTCGCACGGGCACTACGCGCAATTTGCCGGCGACGGCCTGATGGCCCTCTACGGCCTGGACCCAGCGCGCAAGCAACGGGAGATGTTCCGCCGCATCGATCAGTTGAACCAGCAGCTGCAGCGCGAATTCGGCGAGACCGTTCAGATGGGCATCGGAATTCACGGCGGCGAAGCCATCGTCGGCACCATGGGCCCGCCGAAAACGCCGCTGCTGACCGCGGTCGGCGATAACATCAACATCGCCGCGCGTCTCGAGGCGCAGACCAAGGTGATCGGCTGCGACCTGATCGTGTCGGTGGAAACGCTGGAACACGAAGCAATTACCTACCCTGGCGAGCGGGTTCGAACCCTCGAGGTGCGCGGCCGCGAAAACCAGGTTCGGGCCTGCTGCTTCGATAGCGATGGTCTGCCCGCGAACGATGCAGACTGATCGAACCCTGCTCGATCTTTAGTTATCATGTTCGGTGTCAAACGAGGATTAGCCATGCAGCAAAGACAACTAGGGCCATTTACCGTTTCAGCCATCGGCCTCGGCTGCATGAACGTCTCGATGGGTTACGGCCCGCGTATCCCCGACGACGAGGCCGGCAAGCTGTTCAATGCCGCGCTCGATCAGGGATATACCTTTCTCGACACCGCGTCGCTGTACGGACTGGGGCACAACGAAAGCCTGATCGGCACCTACCTGGCCACGCGTCGCGACGAGTACGTGCTCGCCAGCAAATGCGGGTTTTCGCGCACCGAGGACGGCAAAACCGTCATGGACGGCCGACCCGAGGTACTATTCCAGACCTGCGAGGACAGCCTGCGGCGGCTTAACACCGACGTCATCGACCTGTACTACCTGCACCGCATCGATCCGAAGGTGCCGGTCGAGGACAGCGTCGGCGCGCTCGCGCAACTGGTCGAACAGGGCAAAATCAGAACCATCGGGCTATCCGAGATCAGCGCCGACAGCCTGCGGCGCGCGCACGCGATGCACCCGATCACCGCGGTGCAGTCCGAATACTCGCTGTGGTCGCGCACGCCGGAACGCAAGATGCTCGCGACCTGCGCCGAGCTCGGCGTCGGCTTTGTACCCTTCTCGCCACTGGCGCGCCAGTTTCTGACCGGCAAGTCGCCAGACGTCACCGCGGTGACCGAAGACGACATTCGCGCGAGCATCGCGCGGCCGCGCTTCGAGCCGGAAAACTTCGCACAAAACCAGCAGTTGCTGATCCCGTTCGCTGAAATCGCGAAGCGTCACGACTGCAGCATGGCGCAGCTCGCGCTGGCCTGGCTGCTGGCGCAGGATGGCGGCCTGATTCCGATCCCCGGCACCAAGCACATGGACTGGATGATCGAAAACGCCGGCGCCGCGGAAATCTCGCTCGACGCGGCTACCGTGGCCGAACTCGACGCGCTGATCAACGAGGACACCGTCACCGGCTATCGCTACACCGATGCGCTGATGAAATCCACCGACTCGGAACAGGACTGGCCGAGATGAAACTGAACGCCCAAGAACAGGCGATGCTCGCCGGCGATCTCGGCGAGCCGCGCCGCTGGGCGATCGAGCACATGATGCGCGTCGGGCGTTTCTTCGACGCGCCCGATTTCGTCGAGGTCACGCAGGCGCACATCATGGCCGACACCGAGTCACTGGGCGAGGCCGGGGTCGAGTTCCTGGAACGGATGGCGGCCCTCCCCGAAAGCGAACGGCGCGTGCGCATTCCGATGATTACCGATCCGCGCGGTATCGATTTCTGCCACTACAAACGCCTCAGGCAAACCGACGCCATGGCCGCGCTCGAGCAGCGCGCGATCGACGCCTTCGAATCCTTTGGCATCATGATGACCAACACCTGCATCAACTACCAGACCATCATGCCGCCGGTGCGCGGCGAGCACCTGGCCTTCGGCGACACCGGCGTCGTGATCTACTGCAACAGCGTGCTCGGCGCCTATTCCAACTTCGAGGGCGGACCGTCGGCGCTGGCCGCCGGCCTGACCGGACGCACGCCGCGTTACGGCCTGCACCTGGATCGGAATCGCAGGGCGACGAAGCGTTATCGCGTCGGCTGCCAGCCGCGGTACCTGTCGGACTGGGGCGCGCTCGGCGGCCTCGTCGGCGCGCGCGCCGGCTCCTACTGGGAAGTGCCGGTAATCGAAGGCATCGAATCGCTGCCCGGCTCCGACGAAATGAAACACATGGGCGCGGCGATGGCGAGCTTCGGCTCGGTGCCGCTGTTTCACCTGGTCGGGGTCACGCCCGAGGCGCCGACGCTGGAATCGGTTTGCGACCCGGATGCACTCGCCGCCGAGACCATTGACGAGTCCGACTTCGAGGCGTTTTTCGCGCGCTATGGCGACAAGGGCGAGAAGGTCGACGTGGTGGTGTTCTCGGCACCGCAGTTATCGCTGCTCGAAATGCAGTCGCTGGCCGAGCTGCTCGACGGCAAGAAGCTGCATCGGGACACTGATCTGCTGGCGGTGACCAGCCCGGTGGTGGCGGCCGACGCGCGCCGCATGGGTCTGGTCGAACGCATCGAGGCTTCCGGAGCGCTGGTGCTCGAGGGCATGTGTTTTTACCAGTCTTACGCGCGCGAAATGGGCGAGGCCAACGGCTGGAAACGCTTGATGACCAACTCGGTCAAGCTGACCAATATCATCGGCGGCTACGGCTATGAGCCGACGCTGTCGAACATGGAAAACTGCGTCGCGTCGGCGATCGCCGGGGAGATCGTCTGATGGCAACAATCGAACTCAGCTGCCACGTTGGCGTCGGCCCAGTGGTGTCGGGAGAGGCACTGGTCACCGACGATAACTTTTCCGCGCGCTACGACCTCGACCGCATCGCGGGCACCTTTTCACGCCCGCAACACAAGCTCGCGGGCCAGAGCTATGTCGACAAGATCATGGTGTTCAACACCGCCAAGGGCGGCGTCGCCTCGGCCTGGATGCTGCATGAAATGAAATCGCGCGGTATCGCGCCGAAAGCGATCCTGTTCAATAACGTCAACCCGATCCTGGCGCAGGGCGCAGCGCTCGCCAACATGGCGATGTGCGATCGCTTCAACGATGGCGACGTTACGCAACTGATCCGGAGCGGCGACCGGGTGACGGTAAATCCCGAGGCAGGACTGGTGACCATTACCCGCGATTGAATCGGCAGCTGCTGCTGCCGAGGTCTGAAAACCCGTTTGACCTTGTCGTTTTTTATGCTCGCAGGTAAAACTCGGTACCTACGGCAACGTTAGCCGGCTCGCTGCCGATAAAGGGATCCGTGAAAGCCAGATCAAGAATCGTTGTCGATGCAGTTTAACTGGCCATTGTCGTCATCATCCAGGGCGCACAGGCTCAGGTCGTCAAAATAAACGCCCTGGGCGATATTGGAGCCGGAATAATCGACGTAAAGCGTAAAGGCCTGAATGGTCTCGGTCCCTTCTGGAGCGGTAACGATGCCCGTGTCGAGTAGAATCCACTTGCCGGCCGGCGTCCGGGCGTTCACCTGGTTCGACGTCCTGGCTTTGGCTGTTTTGCTACCGGCAGTCTCGACCGTACCGAGGTCTTTACCGGCAGCGTCGAAGAACGACACCTGAACGACACCGAAAGCCGAAGCTCCTTTAATAGCATTGGGAGCAACGCCAAATCCGGTCATCCGCCAGCGCGAGCCCGGGGCGGCCGGAAACTCCTGGTAGCTGCCGGACACCGTTCCAACGACAAACGGGGGAAACGCCACGTTCTGACTAAAACCCCAGTTGAACATAGACTGTTGGCCACTACGCGCGCTATCCGAAGCGAATCGGCTTTCATCAAACAGCACCCAGCCACCTTGATCAGGGGCCAGCTGGAGCTCGAAGCTCGGGTCCTTGAGAATGTTTTCGTCGCTCGCAAGGGCCACCTGTGGAACGCAAACGAGCCAGGTACAAACTAAAGCGGCGTAAAGCGCTAATTTCTTGTTCTTCATGAACAACCTCTCTCTGGATGGAGTATCGGAAGAATCATTTTTATTCATACCGAATGAAATTTTATCCGCACAAGGGTAGCAAAGCTTCGCCGGTAAGAATAGATGGGGACGGTTTTTGGCCCTGTATCACGGTATCGCCTGGTCGTCATTGCGGATGCCGACGTAGCGATAAACGGGCCGATAGTTAGTCGAATACTTTTCGAGGTTTGCTTGTGACCTGCCGCGGCAGGCGTAGCCGTGACCTGAGGCGGCCGAGTGTCTATAATTTGCCCACTTCCACCGGGAATCGAGACGATGGACGGCAACTATCTTGATTGCAGTAACGAGGCATCCGCTATCAGGCAGCCGCGGGGCGACCGCCTGTGCTGGCTCGCGTCGGAGCTGTCCGGTGACGACTACCGGGTCGTGTTGCCGGACGCGGCGCGGGCCGAAATCGATTTACTGGCGCGGCATTTCGACGATAATCCCTTGCCTGTCCTGTGCCGCAAACTCGCCGAGTTCGAGCTTCCCGCCTGCCGCGAAACAATGGCGCGGATGAAATCCATCCTCGACGATGGCGTCGGCTTCGCGGTGCTCGACCGGCTGCCGATGGACGACTACCCGATCGATACCATGCTCGGGGTCTACTGGGTGCTGGGGCAGGCGATCGACCGCCCGGTGGCGCAAAAATGGAACGGCCAGATGATTTACGACGTCAGCGACACCGGCGCCGATTACGCTTACGGCACGCGCGGTTCGCATACCTCGGTCGAACTCAATTTTCATACCGACAATGCGTTTGCGCGCATGGTGCCCGACTACGTCGGCCTGCTGTGCCGCAACCCGGCGAAAAGCGGCGGTGTCAGCCGCTTCTGCAGCCTCTACTCGGTGCACCAGCGGATGCTGGAGCAGTATCCCGCCGAACTCGAGCGTCTGTACCAACCGATGTATTACGACCGCCAGAAAGAACACCGCGAAGGCGCAGCGCCGGTATGCCTGGCGCCCTATTTCAGCTGGCGCAACGAGCGCATGTTCGCGCGCGCCAATGCGTCGCTGGTGCGCAAGGGCTACGAGGTCGCCGGCGAAACCATGGACGCGGCGCTCGAGCATGCGCTCGATGCAATCGACGAGGTTTGCGCGGCCGCAGACCTGTGGTTCGAGGCGCCGCTCGAGCGCGGCCAGATCCAGTATCTCAACAACCACGAGGTCGGGCACTACCGCAGCGCCTTCGAGGATTACGACGAGCCGGAGCGCAAGCGGCACCTGTATCGCCTGTGGCATCGTTCGGTCGGATCCAGCAGCTACGACGGTTACAGTCTCGACTAGCTCCTGGCGCACCAAAGGATTTGGTGACTTCGGAAACCATAGATGGTCCGCGGCTGACGGTGATGGGATCAACAATCCCGGAAACGGCGCGCCTCGCACTCGATCGCGAGCCGACGCGCGGTTTGCACTTCTTCGGGTGTCAGTTCGTTTTCGATTTTCTCACGACTGTAGGGCGCGTTGTAATTGCCGCGCGAAGCGGCCAGGTTCCACCACATGTGGGCAAGCACGTAGTCGCGGCTGACGCCTTCCCCGTTAGCATACTTCGCGCCGAGATTGTACTGCGCCGTGGCGTCCCCCTGCTCCGCGGCCGAACGGTACCACTCCACCGCAAGCCCGTGATTCTGCGCGACACCCAGGCCGCGCGAGTACATCGCGCCCAGCAGGTTCTGCGCCGCGGCATATCCTTTCTGGGCCGCCAGGCGAAACCACTTGACCGCGGTTTCGAAGTTGCGCGTTACGCCACGGCCGGACTGATACATTTTTCCCAGGCTGAACTGGGCCAGCGCATCTCCCTGCCGCGCGGCTGCCAGCAACCATTTCAGCGCGAGCTTGTAATCTTGCGCTACCCCGTCGCCCTGCTGATAGCGGGTTCCGAGAATGGTCTGCGCCCGCGGCTCACCCTTGCTGGCGGCCGACTGGTAGTACTCGATCGCTTTCTCGAGGTCGCGCAACACGCCTGCCTCGTTCTCATACATCCAGCCAAGGTTGTAAAGGGCGCCGGCATGCCCCTTGCGCGCGGCGAGTTCGAACCATTTGATTGCGGTTTTATTATCCTGCCTGACCCCCAGCCCCTTGTGATAGCGGGTACCGAGGTTGAACCGGGCGCTCGAGTTACCCTGTGCCGCCGCCAGTCGGTACCATTCGATGGCGACCTTGTTGTCGCGCTCGACTCCTTTGCCATTCTGGTACATGCTGCCCAGGCTGTTCTGCGCCGCGGCGTCGCCCTGCTTCGCTGCCCTGTTGTAATAGCGCAAGGCGGCCTCGTAGCTGCGGCTGACGCCCCTGCCGTGCTCGTACATCGAACCCAGGTTGGTCTGGGCGACAGCGTTCCCCTGCCTGGCCGCCAGCCGATACCACTTGAAGGCCTCGTCGAGATCGAGCCGGGTGCCCTTGCCGCGTTCATACAGCCAGCCGAGGTTATTCTGCGCCTCGGGGTAACCCAGTTCGGCCAGCGGTTTCCACTGGCCGAATGCGCCGGCATAGTCCTTTTTTTTAAAGAATTCGACACCGCTGTTAAAGTCGGCGGCAAGCGCCGATGCGCCGAGCAACAGCCAGAGCAGAACAGGAAAAACTAACAATCCTTTCATACAGATTTAAATGCAATCAGCTCAGTGTTCTTGATTTATCGAAGCAGCAAGGAACGGGCTGATTATTATTCTGTCGGTGTCGAAACCGCAGTCCGTTCAATAACCGGGCATCTTAAAGCCTTCAACGGATTTAACAAGTCGATAAATGTTGTCCAGCGAATGATATCGAGCGCCGCTATGCGGCATGGTAATCACGGGGCGGATGAATTCTGCATCCGCTTACGGCTCGGGATCGAAGCCATCAGAATCTTGCAGTGAGTAAAATCCCTGGCGAGGTTTTGGTGTGTTCGATGGTCGAGGCGGATCGCTGAAGCGGATATACTTGGGGCTTAAATGAACCGACGCGACTTTCTCAAGCTCACCATTGCCTCCAGCCTGCTCGCAAGCTGCGATCGCTGGACGGCGGGCGATAAAGTCGGTCTTGCGCTCGGTGGGGGCGGCGCTCGCGGCCTCGCGCACATCCTGATGCTGGAAGTGCTCGACGAACTGCAGATCCGCCCGCACCGAATCGCCGGCACCAGCATTGGCGCCGTGATCGGGGCAATGTACGCGGCGGGCATGTCGGCGCGCGAAATTCGTGGCCTGGTCGACAGGCTTACCGTTGCCGACGATGAATCCTGGCTCGGTAGCCTGTTCGAGCAGGACGGGAGCCGCTGGTGGGATTTTATCGAATTGCGGTTAGGGAGCGGCGGGCTGATCGATACCGGCGCCTTCGCCAGCTTTCTCATGGAGACCATCGGTGTCTCCAGCTTCGATCAATTGAGTATCCCGCTCAAGGTCGTGGCGGCGGATTTCTGGAAACGCGAGCAAGTGGTATTCGAAACCGGCAACCTGAGCCCCGCGATCCAGGCCAGTATCGCGATTCCGGGATTGTTCAATCCCCTGCAGCACCATGGGCGCGTACTCGTCGACGGCGGCCTGGTCAACCCGGTGCCCTACGACCTGCTATTCGACGAGTGCGATACCGTGGTTGCGATCGATGTCTCCGGCAATCGCCGGCCGAAGTCCGACGACGGTCCCGGTTATTTCGAAACCCTGTTCAACACCCTGCAGATCACGCAGGCAGCTATTTTGCGCGAAAAAATGAAACACCGGCCGCCGCATGTATATATCCGTCCCCCGCTCGAGGATATCCGCGTGCTCGATTTCAACCGGGTGAACGAAATTTATCAACAAGCGACCCCGGCCAGGGGAAAACTGATGCGGGAACTGCGGCGGCAGGTATCGATCTGAACCCGAATCCTCCGCAACCGGATTTCACCATGAGCCCTGAGCCTGGACTACTCGATCAGCGCCGATATGTTTTCGGGAGTGACTACCCACAGGTGACTGGTTTCCCGGTAAATAATTTTCTTGTTGACCAGGTACCTGCCCAGGGTTCTTTCGATAGCCGCCGGGCTGGAATCATCCCAGAAGCCGTCCCGGGTCGCCGCCAGCACATGCGTTTCTAGGTCGATGGGTTGTCCGACCGAATAATGAATGTCGAGGTTATTTTTCAGCATAAAGTTAACACAGTCCGGCGAAGCGTAATCCCACAGGAGCCCGAGGCAATAGAACCTGGATTCCAGGTCGATCTTGTAAAAAGCCTTATGCTGCGGCCCGCAACGCCATCTTTTGCGAGTGCTGCATTCCGGGTTGACTATTTTCAGCCATTGCTGGTTGGGATAGGCGAACCATTTTCTGCCTTCATAGGTAAAGCCGTTCACCCGGTATAGAATTTTTTCCACCAGCGGTCGGGATATCCGGTCAGGCGCGCAGGAAACCCAGTAAAGAATATATTCGCATTTCGATTTCCCCAATTGCGAATAGGCCGCCAGAAAATCGTAGAAGCCGGTGCTCGAAACAATGATCCTGATCCTGGGGAAAATCCGGGACATTTCCCTCAAATCTTCAATTAATTTTTGCCGTCGACGTTGCAGGTGGTCCGCGGTGTACTTCAACCAGGCCGGGCGCCGCGCGGAAAATTCGTCGAGATAAAGACTCCTGAGATATATGTTCATACCGAATTTTTTAATCAGGCTGGGCAGGCCGAATCTCATCTGGCCGGGGGTGCCATTGTATCCGGGTACGAAATAGAACGCCTCGGTAGAGGTTGCTGGATTACCGATTACAAAAACATCGTCGTAAAAATGCTTGTAATAAAAAAGGGAATTATGATATCGACGCAAGAACAGGTCGGTAAATGGCTGCCTGTCCTCGAATTTCGCTAGGTATTCACGATTCCGGGCATAAAAATCTTTCAATTGTTCGTCGGTGCAGGACGCCATTTCAGACAAGTCAGGCGTCACTGCCGCGGCAACTATACTTTCAGGCCGGCTCCCAATCATCGCTAGACATCCTTATGAAGCTCGCATATCTGCAAACTACACCGGGCAATGCTTCGCGCGTTGATCTGCATCAATCCGTTGCTCGACTGCGCGGTTAATGCTGGCAGCGATTCTACGGAGTGACCGGTTATGTGCCCCGGTTGAGCTTTTCAATTAGCTCGGGCAACTTCAGACGAAGGATCTTGCCTGACGGGCCTTTCGGCAGCTCATCGAAGAAATAGATAATCTTCGGCATCTTGTACTTGCCGACGCCGGCTTCACAGAAAGTCTTGAGCTCATCCTCGCTGCATTCGTAACCATCGCGCAGCGCCACGCAGGCAACCACTTCCTGGCCATAGTTTTCGTCGTCGACCCCGACCGCGGCGGCTTCCAGGATGGCCTCGTGCTTGTAGAGCACGTCGTCGATCTCGCGCGGCGCGATGTTTTCGCCGCCGCGAATGATCAGCTCCTTGGAGCGGCCGGTGATGAAAATATAACCGTCCTCGTCCTTCTTGCCGAGATCGCCGCTGTAAAACCAGCCGTCCCTGATCGATTGCGTGGTCGCCTCCGGATTCTTGTAATACAGATCGAGCAGGTTGCTGCCGTGCATTATCAGTTCGCCCACGACCTGCGGCGGGCATTCCTCGCCGTGCTCGTCGATAATGAGGATCTCGTTACCGTACGGCAGCCCGACCGAACCCGGCTTGCGCGGCGCCGGCGGCAGCGGGTTGCTGGCCACGGTGCCGGCGGTCTCGGTCAAACCGAGGGTTTCGATCATCGGCACCTTGAAAGTCTGTTCCCACTGCGCCAACGTTACCGCGGCCAGCGGCGCCGAGGCCGAGCGCGCGAAACGGAAACCAGCCAGGCGCTCGTCGTTGCCAAAATCGTAAGGTTCCTGCGCGGCGCGATCCAGCAGGTACTTGATAATGGTCGGCACGATACTGCTCCAGGTGCAGTGGTGCTCCGCCACCAGTTGCCAGTAATCGGTCGCGCTGAAGCGTTGCGGCATGACCACGCTGCCGCCGCCGCCACGGTTACCATGGCGCCGTTGATGTGATACACCGGCAATACGCAGAGTGCGCGGTCCTGCGGCTGCAGGCGATGGCCCTCGACCACGTTGCGCCCGCCGCTGGTCACCGCGCGATGGCTCAACACGGCGCCCTTGGGCAGGCCGGTGGAACCGGATGTATAAAGCAGTAAGGCGGTGTCCTGCGCGCCGGGTGGTGGCGGCGACTCGACCGGGTCGGTGGCGCCAGGCCACTCTGGCCCGTCGGCATCGTCCATTTCGATGACGCGGATCGGTCGTTCGACCTGGGCCATGATTTCATCCAGCTTGTCACGGTATCCGGGTGAGACGAACACGACCTCGGCATCCGAATGATCCAGCACGTGCACCAGCTGCACGCTGCCGGCCACGGCGTTGAGCGGCACGATGACACGGTTACTCGCCATCACGCCGAGAAACAGGTGCGTTGTCCAGAAGCCATTATTGAGCAGGAAGGCGACCCGGGCGCCGGCCCCGAGCCCGAGGTCATCGAGCCGATCGCCGACTTCATCCACCGCGGACTTCAACTGCGCGAAGTTCAGCCGCTGACCGCTTTCCGGCGCGATCAGAAACTCACGTTGCGGCGAGTCGGCGGCATGCCGCTCGATGCAGGCGCGTACGGTCTCCATCTTCAATCTGTACCGTAACGCGCGTGATAGGCGCCGAACAGGGCTTCTTCGGCAGGCTTGTCCTCGGCCACCGTGGTCACCAGGTGGGTGGTGTTGATGAAGTGTTTGTAGTTCAGGTTTTCGCTGATGCTGTTGCCGCCCCAGGTGCCGCAGCCCATGCTCAGCGTAAAATTGAGCGCATTGTTGAAGCTGCCGCCGTTGCCGAAGGTATGCGCCTGGTTGACCAGCACGCGCACCACGTCGATTTCCTCAGCCAGCCGCACCGGGTGGTCGAGGTTGCGCGTATGGATACCGCAGGAATGACCCTTGCCCTGCACCTCGAGGATATTCTTCACCAGTTCGACCGCATGGTCGAAGTCGCGCGCGCGGTACACCGTCAATACCAGCGACAGCTTCTCGTCGGCAAACGGAGATTGCGGGTCGAATTCCTCCTCGACCATGAAAAAGCGCGCATGACGCGCCGACTCGTCGAGACCGACGCCGGCGGCAAACACGTCGGCATCTTTCGCGATCAGGTCGCGGTTGAGGTTGCCGTCGACCCAGAGTCGATCGTGGATCAATTCCCGCTCCGCCTTGCTACAGCGGTAGCCGCCGGCATTCTTGAGCGCGGCGATCGCCTCGTCGTAACGGTCATCGAGGATTATCAGCGAGTTCTCCGACGAGCAGGAAGTCGAGTTATCGAAGGTCTTCGAGGCACAGATTTTCTGCGCGGCATCGGTAAGATCGGCATTGCTGTCGATGATGACCGGTACGTTACCGGCGCCGACCCCGATCGCCGGCGTACCGCTGCTATAGGCTGCGCGCACGTTGTTCTGCGAACCGGTGGCAACGATCAGGTCGGCCTGCTCCATCAACAGGCGCGTCATGTTGCGCGACACCGGTTGCGGCAGAATCTGCACCAGGTCCGCGGGCGCGCCGACTTTCTCGAGCGCACCGCGCATCAGTTCGACCGTGGCATTGGTGCTGCCCCAGCCCGCCGGCGAAGGCGCGATCACGATCGCGTTGGCGCCCTTGAGCGCCATCATGCTTTTGTTGACCGGGGTTGCAGCGGGATTGGTCGACGGCGTGATCGCGGCGACGACGCCGACCGGCTTGCCGTACTTGATGACGCCGTGCCCGGTGTCGTTTTCGATGACCCCCACGGTGCGCACCCGCATCAGGTCGCGCAGCGCGCCGAAAGTTTTACGCTGGTTCTTGATTATTTTGTCGGCAACGTTGCCGATGCCAGTATCTCTGACCGAGAGCTCGGCCAGGTGCCTGGCATTCTCCGGTTTGTAGAGCGACCAGGCGACCGCGGTCACGATTTCGTCGACGCGCGCCTGGTCGGCGCCGGCAAACTGCCGCAGCGCCGCATTCGCATTATCGATCAGTTGCGCGACGCTCGCTTTTTCTTCGTCGGTGGCGTTTGCCACCTGGGAAACTGCCGGCTTGGCCATTTTTTGAACCCTGGATGTCAACGGAACGCGCAAGTTTACCTGCAGCGCCGCCGATTTCAAACCGGCAAACAGGGCAGCATTACCAGTTCCCGGCGAGCCGCGCAGGCTTTTCAATCCGGTGCAAACTGCTAAGATGCGGCGCTTTGTTCGAGGATTATCGAGTTGCTCGCTGAATACGCGCCCTGGATCATAGGCTGGTGCTTCTTCGCGCTGTGGTGCGGCGGATTCATCAAGGGCGCGCTCGGTGTCGGCACGCCGCTGCTGACGGTGCCGATGATGGCGCTGGTGCTGCCGCCGCAGATGGCGATCGCGATCATGGCAATCCCGGTGGTGGTCGCCAACCTGTGGCAGTTCGCGCAGGCCGAGCGCAGCAGCGCGGTAGTGGCGCGCTTCTGGCCGACCTTCATCGCGATCCTGGTCGGCACCTGGTTCGGGGTAAAAATCCTGTCGGTTATCGACGAACAGACCCTGCTGGTGGTGGTCGGCGTCTCGGTCATAGGATTCGCGTTGCTGCAGGGTTCGCGTTTCCGCCTGCACCTGCCGGACCCGATGGTCAAGCCGGCGGGCATATTCTTCGGCGGCGCCTCGGGGTTGATCGGCGGCCTGTCATCCTTTTTCGGGCCAATGCTGATCGTATACCTGATATCGATCCGCAACCTGGACAAGAACCAGTTCGTCAGCTCTATCAGCTTTCTCTACGTCAGCGCGGTCGTGCCCTGGACCATAACCCTTTACCTGTTCGGCCTGCTCGATCAGCGGCTGTTGATTTACTCGTCCCTGGCGACGATCCCGGTCACCATCGGCCTGCTGATCGGGCAGCGCATCCGCCGGCGCATCAGCGACGCGCGTTTCCAGTACCTGATCATCGGCATCCTCGTGGTATCCGGTATCTCGATGCTGTGGCGCGCCTACAGCTAGCCCATAATTTTGGGTCAGAGTAAAAATTACCGCCAGTTTTTACTCTGACCCAAAATTATTAGCGGACAATGCCATCCGTCAGGGGGCGAGGCTAAGCGAATCCATGCGGATTCCCATGGGTCCACGCGCCAGGTAAAACTGCAGCGTCGTACCGTCGCGCTCGACCTCGACCTCGACAGTGTCGCTGATATCGCCACCGGTGGTGGCCTCGCGCAGGTCCATCCAGTTGTAAATGCGCTGATTGTCGTAGCGCAGGATATGGTCTCCCGACTGGATGCCGGCCTGGCCGGCCTGGGCGCTCGCCAGAACGCTGGTGACCGCCACGCGGTTGGGCTGACCGGAGGCGTAGAGGTAGGCGTCGTATGCATCGTCACCGAGGCCCTGCCGCAGATCATCTTCACGGCTTTCGATAGCCTGCAGCTCCGCACGTAGCTGTGCCCGATCCCAGCCCTCACGGGCCGCTCGATCACGCAGGTAAAGCCGGTCCAGTTCGAGCTGCTCGAAAAAAACCTTGAGTTCGCTCACCTGGCTTTGGTCCATGCCGTTATCCAGCAGCGCCTGCTCGTCGAACCAGTCCCTGTCACGCTCGTCGGGTTCATCAGCCGGCGGCTCAT
>CAMYON010000092.1 GCA_947260025.1 uncultured Gammaproteobacteria bacterium
CGGACCTGACCGTTTCCGAGGCGCATTACATCGCGCATAAAATCGAGCACCGCGTGAAAAAGCAGTTCCCGAAGATCATCGACGTGCAGATACACATCGATCCGCTGGACGATGCGATCAAGGAATCGGTGCTGGCACGGTTACCCGAACGCAGCGTAATCGAAGCGGATTTACAACAGGCCTGGGGCGGGATCGAGGCCAGCGCGCAGATCGATCAGATCAAGCTGCACTACCTCGATAAACTGATCGAGATCGACCTGGTGCTGCCGGCCTCGATGTGCAACCCCGGGCAGCAGGCCGCGGTCGACGAACTTCGGCAAAGCGCCGGTAATCTCGATTACGTTGGCAAGGTCAATATCTACTATCTCGGATAATTGCACTATTTTGGTGCATTAAACTCAAAAATGCCCTAGAATTGCCAGTTTTTGCACGATAAATTGGCATGCCGACGTTAATCGGTACAATCACCCCCTGTTTTTAGACCCCCGATTCTGGAGAATAAATCATGTCTGCTTCTGATGTGTTGAACAAAATTAACGAGTACGGCGTCAAGTTCGTCGATTTTCGCTTTACCGATACCAAGGGAAAGGAGCAGCACGTCTCGATCCCGGCCAGCCAGCTCGAAGAGGAAACCTTCACCGAGGGCAAGATGTTCGACGGTTCTTCGGTCGCAGGCTGGAAAGGGATCAACGAATCCGACATGATCCTGATGCCCGACCCGGACACCGCGACGCTCGACCCGTTTACCGACGAGCCCACGATCAACATCACCTGTAACGTGGTAGAACCCGCAACCGGCGAAGGCTACGAGCGCGATCCGCGTTCCATCGCGCTGCGCGCCGAGGCTTACCTGAAAGCTTCCGGCATCGCCGATACCGCCTACTTCGGTCCCGAGAACGAATTCTTCGTCTTCGACGACGTCAAGTGGTCAACCGAAATGGGTCACTGCTCGTACCAGATCGATTCCGAGGAAGCCGCGTGGAGCTCGATCAAGATTTACGAGGATGGCAATATCGGTCACCGCCCGGGTGTCAAAGGCGGTTACTTCCCGGTACCGCCGGTCGACTCGCTGCACGACATTCGCGGCGCGATGTGCCTGGCGATGGAAGAAATGAACCTCAAGGTCGAAGTTCACCACCACGAAGTGGCAACCGCCGGCCAGTGCGAAATCGGCGTCGCCTTCAACACCCTGGTGCGCAAGGCCGACGAAGTGCAGGTCCTCAAGTACTGCGTGCACAACGTCGCGCACAGCTACGGCAAGACCGCGACCTTCATGCCCAAGCCGCTGGTCGGCGATAACGGCAACGGCATGCACGTCCACATGTCGCTGGTCAAGGACGGCGTCAACCTGTTCTCCGGTGACGGCTACGGCGGCCTGTCCGACATGGCGCTGTACTACATCGGCGGCGTGATCAAGCATGCGCGCGCGGTTAACGCCTTCGCCAACGCGGCCACCAACAGCTACAAGCGCCTGGTGCCCGGTTTCGAAGCACCGGTCATGCTGGCCTACTCGGCGCGCAACCGCTCGGCCTCGATTCGTATTCCCTATGTTAGTAATCCGAAGGCTCGGCGCATCGAGGTGCGTTTCCCGGATTCGACCGCGAATCCTTACCTCGCCTTCGGCGCATTGATGATGGCCGGCCTCGACGGAATCAAGAACCAGATTCACCCGGGCGAAGCAATGGACAAGGATCTCTATGATCTGCCGCCGGAAGAGGAAGCCGAAATTCCGCAGGTCGCGTTCACCCTGGATGCGGCGCTCGAAGCGCTGGACCAGGACCGCGAGTTTCTGAAAGCGGGTGGCGTATTCACCGATGACGTGATCGATGGCTACATCGATCTCAAGATGGAAGAAGTCGATCGGTTGCGACTGGCCACCAACCCGGTTGAATTCGATCTGTACTATAGCGTGTAAGCATTCGCCTGGAGCGAACGACATAAAGGCCCCCCAGCGGGGCCTTTTTTGTCTGTTCGACAGTGCCAGGCCCTGGTTCGACTGAATCGATATGCAGCAAGCAAGCATGCAACAGCCAGCTACCAACGATCTCGGCTACCGTATTCTGGATACGCTGAAATGCACGTTATTGTGTCTCGACACCGAGCAGCGTATTACTTATATCAACGCCACCGGCGAGGCCCTGTTCGAAAATAGTGCCGCCAGCCTGGTCGGTCGCCCTTTTTCCAGCCTGCTGAGCCAGGTCGAACCCTCGACGATCGCAGACAAGCTGGCCCTGGAGCCAATCGCGCTGACCGAACACGAGGCGGTTATAACGCTCGCCAACGGTAAATCTTTCGTCGCCGACTACAGTATTTATCCCTACGCCGAGGCGGGCAGCGACACCGCGCTGTTGCTCGAGATACGGGCTTCCGAGCGCCAGGCGCAGTACGCGCGCGCCGAATTCAGCCAGTTACAGCAGCAGGCGACCCAGCAGCTCGCGCGCGGGCTGGCGCATGAAATCAATAACCCGCTGGGCGGCATTCGCGGCGCGGCGCAGTTGCTGCAGCGGGAACTGGATCGCCCCGACTGGATCGAGTACACCGAGGTCATTATCAACGAGGTGGATCGGCTGAAAAACCTGATCAACAACATGCTCGGACCCGCCAACCGGCTGCAGCGCAAGCTGATCAATATCTACCAGGTGCTGGAGCACATCTACAAGATTATCCACGCGGCCGAACCCGAACGTATCGAATTTCATCGCGACTACGATCCCAGTATCCCGTCGTTGATGGCGGATCGCGATTTACTGATACAGGCGTTTCTGAATATCGCGCGCAACGCGGTGCAGGCGATCGAGGGTCGTGGCGAAATAACCTTCAAAACCCGCATCGGGCGCAACGTTACCATCGGCCAGCTTACCCACCCGCTGGTGGTTCAGATTGATATCACCGACAGCGGCAAAGGCGTCCCGCAAGAACTCAGCGAAACCATATTCCTGCCGATGATTACCGACAAGCCCGACGGCAGCGGCCTTGGCCTGCCGATTGCGCAGGATATTATTTCCCGGCACGGTGGCAGCATCCAGCTGCATAGCTCTGATGCCGGAACCACTTTCAGTACAATTCTTCCCCTGGAACAATCATGAATCTAGCTATCAAAAATACGCTGCACGCGATCTGGATAATCGATGACGACCAATCAATGCGCTGGGTGCTGGAAAAAACGCTGGCCAACAACGGCTATCGCGTAACGGCTTTCGAATCGGGCTCGGTGGCGTTGGCCAGTTTCAAGCGCGCGCCGCTGGAGGAGCGCCCGAACCTGATCATTAGCGATGTACGCATGCCCGGCATTAGCGGCTTCGAGCTGATGAAACAGATCAAGAATATGTCACCGCAAACTCCGGTCATCATCATGACGGCCTATACCGATCTCGACACCGCGGGTCAGACTTTCCAGGAAGGTGCATTCGAGTACCTGCCCAAACCTTTCGATATCGACGAGGCGCTAGAACTGGTAGCGCGCGCCTGCCAACAGAGCAACGAAGCCGGCAGTAGCCAGCCACAACCCCCGGCCCAAACCGGTGACTGGCAGGGCCCACTGCGGATGTGGGCGAAACAACAGCTGTCGCAGGGCGAAACCGATATTCTCAAGAACGCGGCCAAGACCTTCGAGAAAACCCTGCTCGACTGCGCGCTGGAGGCCACCCGCGGGCGCAAGCAGGACGCGGCGCGGTTACTCGGCTGGGGGCGTAACACGCTAACCCGCAAGCTGAAGGAACTAAGCTAAAACATTCTCCCTGAACTGGCGTTTTCCAAATGGGGGGACAGTATACTTAATTCGATGGCGAATTAAGTATACTGTCCCCGGTTATCGATCAAGCGGCGCTGGCTTGCTCGGAGATGCAGTTCATGTAGGCCTGCTCGAGCGAGTCGGCCTGGTAGCGTTGCAGGCAGTCCGCCGGGGTCCCCTGGTATTTCATTTCAGCGTCGTGCAGGATGCCGAAACGATCGCATAGATCTTCCGCGTCAGCCAACAAATGGGTGCTATACAAAACCGTGCGGCCCGCAGTTTTTTCCTCGCGCATTAATTCCTTGAAGTGATAGCGCGCCCGCGGATCGAGACCGCTCAGGGGCTCGTCGAGGATAATGAGTTTACGATCGAGCATGAAACAGCTCACCAGCCCCAGTTTTTGGACCATGCCCTTGGAGTAGCCGCCAACGCGCGAGTCGAGCTTGGAGTAGCCGCCAACGCGCGAGTCGAGCCGGTGCGGCGGAAAATCGAGGCGTTCGGCCAGTTCGGAGAACCTGTTGCCACTAATATTCTGGCGATATACCGCGGCGATGAATTCCAGGTACTGGCGACCGGTGATGTTTTTCTTGACGTCGAATTTCTCGGGCAGATAAGCAAGTTGATCGCGGCAGTTTTTTTCCCGGTTGTCGCGACCGAAGATTTTGATTTCGCCCCCCGGCGAGGGCCGGATCAAGTCCAGGGTGAGCTTGATCAACGTCGACTTGCCCGCCCCGTTAACACCGGCGATGGCGTAGAATTGCTGCTCGGTGACATCGAGATCGAGTCCCTTCAGAATCTCCAGCCCCGCCACCGAGTAACTGATATTGGATACTGTCAGCGCCTGGTTCATAAACAAAAAAAATGGCCCGCCGGATTGGCAGGCCATTATTATCGGTGATTATCGGCGAAAATTACAGGCGGAACGCCATGTCGTATCGCGTGTCATCATCGTAGGTTGACCCATCCGAGGCCGCGCCAGAGTCCATTCCAGTAAGACCGTTGGCATCATTCGACTGAATTCGCCCCGTATCGGCCGCCCCGTCATCCAATCGAGCCTCGAGAATTCTGCCAACCTGGCCTTCGATCTGGCCGAAGATTACAACGTGGCCGGCAATATCGAGGGACCCGTTCTGGATGCCTATCAGACCGCCATAGGCACTGGTCGGGCGAGCGGGATCGGTACCGCTACCGCCAGGAATCAGTCCGGCCGCCCTCAGGTGGCCGAAAAACTTGGACGTTTCCTGGGCAGGATCACCAGCCGCCCATGGCGCAGTTATCGGAATGATATCTTTCCAATCGGTCCCGTTACCTACTACGCCATCACCATCACCATCCGCTTCGCCGGCAACCCAGCCTTGTCCCGCTGGAGCCGCGTCAAAGTAAACGTTGAAGCGAGCGGTTGCGGCAGCATCATCACCCGGCAGTTGCAGGTACCGATCCTGGTAGGAAAACATCGCCGCGGCGATACCGGCATTATCGGACTCGATTCGTTTCAACTTGGCATTGGTAATCATTTCCTGGCCCTTGAGGACGCCGCCGATCAGCAGCCCCACGATGACCAGCACGATGGCGATTTCTACTAACGTGAAACCTTTCTGTTTTGTTAAGTGCATGGAATTCTCCAGTTGTGTACTTGGTTGTATCTGCAAAGAGTAATGCACTTAGCATGCCAATATGAATAAAACCAGGTAAATCTGTGATTACCGTCTATTTTAAAGTTCAGTTTTGCGATGATTGTCTGGATTCGAACAGCTTTTGTTGGAAATCCAACAGCTTGCCTTCGAGAAAACGCTTCTCGTCCGGATCGGTTACCGCATCGGTACGCAACAGCGCCTGGATAATTGCAATCGCCGACTCCAGTTCGTTCATTTCTGCGAGCAGCAAGAACTCGAAATCCCGGGCCCAGTGCGGCATCTGCACGCTCTTCGGCTGTTGCGCAAGTTTTTTCGCCATCGACAACGCGAGGTCCAGATCCTCGAGTTTGTGCTTGGCTATTACGCTGGCCTCGGCCAGCCGGCGCCAGTGCAGCTGGGGATCGTCGTCGAAACGCCGTTGAATGAATTCGAGAATCAACCGCAGCCGCTCCCGGTCGCGGGTCGTGGTATATACCCGGGACGCCAGCAGCATCGGATACTCCGTGCCCGAACTGACCATCGTAATCTGGTTTAGCCAGTCGACCAGGATACTGTAATCGATCTGGTCATAGCTGAAGTATTGCCCGGCCTGGCTGTCGTGCAGCTGCAGACGAATCGCCAGCAGGTGGCCCGCCAGCTGTTCCGAGCCCATCGACATGCCGCGATAGGTAGTCGCGCTGAAAGGTTTTCCGAGTTGTTGGTAGTCGAACTCGAAACGCAGACGGGCATAATGGTGGTGAAGAATCTGGGCCGCGAACAACAGCATGAATCCCAAAAGCAAGGGCCGCGGCAGCGAGGTTAATGGGCGTTCGCCGCGCCGCACTAAAGGTTAAACTCCTTGCGGTAAAAATCGACCAGGCATACGGCGAGGATAAACAGCGCATAAACCAGCACCGTCGCCAGCTGCTCACCCAGCATCGGCAGCAGCTCGAAGCTGCCGAAGAAAACATCACTTTCGGCGAAGCTTTTAGTGCTCGGTATGACATAGAGAATCGAACCGAAAATAAATTCCATCGCGCGACTGGTGGCACTGCCTTCGGACAACCTGACCGACTCCGCCAGCATCAGCACGATCAGCCCCGACAATTTTGCCAGCAGATATATCGCCAGCGAAAAGAACACCGCCTGGGGTATTTTTTCGAGGCTTAGAATGGCGAGCAGGCCGAGCAGGCCCAGTAAGAAAAGTTCCAGCCATAAGGCGCCGGCCCAGTAAAAACCGATCGTAATTCCGCTATAAAACGACACCAGCAGTAGTACCGGCAATACCAGCAACAGGCACAGGCAGACGATAACCAGGGTTTGCGCGGCAATGTATTGCCAGCGCGCCAACGGCATCGTCAGCAACCGTTCGAACTGGCGGGATTCATAATCCTCGGCAACGCTGGTGGCAATCATCAGCAGGGTCAGCAAGGCCAGGCTGTAACGCAGGAAATCGGCAATAAAAGCGCCCACGATCGCCTCGCCGTTGATGATGGCGAGCTCGTCGATAAAGCTCCCGGTCAATACCGCCGCCAGCACCAAAACCGTCAACAGCACGAACAATCGCCGGCTTAGAATTCCAAGCATCAGGTAACGAAACAGTGATATAGTCTGGGCGAACATTCGTTTTTCGAGCACCTTGATTAAAGTTAATTCACTACTGCAATTCGGTCAGCAAATCCTGGCCACGATCCTGCTGCTTTACCATTTGCTGATCTGGGCGGTCGACGAACCGCTGCTGCGTCTCGCCCTGTCGTTCGTATTGTATGGCCTGTTTCTGCTGTGGCAACCTCTGTGGAGCAAGGAAGCACGGGTCAACGCGTCGCCTGTGGCGCTGATCGCAATTCTGTTTTTCCTGGTCACTTATTTTTTCCCCAACGAGTCGCTGGTCTTCGTCGGCCTGATCCTGTCCGGCCTGATCGGCAGCCGGCTGCTGGGCCAGACCGCCTTCCGCTCGTTCGACCTGCTCGCACTGCTGATCATTATCATCGAAATGTCGATCGGACTGGTACCCGATACGTTTCAGCAAATTGAGCTGCCGGCGCTGTTTTCCGACTACATGCAGACCATCGTGCTGGTGCCGGTGCTGCTGTTCTATTTTGCCCCCAATCCCGATCACCAGAAGCAGGGGCGCAGCCAGGTCGACCTGATGCACGGCCTGCTGGCGGCAACGCTGCTGTTCATCGTGCTGCTCGGCGGCATTGTCATCAACCTGTTATATGGCGTCGACTATATAGACGGCCTGCTGCTGACCGTGTTTATCGTGGCCACGCTGACCATCGGCATCAGCTGGTTCTGGAATCCCGGTATCGGTTACTCGGGCATCGGCGTGTTGTGGAACCGCTACGCGATGACGATCGGCGGCCCGTTCGAAACCTGGATCAATACGCTGACGACGCTGATCGAGGAACGCTACCTGACGCCGAGCGAGTATCTCGAAGCGGCCTGCGAACACCTGGTCGAAAACGAATGGCTGAACGCGATCGAATGGCAGTTCGAAAACTTCAAGATCAGCGCCGGCGAAAAAACCGGGCCCTGGCTCGAACATCAACTCGACGACAAGCTGACCGTAACGCTTTATTTCAAGGCCGATCCCGGTACCGCGCTGGAGCAGCATACGATCCTGTTGATCCGCATGGCCTACCAGTTTTACCTGGCCAAGCTCAACCAGGAAAAAATGCGCGCTCAGGAACACTTCGCCACTATCCATCACACCGGTGCGCGGTTGACCCACGACATCAAGAATATCCTGCAATCGATAAAGACCTCGCTCGATATTCTGCAAATGGATGACGAAAGCACGCAATCGCAAAAGCTGCTGCAAACCAATCTGCGCCAGATCGGTACCCGGCTGGAAAGCACGCTCGATAAACTCAAGGCGCCGAAGTTGAACACCAGGGTCAGCATGGTCGACTGCCGTCAATGGATCGACCGCATCGGCAAACAGCACAATGCCAACCAGCGTATTCACTTTCACGCGGATATCGAAAACAACATCCCGCTGCCGGTGGACCTGTTCGACAGCGTCGCCGAAAACCTGATCAACAATGCGTTGAAAAAATCACCGACGACCCGGGTCGACCTGCGCCTGTTGTCGGACAACGAGATTATTGTTTTGTCGATTTGCGACGATGGTGACGAGATCGAATCCGAAATTGAAAGCAACCTGTTCTTGCAACCGGTGTCATCGGGTAGCGGCATGGGTATCGGGCTGTACCAGTCCTCGATCATGGCGCAGGCCTTCCAGTATCAGCTCGAGCTCAGCCAGAACGAACGCGGCCGGGTCTGCTTCAACCTGTTTCAACATCTCGCGGAATAATTGTGCAACGGCCGGCCGGATTAATTCGGTACATCGCAGGATTCAGGAAAACACGCTACTACACGGGGAGATTCCGAGTTAACTGAAGATGACTAGGGCAGCTGCTCCGCGGCAATCATTCTGGAAATCAGTAAATTGGTAGGGACCCACTTTACAATGTCATCGTAATCGTCCCGGCGCCCGGAAAAGATGTAAACCTTGTCATTTGTGCCGTCGTGAAGATCATCGAGGTTTTCTGCCTGGATATTAGATGTCGCAGCAAAATCCTTGCCCGGCGAGATTATGACAGCCGCAACTTCCCCGAAGGTACCGAGCACCTCGGTGCCCGATACCGACGTGCAGTCTGTATCCATAGCTGGGGCGTTGTCATTGCCGTCACAGATGAAAAGATCGGGGTCCACGTTCGAGATACCCTCGTCGCGGATACCATTTGCCGTGACCAGGTCGGGATTACCGTTGCCAAAATCGAAATCAGAGACCGCGTAACCATACCCCTGGCCCCAGGGGTCGATTAACGTGCCTGCGGCATTGTACTTTCCAACGATGCCGAGCGTCCTCGCCGGTAGAAATCCGAAGTACGCCTCGCAGCCGTCAAAGGGATCGTTCAATTGATCTTCCAGCCCGTCGATGGTATTGGCAGGTAGCTCATTGTTGGTAGAGGTGTCGGGGCAGGGCAGGCGGCCGTTCACCTGGGCGAAAGCGACCAACTGCTCAATAATCTCATCCATTTCGGCCTCGGCGTGGCGGTACTGCTTCAACTCTTGCTGCACCGGGAACATCGCGACGCTATAGCCGAGTATGATCGCCAAAATCATGACCGCGATAGCGACTTCGACGATAGTGAAGCCGCGCTCCATCCTGCTTACCGAATACATGCGATTCTCTTTCATATTCAAACTCGCTTTTTTAGAGTTATTCGAGTACAAAAACGGTATCCGCGGCGTTCTGCTGCATCACCACATCCTCCCGTTTATCGAATACCAGACCCCAGCCCGTGTCGGAGGGCGGATCCGGATCAACGTACGGGAAGGTGGGATAGGGGCCGATGCCCGAGTAGTTTTCCGGCTCGAAAATATCGAACAAATCATTCGAAAAATCGAGATCGGGCGCCACCTCGTTCACATCGAGGTAATCGCCATCGTCATTCAAATCGTCGCCGTCCGACAAATCGTTTTCGCCCCCCAGCACCAGCAGCGAGACGACATCGTTAATATTCGGGCCAGCCAGGTTAGTTACGACGAGACAATCATTCGGCGCACCGGTGGTAACATCGCCGTCCTCCGGAGTGCAGGCGGCGGTACCGCCGGGCGCGAAGTCAGGCGCGTAAGTCATCATCACCGAATCGTCCCAGCCGTTATCGGCCACCCACAGCGGCAGCTGCGGATACCAGTCGGCGGTAATCGTGATGTCGGCGTTGAATACATGGGATGCAATGGTCCCCGGGTCAACACTGCAGGGCACTGTGCCGGCGTCCGGGGCAGCGGCATCGGGCTCTTCGGCCCAGGAAGCAATGTTAAAGTTGGAGCCAACATTATCATCCTGCTCGCACAGCACAACCTCGAGATCGATAAAGTTCCTGAGATTGGTTTCCGCCGCATTGGCGATCGAAAGATCGGGAACCCCGGCGGCGATAAAGGTGGTCGCAAAACGCGCGTTCGCCGCGGTCGGGATGCCCGTGGGCGCGGTCGGCGCGGCGCTAACCGGTGCCGGATTATAATCCAGCTCGATCTCGAAATCCGGATCCACGGTTAGCCGAAGCCTGACCTTGCGAACGCGCATCGGGGCATGATCATCCCAGTCGCCGGTAAACCCGGTAAACGCGGTTCCGGCCAGGTTCCTGGCGCAGTCCGTCGCCCAGCCGCTCGCAACCGGGCACGCTTCCCAGCCATCCGCGGATTGCGGGCAAGTGGGGCATCCGTCCCAGAAGTAACGCGTGAAAGTGTTACTCGGCGTCGCAGTTACGGCCGCGGTACCGTCGTCTTTCACGATCATCGTTCCAAGATCATCGGTGGTAACGTCTGTCAGCCCGTCGAACGTGATCTTGCCGAAAGACAGGCTGGCACGATCGATCGTAACCGTTTGCGCACCCGCCGGAAAACCGGTAAACAAGCCGCTGAACGCGTCGATATAGGTTGCATCGACAACGCCGGCATGACCCGGGTCGAGCGGAACCGTGTTATCGACCATCGAGGTGTAATTGAGCGTAATATTGAAGTCGATCTGCAGGTCGGTGATAACGGTATGCGTATCGTTATCGGTGTAATAATTCAGAAACGGCACACGTCCCGTGGTTTCTCCGCCTAGCACGGGATCCACGTTCGTATCGTAGATATCCAGATCCGTTATGTCGTCGTAGGCATTCAGCCAGGGATAACGATAGTCCGCCGGCAATGCCCATAGACTCTGCCGGTACTCGTCGACCCGGTCACGGTACTCTGCCAGCACTCGTTTTTCGGCCATTGCGATGACTTCTTCCGCTGTAATGATAATCAATTGGTCGTTGACGACGATATCACTCACATTGGCATCGTACACCGGCCCTAAAATAAAACCGTCATCGTTGCTATCGCTCTCGCCATTGTTGAACAGGCTATTATCGAATCCATCGAAAGTATCCAGGTAATTACGCGGATCTACCTGCTGCGGGCCGGTGTCGCGCACCTGGGTATACTCGTAGCTGCCGTTAGCATCTTCGTCACGTTTGCCGATCGGCCCCGGAGCGATGATCACCGCGGCGATTCCCGACCCGTTACCGTCATACAGGATCCCGCCGGACTGGTCGACCAGGGTTATTGCACCGCTAGTATCGGAATTTATGATACCGCCACCGGCAACGTTGTCGAAAGTATCCGATACCGCGTACCAGAGCGTTTCACCGGATGCGTCTTCAAGTCGCCCGTTTCGGATTGTTTTGAGTCGCGCATCCGCGTAAGGGAAACGACCTACCTGGGCACAGGTACCAGCACCATCGACGGTACCGTCATTGTCCACATCGGGGCAGGGCAGCCGGCCCGGCCCACCGCCGGTGGTATCAGGATAGTTATAAGCAAACATCAGCAACGCCTGCTTGGCTTGTCTCAGCACGGCTTTATTGTGTTCGGCGCGCTGCAATTCCAGGTCCTGCTTGGTCTGCTGGGTGAACCCGGCTAATGCGAAACCGCCGATACCCATCAAACCCAGCAGCATCAGTATCAATGCATAACCGGCCTGGTGCGCAAGACGAGGGGTTTTCATGGCTAGTTCTGGATGGTTACCAGGTAACTGACTTCGAGGGTCTCGCCGCTGGTTGCGTAATACTGCTTGCCGTCCGGCGCGGTAATTCTGACCCTGATTTCATCGCCCACCATTACCTTGATCCTGCTGCCGTCTTCGAGCTGTTCTCCGTCTTCATAGACGATCGAATTAATCCACGCCGAGTGCATACCTTCCTGCGACACCGTTATTCCAGAAATCCGATACTCCCGGGTCACCTCTTCCCGGGCCAATTGCTGGCTCGGCAACTGGATTGGCTGTTCGGTCTCGACCGCGACCGCCGGCCTGGACTGGTCGTCCTTGTAACGGTTGGAATTGATAAGCTGGCGCTCCTGCGGGGTCGTAAACAGGGTCGAAAGATCAGCCGCCAGGGGCGCCTGGGGCAGCCCCGCGATCAACCCAAACATCAGGGGGAATAACTTGATACTGTGGCGCTTACTTGGCATCGATAGTTACCCAGCGTATTCTGCAGTCAGTTGTCAGATTAGCGTTCTTGGTGTCCAGCGAAGCGGAAACCGCCGATTGCCGCGTCATCGAACAACTGTCGACCGTGAACAAGCTGCTGATCGACAGTCGCAAGCCTTCCAGTAGCGCGAACAGGTCCTCCTCGTGCAACAGCCCGATCGACAAGTCCATCGGTGAACTATTGACCTCGACCCCGCGCTTTGCCTTGAAACCCGGGCGTTTGAATTCCTCCTGCGGGTTGAGTTCATAGGTCAGGGTCGGTAAGCGCAGCACTTCGTTGGTGGACTCCAGGCTTTCGATCCAGCTCAGGCGTCGCTCCTTGCCGACCAGTCCGGAAGCCCTGTAGTCGTTGTACTGAGCCCTATACTGGTCGAGCAGGTCGATATCATTGACCATATTGCTGTAGATTTTGTGCGTGGTACGCAAGGTGGACAAAGCTTGCTGGTATTTCTCGTCCTGCATCTTTTCGTACTGGTAACCGGCAAGCACCAGCGCCGCGAAGATCAGGGCTGAAACCAGTAGCATGATGAGCGGGCGTTTAAGAAAAAACCAGTCTATATTATTCACCCTGATCTACCTCCCTGACGACCCGGAACGCAAGCTCCGCCAGGTCTCTTTTACCACGCCGTTGTTGGCTGGCGTCGCCAGTGAGGCGATTGTCGGATTCGATATCCAGCGGGCGCTTGGTAATCTCGACCGAGAAATACTTACCCGACTCTTTCATTGTCTTTTCGAGGTCATCGACCGCGCTCAGCGCATAACGGAAATTACCGTCGAAGTTGAGAAACTCACCCTCTACCAGGGCGACTTCAAAGAATCCCTTTTTCGGTTTGGGCAGATTTTTAACCTTTTCGCCGGCCGCTCTCTTTTTGCGTTTGCGTTTGACCGGCCTGCCCCAATTCACGTCCTTGGCGGTTTCGACATCAGAGTAGTTAGCGAGAAACCAGTCAATCTTCTTGACGCGTATGTCCGAGAAGATACTCACATCACTGCTGATCAAGGCCAACATTTCCTCTGGATCCTGCTGGTATTGCTGCTGCAGCGTTTCTACCGTCTGCACGATATACTGCATGTCAGTGGTCGAGGTAGTCGAGTCGATATGGTTTTCGCTGAGCTGGTTGTACTTTGCCTTGTACTTCTGCTCGATCAGCGTGGTTTCGTTAATCGTGTCCTGGTACAGCCAGCCTTTGACCGCGCTGGTCAGCGCGATGCCAAGCCCGAGCGCGATCAAAGCAATGCTGGCTGCGCGCAGCCCAAGGCCGGCGCGATGATGCATAAAATAGCGGCGCTCCCGGGGCTGTGCGTAATGATTAGCGGCTAGTTTCTTGCTCGCCAGACAACAGAAAAGTCCCGAGCTGAAATCCTGCTCGTCACCGACGTCGATTTTCTCGCGCGCCAGCAATTCGTTGATTTCATGGATGGTGAAATCGAAGCCG
>CAMYON010000093.1 GCA_947260025.1 uncultured Gammaproteobacteria bacterium
AGCAAGCCCTGTTGCACCCACAGCGTCATTTGCTTGAGCGCGGTTTCGATAACCCAGCTGCCCACTTCGACGATCTGGCCCGAGGTTTCGAGCACGTCGAGAAATTCCGCCGGTGCCACCACGCCGAGCTCGGGGTGTTCCCAGCGGATCAGGGCCTCGACGCCGATGACTTCCATCGAGCGATCTACCACCGGTTGATAATAAAGCTGGAACTGGTTTTCCTTAAGCGCTCGGCGCAGCTGGTTTTCGAGTTCCAGCTGGCGCGTGACGTCGCTGCTCATGCTCTCGCTGAAAAATTCGAGCCGGTTACGCCCCTCGCGCTTGGCCTGGTACATCGCGGTGTCGCCGAAGCGCAACAGGTCGTGGCCGCTGTGATCTTCGCTGTTAATCATCGAGATACCGATACTCGCGGTTACGTGCAGCTCGGCGTCATGAATTCGGCATTCCATGGCAATGGTGTCGCGAATTTTGTTGGCGATTTCGCGCGCCTGGGAAACCGCTTCGCGAGCATCCGGGCTCAATCCCGACAGGATCACGATGAATTCATCGCCACCGAGCCTGGCCACGGTGTCGTCACCGCGCAGGTGCGCCTGCAGGCGCTGCGCCATTTCCTGCAACACCAGGTCGCCCGCCGGGTGCCCCATCGAATCGTTGATGTACTTGAAATTATCGAGATCGATAAACAACAGCGCGCCGAAATTCTGATTGCGCCTGACGCGTGCAACCTCCATGTCGAGCCGCTTGGCAAGCTCGTTGCGATTCGGTAACCCGGTCAAGGTATCGTAGTAAGCAAGGTACTCGACCCGCTCCTCGGCGGCACGCAGATGGCGGATGTCGCGCGCGATGGTCGAGAAAAACTCGATTTCGCCGCGATTGTTGCGATGCGATATCAGCACCTGCGAGGTCAGCACCTTTTCCCCGCTGAGCGACAGAAAAGTCGTTTCGTCGGTCCACATGCCTTCCTCGATCGCGCGCGGAATGCCCTCGCTCAGAATTTTCTGGCCATCGGCCGGCGAGTGAAAATCTGCCAGCCGGATGCGGCTGATATTCTCGTCCTTGCCGATGCCGAGCAGCTTGCGCCCGGCCTGGTTGATATAGGTGACGAAACCGTCGAGGTTGGCGATACAGATCAGGTCGGGCGTGGCTTCCAGGATCGCGGTGAGTCGCTGCTGGCGCTCGCGCGCGAGTTTCTGGTCGATGACCAGGCGCCATTCGCGCATCACGCGACTCGCGGTGCGCGGCAGCGAGGACATCGTTTCCTGGGTCTTGACGATGTAGTCCGCGGCGCCCGACTTCATTGCATTGAGCGCGACTTTTTCGTCGTTATAGCCGGTCATGACGATCGTCGGGCAGCCGGGCCCGGGATTGAGCAGCTCGGTGCCATGGCCGTCAGGCAGTTTGACATCGGTAATGATCAGATCGGGGCTGGTGTTCTCGATCAACGACCTGGCCTGTTGCAGCGTGGCCGTAACGGTCAGGCGACAATGCGCATCGGTTTCGAATGCACGATTGATCAGGGCGGCGTGACCCGGATCGTCCTCGACCAGTAATATATTGTATTCAGGCTGGTTGCGCATATTGCTACGCCGGTTTGTTATCCCAGTAAACTTGGCTGCTTCCCTGCTATCGGCATCTGCGCCATTAACCTAAGATAATATTCCTCACTTCATCGCACTGTTTTTCGCTGTCCTGAATAAGGACGCCAAGCGTATCAGGACTGATTTCGAGCTGTTCGACCATGGCCGCGAGCCTGGGATCGGAATCGATATCGGGTTCAGTGCCCAACTGCGCCATCTGGTTGGCCAGCGCGAGCATCAGCGTGGCGCTTTTATTAGCCTGCGCGAGCTGGTACTGGTGATGACAACGCACCAGCTCGGCGAGTTCCGCCGACAGGCCCCAGGCCTCGAGCAGCAGCGCGCCCACTTCGGCATGGTCGAATCCCAGCACTTCGCGCTCCGCCTGGTCGCGGAGCTGGTGCTGCTCGTCGATTTGACGCGAAATCGCGGCGGCCAGTGTCGCATCATGCTGATAAATAACGAGAATTCCGAGATCGTGCAAGATTCCCGCAAGAAACAGGGTTTCAGGATTAAAACCGCCGACCGTTTTCGCGATCAGGCGCGCCGTGATTCCGCAGCGCAAACTGTGAAGCCAGAAATCATCGATATTGACGCCACTGTAGCTCAAGGTATTCATCGAGCCGGCAACCGAGGTAGCCAACACCAGGTTGCGCAGATCTAGCTCGCCGATAATACCGACCGCGGCAGCAACAGATTCGATTTCGCGCGGAAAACCGTAGTAGGAGCTGTTGGCAATTCGCAAAACGCGGGCGCTCAACGAAGGATCGTAGGCCAGGATTTCGGCGACCTGGTCGCGCGTATGATTGGGGTCATCGATGACCTGCTGCAGCCGCAGATACAGTTCCGGCAGGCTGATTAGCTGCAGTACGTTTTCGACCAGCGATCGGGCTGTGCTTATCCCGGCACCATTATCCATGCGATTAGACAGGCTTATTAATTTCCTGCTGAGTATAGCCGGGGTTGGGCAAAACGTGCCGCAGAATCGCGACCGACTAGCGCCAGGGGTTCTGGTTCCAGGCCAGCCAGTAGTAACCGAGGTCCTTCATCAACAATTCGAACTTGGTGAAATCCATCGGCTTCACCACGTAACTATTGGCATTGTATTCGTAGGACTGGGCGATATCCTTGTCCGCCGAAGACGTGGTCAGAATAACGACCGGGGTTTTGCGGGTACTGTCATCGCCTTTTATCCGGCGCAATACCTCGAGACCGTCGACCTTGGGCAGGCGCAGGTCGAGCAGGATACAGTGCGGCCTGGGATATTTCTCCTCGTCGGTGTAGTCACCCTCGCGGAATACATAGTCCAGCGCCTTCTGGCCGTCATCGACGTGGTAGATTTCGTTCGATACCTTGTGCTGTTCGAAACTACGCTTGACCATTTCGGCATGGGCATCGTTGTCTTCAACCAGCAACAATTTCAGCGGTTCGCCAACTGCATCTGCACTCATAAATCAACTTCCTCCGTGGAAGGTAGCCTAAAACAAAAACAACACCCCTGTCCATTAGGGACTGGCTCGATCCGGTCATTTCCATCTCGACTCTCGGCAACAGGCTTCGCCAGCGCGAGTCCGGCCCCAGTTTTGGCCGATTCCTGCCGCGACCGGGTCACTTGAATTTCGGCTTGAATGGAGTCGGCCTCGGGAAACGCGAAGTAATGTCGAACCGGGTCAGGTCCATGTGGCTGCGGGTATACTCCCCGGAGGCGTCTCGCGCCGGATTGAAATCCCAGCCCTGGTAACGCCCGAGACGCAAGGCCGCGTGCACCGCGCGCCGCCGATCCTGATCGCGAATCACCGTCTGCTGCAGCGCCGCACTATCCCAGTAAGCCGCGGCTTCTTTACGGAAATCTTCGAGCAGCGGGTGCGAAACAAGGTTTTCGAGCTCGTTGGGGTCCTGCTCGAGATCGAACAACTGCTCCGGATCGGTGCTGCAGGAAATATACTTGTACTGGCCGCGCCGAATCATCAGCATCGGGGCTGCGGTGCCCTCGGCCAGGTATTCGCTGACGCAGGCGTCTGGATCGTTCGTGGCATCACCGTCACACAGCGCAACCAGCGAACGCCCGTGCAGCGGGTCGATCGGTTCGGGCCGTTCGCCACCGGTGGATTCGGCAGCGATATCGACCAGGGTTGGCAATACGTCGACCTGGGCTACCGGGGCAGATACTCGGCGCGGCTCGAAACGCCCCGGCTGGTGCACGATCAACGGAATCCGGTTCGACCATTCGCGGAAACTCATCTTGTACCAGAGGCCGAACTCGCCGAGCATATCGCCGTGGTCCGAGGTAAAGATGATCGTGGTGTTATCTGCGAGGCCGCATTCGTCCAGCGTTGTGCGCAGACGACCGAGCCATTCGTCGACATAGCTGACATTGCCGTAATAGGCACGCCGCGCGTTGATGATTTCCTGCTCGCTGAGCTCGACCGCGTCGAGCGCGATGACTTTCTCGAGGCGCGCATTGTGCGCATCCTGCCGTGCCGGGCGCGGCACCGCCGGTAGCGGAATATCGACATCCTCGTAAAGATCCCAGTACTGCTGCCTGGTGGCATAGGGATCGTGCGGATGAATAAAACTCGCCACCAGGCACAGCGGGCGCGAGTCCTCGCTGCGCGCGTGATCGTAAATGGCGCGCATGGCCTGCGTCCCAACCTCGTCATCGTAGGCGAGCTGGTTGGTTATCGCGGCGACGCCCGCCTGCTTGACACTCGACATGTTGTGGTACCACAGGTCGATGCGTTCATGCGGGTTGTGCCAGTCCGGCACCCAGCCGAAATCCGCCGGGTAAATATCGGTAGTCAGGCGATCCTCGAATCCGTGCAACTGGTCCGGGCCGACAAAATGCATCTTGCCGGAGAGACAGGTGCGATATCCCATCAGGCGCAGGTAGTGAGCGAAGGTCGGCATGGTCGCCGGCAGGTAGGCGGCGTTGTCGTATCCCCCGCAGGCCGAAATGTTTTGCCCGGTCATGAAGGCATAACGCGCCGGGGTGCACAGCGGGCTGGAGCTATAGGCCGCGTCGAACAGCACACCTTCGTCCGCCAGGCGGTCGATGTTCGGGCTTTTCACCGCGGCGTTACGGTAACAGCCGAGCGCCAGCGCACTGAGCTGATCGGCCATTACGACGAGTATGTTTTGCATGGATTGCCTGCCTGGTTTAGCCGTATTTACAACAGATTCTTGCCGTCGAACACGACCCGTTCCAGCTTGCTGATATCCAGGTCGTCGATGCAGCCAAGGTTGACGCGGCAGTTACCCGGGGCCCGGATGGTTTCGTTATGGGTGTAAATGCCGCAGGTCTTGCAGAAGTAGTGTTTGGCGACCTTGCTGTCGAACTGGTACAGGCCGATATCATCCGGGTTAGCGTCGATTTCGAGTTTATCGAGCGGGATAACCTCGGTGCTCATCAGGGCGCCTTTGCGGCGGCAAATCGAACAGGTGCAACGCAGGCCCTGGGTTATTTCTTCGCCATCGAACGAAAATTTGATCGCGCCACAATGGCAACTGCCCTGGTAATGTTGGGTCATTAGTACTCCGGGTTTAACCTGTAATGTTGCGGCGATTCTAACCGCAACCGCCACCTCCGCGAAACCAGTATCATCCTGAAGTTTCGAAATGCTGCGAAAGCGGATATTGAAAACGGCGACATCCTGGCAAGAACTCCGTTTTCGCGGGGGATGGTTTCAGAGACCCTGGGGCAGCTCCAGAGATCCAGGGGGAATTCCGGCCATGCCGACTTAACTCTGCCCCTATTTAATCGCGGTGAACAGGAAACGGTTCACGCAAAAGAAATATGCATCCTGTTCGACGAGCCTGTCGATTCCTGCCAGCCATTGGTCAGACTCGTCCTGTGAGATAAGCTTCCGCCGGCGCGCGACGCGGGCGTAGCTCTGCAGCATGTTGGCGGAAAAACTGTTGTCCGAATAGCTGGCGTTCAGGATCGGAATCGCCTCTACCCGCAGCGCAGCGAAACCAGGCGCTTTCAATAACGGCCTGAGCCGTTTCGGTAGATTCGGATTTACCAGGGCGACATCCCAGGCGTCGAAAATGCGCCGGGTCAAGGCCTGGTCCGCGCTGTTCAGGATAGCGCCGCTCCAGTCGGTTTCGAGCACCGCGATGCGACCGCCGGGTTTGAGCACACGGTAGAATTCCTGCAGCGCCTGGTCCAGCTTGTCGACATAGAGCAGGGTCTGGGTGCAGCTCAGCGCGTCGAAGCTCGCGTCGTCGAACGGCAGGGCCTCGACGCTGCCCTGCTGCAGATGAACCTGCGGCATATCGGCGCAACGATCAGCGGCGTGTTCAAGCATATCCTCGCTGTAGTCGATCCCTTCGGCACGACCCGCGGCGCCGACCGCGAGCGCTTGCTGTTCGAGCAGCAAACCGGTTCCGCAGCCCGCGTCGAGCACGCTCTCGCCCTGCACCAGGGCTAGCGCATTCAGGGTGCGCAGGCGCTGGTTAACGATTTCGGGGGTCTGGTAACTGCGATCGACAAGCGCGGCGGCTTTTTTATCGTATTTTTCCATTGACTACCGGGCCGGGTCAGCGGGACGATTCGAGACTAAGCTTTAGGCCCCGTTGGTAATACTCTGCCGCCTTGTCGGGTTGTTGCAATTGCTGCTCAAACAGTTGCGCCAGCGCGAGGCAGGCCGCCGGAGTGGCCCTGGCACCAATGCTGGCCTCGAAATAGCCCTGCGCCTTACCCCACAGGCGTGCGCGCATCGAAATCCGCCCCAGCGAGAGCAACAGGCTTTCATTGTGACCGAAATCGTCGAGCCATTTCTCCGCGCGTGCTAACTGGGTGTTAGCGTCCCTGGCCTCGAAACGCCCGTAAACCTCGATCAGCGAATCCTCCCACTGTTTGTCGAGCGATTTGAGTACGAGTTGCTCGACACTGCTGCTGTACCAGCCCTGGCGCGCCATCAGGTCGACATAAAAGCAAAGCATGACCGGGTCGGATTGCAGGGATTTCGGAATACTACTCCAGGACTTTTCCAGTCCCGCCTGGCTGTCGGCGGCGCGTTCCAGCAATCCGCGGTAGCCCGCCAGCTCCATTTCACGCAGACGGTTTGCTTTAACCAGCTTCTTGCGCCGTACATCCGGCAGAATTTCGACCAGCGCCGACCAGTCCTCGAGCTCGAAATAGGCACGTGCGAGCAGCATGGTGACGTAGTCGTGGCGCGGCGCGATGCTGTGCAGATGGCTCAGCGTCGCCAGCGCCTGCTCGGTTTGCTGGTGGGCAAGCTGCAACTCGGCCTGGGTGACGCCGATGGCAAGCTCGGCGGCAGGGTTGGCCTCATGCGCGGCCTTGAGATAGCCGTCACGAGCATCGTGCTTGCCCTGCAACTGCGCCGCACGCGCCGCGGCGAGATAATGTACCAGCGGGCTTTCGCTAGACCCGACCAGCCGCATCAGGTGATTTTCAGCCTGCTCGAAACGCCCTTCGGCGAGATCGATCAAGCCCTGGTTGAGCTGGCGCCGGGCTTTACCGTAGCGCCGATTCTGCGACTGGCGCTGCAGCGCCGACGGCATGCGCAAGATACCGCGTAGCAGCCTTATCAGGTAGTACAGCGCAACCATGAATACAATCAATACCCCCAGCGCCACTGCGAGGCTGGTATCGACGGTCCAGCCTCGATACCGCAGCATGACCACGCCGGGGTCGTCACGCACCAGCAACACCGCCGCCAGCACGACGATAACCAGGATCAGCAACTTGATCAGGAACTTAACCATTTCCGGCCTCCGTTGCTTCCGGCGCAGCGGGTTCGGGCGCGTTTTCGCGCTGGCTCAGGATACGCTGCAGCTCGCGCAGCGATGCGGTGATGGCCGGCTTTTCCGGGCGTAGCTGCGTTTTCTGCAAATCCTGCAGCTGCCGGATAAAATCGTTATTGGCGGCATTGTCGAGATCGTAGAATTCGCGCACCAGCCGCAGGCTTTGCTCGATCAATTGTGCGTATTGATAAGCGTCGCGGTCGAGCACCGCCCAGCGCGCGAGCTTGAGATTGTCTTCCAGCGTCTCGCCGACATTGATGACATTGGCCTCGACCTCGGTAGGCGCGGCATCCTCGTAGCGTACGGAGATCAGCGAATCGACGAATTGATCGATTTTATCGAGCCAGTTCTGCGGTTCCTTGACCGCGGGTGCCGCCGGCGCGGCATCGACGCGCACCGCGAAGCCTGGTTGCAGCTCGCGCACCTGGCGCGCGAGCTGGGCCAGAATCAGGGTCATGCCGACAAGGTCCGGGCGCTTACGCGTTTTCAGATCGGCGATTTCCTCGCTGATCATGACCCGTACCGGCAATAACCCGGGATCCCCGGTGAGCGCGATCTTGTCGCTGGCCGCCTGCAGCGTAATCGCGGCGCCCTCGAAATCGTCCTGCAGAATCAGCTTGTGCTGCGCTACCCGCATCAGGTACTCCACTTCGGCGAGTTGCCAGTCGTTCTTGTCGCGGCCGTAGAGTTCATAGAGTTTCTCGGCGGACTCGCGCAACGACTGCTGCCCGATACCGAGCTCATCGATTTTTTGGTCGAGACTGCCAATGTCGGCTTTGAGCGGCGTCAGGCTCGAATCCAGGCGTGAATTGCTGGCCCTGGTTTCGAGCTGCTGGCGCAGCTCGGCAACGGTGTCGCGGTAGCCCTGCTGCAGTTGCTGCTGCTGCCACCAGTAGTAACCGGCGGCGGCCGCCAGGCAGAGTATCAACAAGAAATTGAACAGGCTGAACCAGGAGCGCCGGGGTTTCGCCGCGGGAGGCTGGGCCGCTCTGGTCTCGGACTTGCCTTTTGTTTCGGATCCGGCACTGGTTTTAGGTCCGGCTTTTGTTTCGGATTCGGCCTTGTCTTTAATTTTAGCTTCGTCCCCGGCCTCGGCTATGACTTCAGCCTCTTCCGCTACCTGCGGCTCCGGATTCGAATCAGGCCCGGCATTTTGCTGTTCCCCGGACTCCGGCTCGGCCTCGAAAACCACCGCATCCTCGGTATCGATGACCACGACTTCCTTGTTTTCATCGGTTTCGCTGGGTGAATTCTTTTTACTCATAAATTAAGTCTGGTGCGGGAGCCTATGATTGATTCGCCCAATCGCAAATCGTTTGCTGTATCCCCTGATCGCTGGCGCTGCGCGCGATGATAACGGGTGCATTATGTCCCAGTTTCCGCGCCGATTCACGCATTCTTTCGCTGATCAAAAGCCACGGGATATGCCGCAACGTCCGCGCCGCGGTCGAGTCCACCAGTGCGAACAGGTTATGCATGCCCTCGTTACTGGTCAAAATCACCAGTGTCGGCAGCCCCGCGACAACCAGCCGTTCGAAATCAGCGGCGTCGTTTGCAGGCAACGCCCGCCGGTATACCTCGCAATAGTCGACCTGCGCGCCACGGCGAGCGAGTTCACCGCCTAACAGGTTACGCCCTTCCTGCCCACGCAGGATCAGGATGCGTTTGCCCGCAACCTGCTGCAGGCTCGCGGCCGCCAGCAGCGCTTCGCTATTGTAGGGCTCGCTTGCGATCAACGTCGCGCGCGCATCGCCGATGCGTTCGCTGAGCGCGGCATGGGTTGCGCTGCCGATTACCCCGAGCAGTTCGGCCGCTGCCAGCTGTGCGGCATCGAAACGTTCGAAGGCGCCGTCGACGGCATTGCGGCTGACAAACAGCAGGATGTCGTATCGAGTAATGTCCGGTGGATTGTCCCCGGCCGGGGCCGGCAGGATTTCTATCACCGGGAAAGACAGCACGCGCGCGCCCTCGCGTTCGAGCAGGGCGGTGAGTTCAGATTGTTGGTGCGCGGGCCGTGTGTTGAGGATGACCTGCCCCCGCAGCTTAGCCCCCATCGCTCATCAGCCGAGCGAGAATCCGGTCGGCGCCCTGTGCGATCAACTGCTGCGCCAGCTCGACGCCGAGCTCATGCGCACGCTCGCTGCTGCCGCGTACCTCGGCGCGCAGTATCTTGCTGCCGTCGGGTTCGCCAACCAGGCCACGCAGGTAAATCTCGCCCTGCTCAAGCAGGGCGTAGCCCGCGATCGGCACCTGGCAGCCCCCGTTGAGGGTTTGATTGAGCGCGCGCTCGGCGGTAACCCGCAGCGTGGTTTCGGCATGCGCCAGCGGTGCGATCCATTCGCGCAACTGCGCGTCGTCAGCGCGTCGTCACTGCGGATTTCGATACCGAGCACGCCCTGGCCGATTGCCGGCAGGCACTCCTCGGGCGGAATTTCGGCGCGGATGCGATCATCAAAGCCGAGACGTTTCAGGCCCGAGGCCGCGAGAATAATGGCGTCGTAGTCACCGGCGTCAAGCTTGGCCAGGCGCGTGTTGACGTTACCGCGTAACCAGTCGACCTCGAGATCGGGATAACGTTCGCGCACCTGGGTCTGGCGACGCAGGCTCGAAGTGCCCACCAGGCTGCCGGCCGGCATCGCGTCAAGGCTGTCATAGCTGTTGGAAACGAAGGCGTCACGCGGGTCCTCGCGCTCCATCACCAGCGCCAGCTCGAGGCCGTCGGGGAAATGCACCGGCACGTCCTTGAGCGAATGCACCGCGAGATCGGCGCTGCCGTCGAGCAGGCCGGCCTCCAGCTCCTTGACGAAAAGGCCCTTACCACCAACCTTGGCCAGCGGCGCATCGAGCAGCTTGTCGCCACGGGTTTTCATGGTCAGCAGGGAGACCTTGAGTTCAGGGTGCAGGGCTTCGAGACGCGCCTGCACGTGCTCGGCCTGCCACAACGCGAGCGGGCTGCCGCGCGTGGCAATGCGCAATTCGGTTCGGGAAGCGGTCATTTACAGGTTCTTGATGATTTTACGCACCCCGGGCAAGTGCCGGCGACTGACCTCGAGGGTTTCCTCGATATCTCGGAAGAAGACCTGGTGGCCGTCGTTTTCGGACTGCATCCCGGCCAGCCAGGCCAGGCTCACCAGCGCATTGCGGTGGATGCGGTAAAAGCGCTCGCCGAACTCGGTTTCGAGACTCTTGAGCGCGTCCTCGATCAGCACCTCGCCCTCGGTGTGGCGCACGGTAACGTATTTCTGCTCGGCATGAAAATAGTAAACGTTCTCGATCGGCACCAGTACCAGGCTGCCGCGCACGCGGGCGCAGATGTGCTGTCGCGGTTCCAGCCCGGACAGCATGTCCCCACTCTTCGAAGCCTGCGCCCGGGTCGGACGGACGGCGGCATCCATCGCCGCCTGCAGGCGATCCTGCTTGACCGGCTTGAGCAGGTAATCGACGGCGTGGGTTTCGAAGGCTTCGAGCGCATGATCCGAAAACGCGGTGGTAAAGACGACGGCCGGGGGCTCGTCGAGCCTGGAAATGTGGCGCGCGGCCTCGATACCGTCCATCCCCGGCATGCGAATGTCCAGCAGCACAATATCGGGCTCCAGACTTTGCGCCATACCCAGCGCTTCCAGCCCGTTCACCGCTTCGCCGACCAGTTCGTGCTCTTTTAACTCACCCACCATGCGAGCCAGGCGATCGCGCGCCGGTTTCTCGTCGTCGACTATCAGTATTTTCACTAAGCCTCCGCAGTTGGAATAGTTAATGTAACAGTATAGCGCGAGTCAGACTCTGCGAGCGCCATTGTTGCCGCACCGTCGAATGCCAGAGCCAGACGTTCTTTTATATTATCGACCGCCATTTGGTTACCTTTACGATTATGTTTCGCTTGCGACGTAACGATCGGGTTCGAAATCGCGATGATAATAGCGGAATCGGAGGCGTCAATCGAAACCTCGATTACGCCGCCGTCGGGCAAGGGTTCGATGCCATGGTAAATCGCGTTTTCCACCAGCGGCTGCAGCGTCAACGCCGG
>CAMYON010000094.1 GCA_947260025.1 uncultured Gammaproteobacteria bacterium
CTGACGCACCAATACGACCGTCTCAAGATCGCCGCCATCTACCCGGCGGAAGCGATGAACAAGGCTAGCGCCAACGCCCTGCTCAAAACCCTGGAAGAACCTGCCGCGCGTGTACTGATATTACTGCTGACACATAATCGTGGGCGTATACCGATTACGCTGCGCAGCCGGTGTCAGTCCTGGAGCATTAACCCACCGACGGTGCAACAATCGATCGCCTGGTTGAGCGAGCAGGGCATGTCGCAACAGGACTGCGACCGCTATCTCGAGTATGCAACCGGTGATCCGGTGCTGGCTCTGAAACTTCAACAACATGACTATGCATCGCTAGTGGAGCAGTTTAAAGGCCGTTTTAGCCAGTTCCTGCGCGGCGACCTTGGCGTGTCTAATCTATGCGCTGAGTTACTAGCCTCGGAAGTATCGATGGTGCGTCGGCTGGTGAACTTCACTTTGAGCGCTTATTGCTACCAGAGCAGTGGGGTCGACGCCGCCGGCAACCCGGGAAAGGGCGCCGATCGGGCACGAGCGCAGCTGTTGCTGGATCTGCGACAACGCGCACAAAACCAGATGCAAATCGAAGAAAATAACCTCGATTTCCAACTTCAACTGGAAGACGTGCTAATATCATTAAAACAAATACTTACCCGGAGATATATCTGATGGGCGCACCTGGTAGTCAAGGTATACTTTCGCTCAACATCAAGGATAAAAGCGCGCTCTATGCCGCCTATATGCCTTACGTTAAAAATGGCGGATTGTTTATCCCGACCAACAAGCAATATTCCCTCGGTGACGAGGTGTTCATGCTGTTGAGCCTGATGGACGACAAGGAACGCCTGCCGGTTGCCGGTAAAATCATCTGGGTTACGCCACAGGGCGCGCAAAGCAACAAGGCAGCCGGAATAGGGGTACAATTCAGTTCCCAGGATAACGGTACCACCCGCAATAAAATCGAAGGCTTTCTCGCCGGTGCGCTGCAGGCCGACCGACCCACCCACACGATGTAGAGACCGCCCGCGGGCAAGTACCGGGAAGGGCGCTAAACTGTATTCCCTGGCAGATAAATTTTATAATGCTCCTCGACCTCGACGCGACTCGTGCGTACGGGGCTTTGTGGACCACTAATCCTGATTCGACGTGTATTTCGACTCCCATTGCCATCTTGATCGTATCGACCTGAGCGACTTCGACGACAATTTCGAGCAGCTACTGGCAGTGATCGAGGCCGGCGGCGTTACGCGTATGGTTTGCATCGGCGTTACGCTCGAATCGTTCGACGACATGCACCGCAAAATCGTCCCCTATCAGCAGGTATTCTGTACCGCCGGCGTACACCCCGATTACGAAGACATCGAAGAGCCTGGCGTCGACAGGCTGTGTGCGCTGTCTGAACGCGAGCGGGTTGTCGCCATCGGCGAAACCGGGCTCGATTACTTTCACCAGTCGGGTGATCTCGCCTGGCAGCGCCAACGCTTCGTTACCCATATCGAGGCCGCACGCGAATGTAGCTTGCCGCTGGTAATCCACACCCGCGATGCACGCGCCGATACGCTCGACTTGCTGCGCCGACACCGGGCGCAGGACGTGGGTGGCGTGCTGCACTGTTTTACCGAGGACTGGGAGATGGCAAGCGCTGCTATCGACCTGGGTTTCTACATTTCAATCTCCGGTATCGTAACCTTTCACCAGGCCCAAAACGTGCGCGATATGGCGCAACGCATTCCGCTGGAAAGCCTGCTGATCGAAACCGACTCACCCTGGCTGTCTCCCGCCCCTCATCGCGGCAAACCCAACCACCCGGGTCGGGTCGGCCTGGTTGCGGAAAAGCTGGCTGAAATTCGCGGCGAGTCCCTGGATACCCTCGCCAGCGCAACCTACGAGAATGCAAACCGGCTGTTTGGGCTGAGTTGAGCCGGCCGCCAGGGCTGGCAATTCGCTAAGAGGGTGTTTATGCTGGGGCCGATCCGTGCTTGCAAAACAGTGAATCGCCGCTCGAGCTGAGTTCCCACAACATCCAGAAGGCCCCGGCCATGTCAGAATCAGAGACCAACATCGCGCACCAGCAACTGCGACAACTGCGCGATTTCATGGACTCTCGTATTCTCGGGCAACAGCGCCTGACCTCCAGAATGCTCGTCGCGCTGCTGGCCGATGGCCATATTCTGGTCGAGGGGCCGCCCGGGCTCGCCAAGACCCGCGCGGTCAAGACGCTGGCCAGCGGCATCGAGGGGGATTTCCAGCGTATCCAGTTTACTCCGGACCTGCTACCGGCAGATTTGACCGGCACCGATGTTTATCGTCCACAGGACAGTAGCTTCAGTTTTCAGCAGGGCCCGCTATTCCATCACGTCATCGTTGCCGATGAAATCAATCGTGCGCCCGCCAAGGTACAGTCGGCGTTGCTGGAGTCGATGGAAGAACGGCAGATCACCGTGGGCAAGAATACCTACCCTTTGCCCGGCCTGTATTTCGTCATGGCAACACAGAATCCGATCGAGCAGGAGGGCACTTATCCCTTGCCCGAATCCCAGCTCGACCGTTTCCTGCTCAAGGTGGTGATCGATTACCCGAAAATAGATTCGGAAGTTCGGATCATGCAGCAGGTGCGGCGCGAGGCAATGCAGGATCAGCAGGTTTTGGCCATACCCGAATCGCTACCGGTGGCGCAGCAAACACTGTTCGAGGTTCGCCGCGACATTCTCGATACCTACGTATCGGAGCCGGTCGAGCAGTATATTGCGCAACTGGTAGATGCCAGCCGCAATCCCGATCGATATTCCCCCGACCTGGCGGACCTGATTCAATACGGCGCCAGCCCGCGGGCATCGCTGGCCTTCGATCGCTGCAGCAGGGCGCTGGCCTGGCTGGATGGGCGTGACTACGTCTCACCGGAAGATGTGCAACAGCTGGCGCACGAGATCTTGCGGCATCGCATCCTGCTAACCTATCAGGCCGAAGCAGACGGCATGTCGGTCGATGCCGTCATTGACCGCTTGCTGCTTAAAGTACCGGTCGCCTGATCCATGGGAGCGAGTGCTGACAAGCTAGTCGGTATCAGCGTTTCGGTCGAACAACTGGTCAGCCTGCGCGGCCACCTGTCGGGCATGTCGTTGGCCAGTATAAAACGGCGCGCCAGCTATCGTTCGGGGGCTCGCGACACGCGCGCACGCGGCCGCGGCATGGAGTACGAAGAGTCCCGCGCATACGTCTCCGGCGACGATGTCAGAACCATGGACTGGCGCGTAATGGCACGTACCGGCGAAGCCCATACCAAGGTTTACGCCGAGGAAAAAGAGCGCCGTTTCCTGTTGGCGGTGGACCTTTCCGCCTCGATGTATTTCGGCACCCGCCACGCCTTCAAGTCTTGGACCGCGACCCAGGTCGCCGCTCACCTCGGGTGGCTCGCGAACTTCGCCGGTGATCGTATCGGTGGACTGATCGTGACACCCGATTCACACCATGAAGTCAGGCCGGGCAAAACCCGCTCCGGTTTGCTGGCAATATTTCATCACCTCGCCAACGCCAGCCATATCGAAATGCCACCGTCGAGCGGTATCAATCGGCTCAATTTTTTGCTGCGTGAACTACAGCGGGTGGTCAAACCGGGTTCCATCATTGCCCTGATATCAGATTTCATCGGTCTAGATGACGAATCCCTCGAGATCCTGTCAGCGCTGGTCAAACACAATGACATCAACGCTTTCTGGATTCACGACCAGACTGAAAGCGCGGCCTGGCCACGGGGTTATTACCCGGTGTTGATAAACCAGCAGCAGCGGGGGCTCGATTTCAGCATGGCAGGCAGGGATCACTGGCTGCTGCAGTTGCAGCGGCAACACCGCACCCAGATCGAATCCCTGGCCTCTCGCTATAACCTGCCGCTGTTGCCGATCTGCTGTAACCGCGACGTCAGCAGCCAGATTTTGCAACAGTTAAAACGCTGAGATGACCCAACAGGAGCTATTACTGGCGCTAAAGGATATCAGTCCTCCCGGGGAACCTGGCTGGTGGTTGCTAGCACCGGGCTACCTGGCCATATTGTTGCTGGTGATAGTCGTTATCGCGACATTCTGGCTTTGGTCAATACACCGCAGGGTGCATCGTATGTTTTCCGCGGCCTGCCTGGAACTGGCACAGATCAAGGGCAGCTATGCGCATCACCAGGACCCGCAGCGACTCGCCCGCGAGCTCGCGCTGTGGTTGAAACAGGTTGCGCTGCAGGCGTATCCGGAGCGACAGCTCGAGGGCGCAACAGGTAGCAGCTGGTTGCGTTTCCTCGACAGCTGTCTCGGCGATAACAGCTTTACTCGCGGCGACGGCAGGTTTTTCGGTGACGCAATTTACCAGCTACAGGCAAGCTTCGAGGCCGACCGAATGCTGCTGCTGACCGAGCGTTGGCTGCAGGCCGTCAAACCCCGGCTACTGCAGCGGGGTCGAAACTGATGCTCGGTTTCGAATTCTGGTGGCTGATGCTGTTACTACCCCTGCCGGCTGCTGCCAGGTGGTTACTGCCTGTCGGCAAGCCGTCGCAACTCGCGATTTCGTCTCTGCCCGCTAGCAGGCAATCCTCGTTACGCCTGGCCGGCCTGAGCCTGTGGCTGTTCTGGATAGCATTGCTGATCGCTGCCAGCAGACCCTTTTGGCTCGGCGACGCCATTTCACGCAGCCAGAGTGGCCGCGACCTGATGCTGGCAGTCGATATCTCCGGCAGCATGAGTGAAACCGATATGACTATCGATTCCCGAACCGCAAGCCGGATCGATGTACTCAAGGTCGTGGCCCAGAACTTCATCGAACGGCGACAGGGGGACCGCCTGGGCCTTATTTTATTTGGCAGTAACGCCTACAGCTTCGTGCCGTTAACCTTCGACCTGGATACGCTAAGAGAATTGTTACTCGACGTCAGTCCGGGGCTCGCGGGTCGACATACCGCAATCGGCGATGCGATCGGTATCGCGATCAAGTCGATGCGCGAACAACGGGCCGAACACAAGGTATTGATCCTGGTTACCGACGGTAGCAATACCGCGGGATTTGAAAACCCGGTGCTGGCGGCCGCTGCCGCAGCCCACCAGGGGATGACGATTTACACCATTGGCGTTGGTAGCGATAACGAGTCTTTAAGACGTACTTACGGGGTACAGAATGTCCCTGCCGGCATTGCGCTGAATGAAGACCTGCTGCGGCAAATCGCCGCAGTTAGCGGCGGTAAGTATTTTCGCGCCACCAGCGGCGACCGCCTGGAACAGATATACCTGGCGCTGGACGAGCTAGAACCGGTAGAACATAAGTACCAGACACATCGTCCGCGCAGCGAATTATTCGTCTGGCCGTTGCTGGTGGCGTTGACGATCCTGGTTACCCGGATGCTGGTCACGATTCGTCAGGCACGCAGGCTCATGGCGCCATGAGCGAACTTGCGTCATTCAGATTTCTGATGCCTTACTGGCTGCTGCTGTTGCCGCTACTTTGGTGGTTACTCTGGTTGCTGAAAAGACACCACCTGCGGCCGTCAAGCTGGCGAAAAATATGCGATCCGCATCTACTGGAAAAGCTCGGCACCAACAAATCCACCGCCACCGGCTCGCGGTGGCTGGTCTGGCCGCTGTCAATCCTGCTGACGCTCGCGATCCTGGCCGCCGCGGGCCCCAGTTGGCGCAATCAATCTCACCCGTTAATGGAATCCGCCAATGCGCGCATCATTGCACTCGACCTTTCGCAGTCGATGCTGGTGCAGGACGTCAAGCCCAATCGCTTTAGCCAGGCAATTGCAGCGGCACGGGAAATTATCGAGGCTGACTTCGAAGGAGAAACCGGCCTGCTGGTGTTTTCAGGCGCCGCCTTCGTGGTATCGCCACTGTCGCGCGACGCAAACACGCTGCTGGCATTTCTCGATGCGCTGGAACCCGGCATCTTGCCGCTCGAGGGAAATCGTCTGGATCTCGCCATCGATAGCGCACAGGACCTGTTGCAAGCATCGGTTTCCGGCAGGGGCCAGATCGTTATTATCACCAGCGGCAGCGAACAGAATTCGCGAGCGGTGCAGGCGGCGACCCTGGCCCGCTCCCAGGGTCACCAGGTATCGATCATGGCGATAGGCACCAGCGCCGGCGGCCCGCTGATCGGTCAGGACGGCGGCCTGCAGCGCGATGTTCTCGGTAAACTGAGGCTCGCCAGAACCGGCTTCGCCGAGTTGGAAAGGGTTGCACAGGCAGGCGGGGGTATCCTGGTCCGGCTGACCGAATCCATCGGTGTCGACAAACTGTTGGGATCGAGAATCGTGGCGGACAATCTGATCGAAGCGATGCAGGGCGATACCACTACCAAACGCGACGCCGCCAACGACGGTGTCTGGCTGGTGTGGCTGATGCTACCTTTCAGCCTGCTGCTGTTTCGCAAAAACCTGTTCTGGATCGTGCTACTGGCGGTTTGGCTGCCGCCCTGGGACAGGGCTTACGCTGCAGAGCGGGATACAATCTGGCAGCACCGCGAGCAGCTCGCCTACGAGGCCTATCGGCAGGGGGATTTCGAACGCGCCAGTGAATTATCTGAGGAACCACTGTTGCAGGCGTCGGCTTACTATCGGAGCGGATATTATCAAAAAGCCCTGGAAGCCTTCGGCCACGACGATTCTGCGAAGTCACACTACAATCGCGGCAATGTCCTGGTGCGCCTGGAGCGTTTACCCGAGGCGATCGAAGCCTACTCTCGAGCGCTGACGCTCGATCCGTCTTTGGGACAGGCGAGATATAACAGGCGACTAATCGAAATTTTTCTACAGCAGGCCGCAAGCGAGCAGTCAGGCGATCCGGAGGGCGAGGGCGCCAACTTCGAATCCGAGGATAATTCCGCCGGCGAGCCGCGCCCCGGGATCGTGGGGCAGGAGCTCAACAATCCCGGCGATGAAGACAGCCAGGGATCCGGTCTTGGAGCATCGATACAGTCAGGTCAGCAAGCGCCGTTCGAACAGTATGACGGTCGCGAGCAGGCACTGGAACGATTCTCACTGGCGACAGGCATCGATCCGGCCCAGGCCGAAGTCCTGGTCGAACGCTGGGTGAAACAATTGCCAACCGCGTCTTCTGAACTGTTCCGACGTAAGTTCATGCGTGACTATCAACGGCAAAATCGCCAGCCTCGCTAATGTTGCCATATTACCGTCATATGCTCCGTTGCCTATTGCTGCTGTTGCCAGTGATTTCATCGGCCGTTGCCGATTCTGCCTATCTGCAACCCGCGGTTGTATACCAGGGCGATATCTCGGAACTGGTGATAGAGTATGACAACAGCATCCCATCGCTATATGCGCTCGACACCTCGCTGCTCGAGGCCGACTTCGAAGTACTGGATACGAAATCACGGGTATTTCGCATGCTCGAGGATGGAAACTTGTTTCACCGCATGCAGTGGCGCCTGCAGTTGTTGCCGCGCAGAAACGGCCGCCTGAGCGTGCCGCCACTTCGACTGGGAGAGAACTCGACTCCAGCGCTGACGCTCGAGGTCAAACCGGTTCCGCCTGCGCTGCAGTCGCAACAACAGGTGTTTATCGAACTGGCAAGCAGTACACCTGATCCCTACATCGGGCAACAAACATTAATCAGCACACGCCTGTACCGTAACGTGCCGCTGATCGGCGGCCGCCTCGGCGAGCCGCAGACGGATAATGCGGTGGTGCATCGCCATAACGGTGAGAGCACTTATCGCGAAATCCGCGATGGCGCGAGTTTCGAGGTGTTGCAGAGAAGCATAAGCCTGTTTCCCGAACGGAGTGGCGAATTACTGCTATTACCGGCCAACTATAACGGCACCCTCGAAGCCGCAACTGGTGCAACGCTGCCATCTCGCATGATTTTTAGGCGCAGCGAACCGTTGAGATTACAGGTACGGGACCCGCCACCCGATTACGCCGGTCGCTTCTGGCTGCCCGCCAGCGAGCTCGAGATTTCACAAACCTGGAACCAGTCCGACAACGAGATCATGCAGGGTAATTCGCTGGACTGGACCCTGAGCATTATCGCCCGCGGCTTGCCCGCCGAATCCCTGCCGGCGGATTTGCTGGTAACCGACAGCAGCGGATTGCGAATCTATGCCGATCAGGCGAAACGCAGTAACGGCTTTGACGGCGAACAGGTGGTCGGCCGTCTCGACCAGCGTTTTGCGATCGTTGCCAGCAATCCCGGTGAAATTCGTTTACCCACGGTCAGTCTCAAATGGTGGGACGTCGACAGCGACAGCGAGCAACAGGCGCTGCTGGCAGGTAAAACCATCAAAGTGATTGCAGTCGGACAGGCGAACGTCGACAGTACCACGGCCGGGGAGGGGGGGCTGGCCCGTCTCCGAAGCCTGCTCGGGCCACAGGATCGGTCGGGATGGCTTTTAATGTTGTTGTTGCCTGGGATCATGCTACTCGTTTACTGTATCGTGATACTGCAAGCCCGTATTAACGACCACGTCAAACGCGTGTTAAAACGATGGGCAATCAAACGTCGTTTACGGATCTGTTGTTTGTCGAACGACGCCCGCAAGACCCGCGGCGCGCTGCTGGACTGGGGCAGGCAGCGCTGGCCCGAAGCATCGATTACCGGTTTGAATCAGATAGGGCAGCACAGCGCGTCGCGCGAACTTGCAGAGGAACTGAAGCGTCTCGATGCGGCGCTCTACGCGCGGCAGGTTGACGACTGGCGGGGGCTGCGCTTGTGGCGCCTGATTGCCAGGGTAAACCGCTCTCGCCGGTCGCCGGTAAAGCTGCCGGCTAATGCCCTGCCGCCATTGTATCCCGCCGCTAACTAAGTCTTTTCGAGCAGTTTCGACCAGCCTTCGACGGGCTCGAAACGTGCGCCGTAGCTGGTTGTATAATCGGTCATCGATTGCATGATCGCCTCGACGCCCTGCTGCAGGCTATAGTTCATCGGGCCGCCCCTGAAGGGTGCAAAACCGGTACCAAAAATAATGCCGGCATCGAGCAGGTCCTGGTCTTCGACAATTCCTTCCTGCAGGCAGGCGACCGCCTCGTTAAGGAATCGGAAAATCAAACGGTTCTGGATCATTTTCTGATCGCCGAGATCAGCATCCCTGTCCTTGATTGGCTTGCCTTTCTTATACTGGTAAAAACCGCGGTCCGATTTTTTGCCGAGTTGCTTCGAGTCGACAAACTTTTTCAGACCCGCGGGCACGTCGATACCGAAGGCATGCGACAGGTTCTGCGCCACCGAGTAGCAAATATCGAGACCCACCGTATCGGCGAGTTCGACCGGTCCCATCGGCATCCCGAAATCGGTCGCGGCCTTATCGATTGCCTCGGGCGCCAGTCCCTCGTCGTAGAGCGTAAAGGCCTCGACCAGGTAGGGCATCAGGATACGATTTACCAGGAATCCGGGAGAGCTCTTGACCGGCAACGGCAGTTTGCCGATATGCTGGGTAAAAGCGATCGCGTGCTGAATCGTTTGCTGCGACGACGACTCGGTCTTGACGATTTCGACCAGCGGCATCATCGCCACCGGGTTGAAGAAATGGATGCCGACCAGCCGATCGGGTTCTTTCAGTACCGTCGCCAGCGTCTCCAGCGGGATACTCGAGGTATTGGTTGCCAGCACAGCGCCGGGTTTCATGCGGGGTTCGATATCGCGGTAAATCGCGTGCTTGGCCTCGATATCCTCGAAGATGGCCTCGATTACCACATCGGCCCTGGCTACGCCGTCGCCGTGGATATCGGGGATAAGCCGATCCAGCGCGGCGTTGCGTTCCGCGGTGGTCTTCAGGCGCCTGGCATAAAGCTGGTGCGCGCGTTTGAAAGCATTACCCAGGTATTTCGCCTCGCGATCCTGCAGGGTTACGTTGAAACCGCGCAGGGCACACCAGGCGGCAATATCGCCACCCATGGTGCCAGCACCGATGACGTGCACGTGCCGCGGGGTAAAAGACTTCTTGTCACCAAGGCCCTTGAGGCGGGTCTGCAGGAAGAATACCCGCACCAGGTTGCGCACCTTGCTTCCCTGAATCAGGCGCGCCACCGAGTTGGCTTCCTCTTCCATCATGCGCTTGGTATTACCGTAATAGTTGGCCCAGACGTCGAGAATGGCGTAGGGCGCAGGGTAGTGCTGGCGTGGCGCCTTTTTTGCCACCTGTTTTTTCATAAAACCAGCCAGCAGGCTGCGTATTCCGGGCAGCGACAACGCCTTGCCGAGCAACGGCATTTTTTGCTTTGCCGGCGGCGATAGCGCCATCTGCCGTGCGGCGCGCTCGATCTGCCGCTGCGGTTGAGCGTCATCTACCAGGCCGATAGCGCGCGCGGCGCGTGCCGTCAGACTGCGGCCACTGAGCATTATTTCGAGGGATTTCAACGGGTTAATGATAGCTGTGGAACGTACCAGGCCGCCGTAGGCGGGATGGATACCAAGCTTGACTTCGGGCAGGCCGATACGGGTATCGGTATCGTCCAGCGCCAGTCGGTAATCGCAGGCGAGCGCCAGCTCGGTGCCACCGCCCATGCAAAAGCCCTCGATCAGAGCGACAGTAGTACAGGGCAGTGATTCGATTCGACTGAACAGGGTCTGCCCGCGCTTGATCATGATCAGAGCTTCCTGGACCGTCGTCACGTCGAGGAATTCCTTGACGTCGGCGCCAGCGATGAACCCCCTGTTCTTGCCGGAACGAAAGACAATCGCCCTTGGCAGATCTCCTTTGATTTCATCCAGCAGGCTGTCCAGTTGCTCCAGCACCGAGATCGATAACACGTTAGTGTCGGTGCCTTGCTGGTCCAGAATCAACCACAGAATACCGTCGTCGTCGCGCTTGCTTTGCCAATCGGTGATCGCGTTACTCATGAGGCACTCCTTTCGATCAGCATTGCGCCGCCCTGGCCGCCGCCGATACACAGCGACGCCACCCCGGTTTTTGCATCCTTTTGCTGCAGCGTCCTGGCCAGGTGCAGCACGATACGGGCACCGCTGGTGCCGACCGGGTGTCCGAGACTGACGCCACCGCCGTGAATGTTGAGCCTGTCAGCCGGAATTTCACCCACCGCGGAGCGCAGGCCGAGCTGCTGTTTGCAGTAATCCTTGTCCTTGAGCGCGGCAATAACCGCGAGCACCTGGGCGGCAAACGCCTCGTTGATTTCCCAGTAGTCGATATCGTCGATCTTGAGTCGCTGCGATTTCAGCAGGGGAGCAATCGCATGCGCCGGGCCCAGCCCCATTTCGGCCGGCGTCAACGCCGCCCACTCGGTCGTGATCAACTTTGCCAGGATGGGCAAATTATGTTTTTTCACCGCGCTTTCGCTGGCCAGCACCAGCGCCGCGGCGCCGTCGGTAATTTGCGCGCTGTTACCCGGCGTCACCAGCCCGTAAGGTTTGTCGAAAGCCGGGCGCAGCCTGGCAAGCTTTTCCAGTGAAGAATCGGGTCTTACGCCATCATCGAGTTCGTAAACGTTGCCATGCGCGTCGTATATCGGCACCACCTCGTCGAGTTCGTCGTTTTCCTGCGCCTGGTGCAGTTTCTGATGGCTCTCGAGTGCGAACTGGTCCATTTCGGCGCGAGTAATGCCGAACCGCCAGGCAATCTGCTCGGCGGTTTGGCCCATGTTGAGACCGACTACCGGATCGGTTAAACCCTTGAGCAAAGCGATTACCGGCGCCAGCAGCCGCGGGCTGAATTTTCTGGCAACGCTAAACTTATTGCCGATCGTCTTTGCCGCCCACCAGTCGGCTAGCCAGGCAACCATTTTCGGGTGAAACAACAGCGGCGCCTGGCTCATGGCTTCGATCCCACCAGCCAACACCAGGTCGGAACGTCCAGAGGCAATCGACATTGCGGCATTGTCCAGCGCCTGCATGCCCGAGGCGCAATTGCGATGCACGGTATAAGCCGGCACGCGGTCGCCACAACCGAGTCGCAACGCGACAATTCTGGAGATATTGGCTTCGTCGGGACCGGGCATTGTCGAACCGAAGATGACTTCGTCAAACTCGTCGGGTTCGAACGGCATACGTAACAGCAGCGAACGCGCGGCATAAATACCGAGGTCGGCGTGCTTGAATGGGCCAGGTTTGCCACGCGCTTTTAAGAACGGGGTGCGGCTACCGTCAACCAGGTAAACCGGCTTCGCGTATTTCTTGTTGCTAGCTGCCATGTGGGGTCTCGGCTCGGCGGAGAGTTAACTATATCGTAAAAAAGCGAATCATAAACCATCACGCATTAGTTTTAAATTGAAACTTATATATTATGGTTTAAAAGTACTACATCCTTGTTCATAACCCCTGAGCCTATATGACTGCGCATAATGTATATTATGTAAAGTTTAATAGATATACGACCATATCGACTAACAGGCAGATATCCCGATTATCAGAAATATCTTGAAACCAGACAGTTTTGGCGTTTGACTAGCTGCACCCTGCTTTGGACAAGAACCTAAGATGAGCGCATTCATTAACCCGATTATCGCGAGACCGGTACGTGATCGACTGGGATGATGCTTTTGACAATTCGAGCTATGTCGAGGATTCTGATCGACTGGCACAGTGTTGGTCGGATGCGGCCGCGTCCTTTCGCGACGAACAACTGGCACAGGGTTCGGCTACAACCGATCTCGCCTATGGACCGCTGGAACGTAATCGTCTCGATCTGTTTCGTCCCGTTGGCGATTGCACCGGGTTAATTGTGTTTATCCATGGCGGCTACTGGCATTTGCTCGATAAGACCTACTGGTCGCACCTGGCACAGGCTGCCGTTGCGGCTGGATGGGCCGTGGCTATCCCCGGTTACTCGCTGGCACCCGCGGCTAGAATTCATGAAATCACGCGCGAAATTAGCAATGCGATTAATTTTGTCGCCAATATGGTTGCAGGCCCATTACGCCTGATCGGCCACTCCGCCGGCGGCCACCTCGTAGCACGCATGGTTTGCGACGACACGCCTCTGCCCGTTTCGATTCGATCGCGCTTACAGAAGGTAATCCCCGTCAGCGGTGTGTTCGATCTGCGGCCGTTAACCCTGACCCGTATGAACGAGACATTGCGCCTGACCGATGACGAGGCACGGACTGAGAGCCCCGTTCTCCACACCCCGTTGCCCGCTGTAGACATCACCTGCTGGGTCGGCGCCGCTGAACGTCCCGAGTTTTTGCGACAAACACGACTGATCACCGAGACCTGGCAGTCCCTCGATACCGGAGTCCGGGACTATTACGAACCCGATAAGAACCACTTTTCGGTCATCGAGGGCATGGCATCGGGTGACACGGCACTTTTCCGGGAATTGACCACATGAACGCTCAAACCGTTACCCGCAAGGAATTATTCAACATCCCGCCTGACGTGATTTATCTCGATGGCAATTCTCTCGGCCCGTTACCCCGCTGCGTTAAAAACAGGGTCGCTAGCATGATCGAGGAAGAATGGGGGCAACGCCTGATTCGAGGCTGGAACGA
>CAMYON010000095.1 GCA_947260025.1 uncultured Gammaproteobacteria bacterium
ATTGGTGCCGGCACCACGAATCGAACGCGGGACCTACTGATTACAAGTCAGTTGCTCTACCAACTGAGCTACGCCGGCATAATCACTTCCTGAGCTGGCCTTGTCGGCCTTTACCGGGACCTATCCTGCCCCTTTGGTAAGGGCGCGAATTCTATTGTTTTTACCCAGTATTGGCAAGTTTCGAGCGGAGAAGCTTGAACGGTTGACCGGTCTAAGTCGGCAGGCACCGGGTCGGGATCTGGCTGATGCCGTTCTCGTTGTCGGTCGCTTCGAGCAGCTGCAACACGTCGGCTTCGCTCGACTGCTCGGCGTAGAGCCAGTAGATCGTGCGCTCGCGGTAGCGCGACTCGGTCTCGACCTTGAAGCCCAGTTTCTCGACGCGCGCCCGGAGCCGGTCGGCATTGCGCTTCAATCCGAAAACGCCCAGCGACAGTATATTGGGCCTTTCCGGGTTACTGACAATGATGTGATCGGTGATGCCATTGGCGGCAAGCTTGCTCGCGGTCCTGACCGCGTCAGCGCGGTTCTTGTGTCCGGCGACAAAGACCATGACGCCCTGGTATTCCTTCTCGAGGTTCGACTTGAGCGAGGTTCGCGCCTGCTTGCCGCTGTAGCGCCCGCTGATCTCGATCGCGCGCGCCTTGTCCTTGATCGGTCCGATGGTGTAACACACGCGCTTGTCGCTGCTATCCTCGGTGACGAGATTGGCGCGCTCCGCCTCGACTTCCTTTTCGATTCTCGCCACGGCCGCCTCCAGCGCGTCGGTTTCGGCCTCGACCCTGGCAACCACCTCGGCCTCGCTAACCACCTGGGTATTGGCATCGGTTAACATCTGCAGCTGCTCGGCGGCCGGAACCTTCTTCTGTTCGACAAACAGCTGTTCGTACGGCATCAGCCACTGGAATACCGCGAACGCGATGTTGACGATCAATAGTAAACCGAAAAAAACCTTCATTGTTCTGCCAGTTTTCGCATGCCCAGGAAAACCAGGTCGGGGACGATCCGGCCCGGCTGCTCGAGTACCGACTGCAGGCGAAAAGCGTCTCCGCCCGTCAGCAACAGGCTTGCATTCTGATCGAGGCGTTGAATCCAGTTTGTCACGAGGTCGCGCAGTCGGTCTATCGAACGGTCGGGGTAGTCTATCTGAATCGCGGCCTCGGTTGAACTACCCAACTCGTCGTTGTGGCCGATTCGCGGATCGCCGAAATCGATGTGGCTGAAGATCTCTCTGAACCGCTGCAGCGAAGTGTTTATGCCCGGCAGTATGGCACCACCCAGATGCTGGCCGTCGCCGCGCAGCAGATCGAGCGTTATCGCGCTGCCGGCATCGATCACGATGCAGTCTCCCTCGACCCGTTCGGCGGCGCCGATCAACGCCAACCAGCGATCCACGCCGAGCCGCTCGGGTTGCTCGTAACCATTGATCACACCGGCGCTGCGTGCTTCCGATACGAAGCGCGTCACCGCTTCACCGAATTGCTGCGCCAGGCACTGGTCAAGCTGCGCCTGTCGTTTTGCATCGAGCACGGACGACTGGCAGCAACGAGAGGCCGCGGTGGTTTGCAGCCATTGCGCCAGGCGTCGCGGCCAGTCACCTCGATAGGAACTCGCGAAACTGCTCAAAACCTGACCCGATCCAAGATACTGGGCCTTTAACGAGCTGTTCCCGCAATCGAGCAGGATCACGGGCCAGGCCTCAGCGAAATCTCCGCGGACGAATGCAGTGCCTCGCCGGTTTCGGTTTCGAGCCTCAATTGCCCGTCCGGGGCGATACCACGGTTAATGCCGCGAACGCTTGTGTTGGCGCTGCTTACCTCGACTTCCTGGCCGTAAAAAGCATCGAAGGCTTCAAACTCGGCAATGACCGGCTCGACGTCGTCGGGATCGAATGCGCGCACCGCTTGCACCACGCCGTCGATCGCAGCGCCCAGCAGCGCGGTACGATCAAGGACTCGGTCCGAAACCTGATCGAGACTGGCGGCGGGCTGGGCAATTTCAGCCAACTCCGGCGCCTGCATGAATACGTTCAGACCGAAACCGATCGCGAAGAAAAACCGCTCGGTGTCGTGCGGGCGCGATTCGATCAGGATTCCACCCAGCTTGCGCCGGTCGAACAGCAGGTCGTTTGGCCACTTGAGGCTGACCGACGCGTCCGCGCTCCGCCGCAGCGCATGGCACAGCGCCAGCCCGGTAACGATGCTCAGCATCCCCTGGCGATTCGCCGGCAGCGCCTTGAGGATACCGACGGTGCAGTAAATATTGCTGGCGAAGGGTGAATGCCACTGGCGGCCGCGGCGTCCGCGCCCGGCGCTTTGCGTCTCGCTGAAGGCGACCACTTCGCGCCGAAACTCGTCGTAGTGATCGAGCACGTCGGCATTGGTGGAACCGGTTTCGAGGCTGTAGCGCCAGTCGAGATCATGGCCTGCAACCTGTTGTGCGACCAGTTCGGCGTTGATCGGCTCGCCCTTCACTCGGCATTCAGCCAGGCGCGGCGTGCACTCTCGTGACTGCCGCCGGGTTTCAGCACGATGGTGTTGGCCTCGGCGGCTTGCAGCTCGACTTCGGACAGGCGCAGCTCGTCACGGCGGAAAGCATGTACATACCAGAAGTCGCCGGGCGCGGCGCGTAACAGTTTCTTTTCGAACTGCGCGAGATCGAGTCGCAAACCGTCGACCGCAACGAGTTGATCGCCGGCGGCAAGGCCCGCCGATTGCGCCGAACCGCCCTCTGCGACTCGTTGCACCGTAATCCCACCGTTATCGGCTTTCAGCATCGCGCCGAAATCGACCCGCGGCAGCTCGCCGTTCGCATCCTTGCCACCCTTGTCCTGCAGGTTGGCCGCGGGGCGTTGGATGACGTCGACGCCGACGCTGTCGAGCAATTCGACGAGCGGTAAATCTTCCATGCCATAGATCGCTTCCTCGAGAAACTGGCCGAGGTCCGCGCCGCTGATCTCGCTAACCAGTTGCTGGATGCGTTCGGGTTCGACGCCCTTGTCGTGCTCCAGGAACTCGCGCCACAGCTGTGACATGACGTCGTCGAGGCATTTCTCACCGCCGCTGACCGCGCGCATCTTGAGATCGATGCAGGCCGCGATCAGGCAACCCTTGGCGTAGTAGCTGACAATCGCGTTGGCCGCGTTTTCATCCTGCTTGTAGAACCTGGTCCAGGCATTGAAACTGGATTCCGCCGCGGACTGGCGGGTACGCCCGAGCCCGCGCTGAATCCTGGTCATCGTCTGGGCGAGCAGCTCGAGATAACTCTCGGTATCGATCAGGCCGGTGCGCACCAGCGCGAGATCGTCGTAGTACGAGGTGATACCTTCGAAGGCCCACAGCAGGTCGGTATAAACCTCCTGCTGCAAATCATAGGGCCGATAAACCGCGGGCTTGATGCGCTTGACGTTCCAGGTGTGAAAATACTCGTGGCTGCACAGCCCGAGGAAATCGCGGTAGTCGTCGTCGACACCGTCCTGACCCGGTTTCGGCAGGCTGGCGCGGCTCGCCACCAGGCTGGTGCTGGCGCGATGCTCGAGCCCGCCGTAGCCTTCGCCGACGACCATCACCTGGAACAGGTAATAATCCATCGGCGGGGGTTCGCCGAAGAAACGGATATGATGCTCGCAGATCTTTTTCAGGTCCGCGGCGAGGCGATCGCCGTCGCATTCGAAGCGCCCTGTCAGGACGATATCGTGCGGCACGCCGCAGGCCTCGAAATCGATGTGCACGAATTCGCCCATCTCGACCGGATGATCGATCAGGTCGTCGTAGTCGAGCGCCTCGTAAAGCCCGAAGTCGAAGGCCTCGGCCTGTTTTCGCCTGAGCGACGTCGCCACGCGCCAGGCGGAGCAATAATCCGGCGTGGGCCTGTCGATCTGGACCTCGCAGGCCTGGTCCGACTGCCCCGGGACTTCGAGAAACACGCTGCTGCCGTTGTAATATCCATGGGTATCGTCGAGATGCGCGGCGCGTACCGAGAGGTCCTTGGCATATACCTTGTACTCGACCACCAGCTGGCCTTCGCAGGCCGCGACGCGCCAGTTCGATTTATCGAGCTGTTCGAGCGCGAGCGGCGCATCGTCGCAGCTTGCCCGCATATCCAGCAGGTTACGCGCGAAATCGCGGATCATGTAGCTGCCCGGAATCCAGTTCGGCAGGCGCAGTGCCTGCCCTGCCGGATCGGGACTATCGATTCGGATCGAGACGTCGAAGTAATGGCTGGCCGGATTGCCGCTGGTAATCTGGTATCTGATCATTTAGAAATACTACTCATCAAGCAAGGCCGAAGTGTATCATTGGCGGCTTTGACACCAAATGCTATCGGCTCTAAATATGAACGCTGCCCTGAAACACCTGAACCGGTTCTCGACCCCGGCCAAAGCCCTGACCGATCCTGCGCCGGACGAGGCGCAGCTGGCTGAAATCCTGCAGGTTGCGATGAGTGCACCCGATCACGGGCGCCTGTACCCCTATCGTTTCATCACCATCCGCGGCGATGCGCGTTATCGGCTGTCGGAAATTTTCGTGCAGGCTACCAGGCAGCGTGAACCCGATGTCGATGCTGCTTATCTCGCCAAGCAGCGCGAAAAGCCGCTGCGCTCGCCGCTGATCGTGGTGGTGGTGGCTTCGCTGGTCGAAAGCGAGAAGATCCCTGAAATCGAGCAAATGCTGAGTGCCGGCGCGGCCGCGCATAATGTCCTGCTGGCCAGCAATGCGCTCGGCTTCGGCTCGGTCTGGCTGACGCTCGGCTTCGGCTCGGTCTGGCTGACCGGCGCCAACGCCTACGACGACTATGTCTGCGGTGAACTGGGGCTGGCAGAGAACGAACGCATTATCGGCTTCATCTTCCTCGGTACGCCGGAACTCGACATTCCGCCGCGCCAGCTGCCCGCGGTCGAAGACTACCTCAGCAACTGGGAGTAGGCCTCAACGGGTCACGGCGCCCCCAAGTTGGGATGACCTTTATATTCGGTAGGATCGTCATACCGGCGAAAGCCGGTATCCATTTCGATAAACCTGATTTTGTAATTCGTTTGAATGCGGCAAGGTCTGGATACAACCACTTATCGTAGCTGGGAGCTAAGCAGAAATGGACCCCGGCTCGGGGGCCGGGGTGACTTTCTTTTCGGCAGTTTCGTCGTACCGGCTTACGCGGGAATGACCTTTAATCGTAAGCACCATGGGAACCTGAAACAGTCTCAGGCGAGTGTGAGGCAAAGCGAAAACGGCGCATCGCGCCGCCTGGGGCTGTTTCAGAGTTCGATGCGTTCCTCTTCGTCGGGATGCCCGTAGGAGCATAAAAATCCACCGACAAATTCGATAGCCGGATCGAAGGGGTCGCCCGGTCCCACTTTTGCCTCGACTTCCGCGCGATAGTCCTCGGCGCTGTCCTTTGGCCTGTAGCCGAGATGGGCAACCTTGTGATTGGAGAAAAACACTTCCTGGTTATCGGAAATTCCGTAGACCACGGTATGCCCGATGCGCTCGGATACCAGGCAGCGCTCCACCAGGTGTACCATGTCATCGAAACTCAGCCAGGTGGCCAGGTGGCGACGATCGGCCGGTTTGGGGAAACAGGAGTTGATCCGCAGACAGGCAGATTCGATTCCCCACTTGTTAAAATAAAGCTTGGCCAGGTCCTCGACAAAACACTTGGAAACACCGTAAAGCGTATCCGGGTTATGCGGGGTATCCGTATCCGCGCCGACCTCGCGGCGCTCGTAACCGACCGCATGGATCGAACTGGCGTAGACAATGCGCTTTACACCATGGCGGCGCGCGGCCTCGTAAACGTTGTACCCGCCCTTGATCGAACTTTCGAGAATTTCCTCCCAGGGGCGCTCCACCGGCGCGGCGCCAAAATGCACGATCGCATCGCAGCCCTCGACCACCTTCATCATCGCGTCGAAGTCACCCAGCTCGCAGGGCATGATTTCTTCGTGATCCTCGGGCGGCGCCATTTCGCCACGATCGGTGAGCCGCAGCGTGGTGGCCAGGGGCGCCAGCCCGCGCCGCAGTTCGCGCCCGAGGTTGCCCGCGGCGCCGGTGATTAACAGTCGATTGAAACGTGGCATGTCTTGCTCCCGGTAAAATGTCAGCGGCCATTGTAGCCTATCTACGAATCTTCCCGCCGCAACGAAATTACAGACTGCAGCACAGTCACTTCCGATAAAACTGCCAGGTTTACTAGGATAATGCGTCATCCCGGCAGCAACGCGTCATCCCCGCGAAAGCGGGGATCTAATGGTTATCAGCAAGATTCCCGCTTGCGCGGGAATGACGCTGTTAGGGCAGCAAGATCTCGTGATGCTACCGTTTTCTTAAGATACCGCCGGGAAGATTTGGGTCAGAGTAAAATCTCTATGAGTTTTTACTCTGACCCAAAATTACTCAGTCGGGAGTCATACCGATACGGCGGATCGGGATGACGGCCTGGACTAAAATGGTTTGACGCCGGGTAAACCGATTCAGCTTTGCGCGCGTATCGGTTAAAATCCGGCGATTCGATTTCGATGCAGACTACCCAATGACCGATTCCAGCGCTGAAGCCAGCGACAGTTCCAATTTTATCCGCGATATCATCGACGCCGACCTCGCCGCCGGCAAGATCGATACCATCGTCACGCGATTCCCGCCGGAACCCAACGGTTACCTGCATATCGGGCACGCCAAGTCGATTTGCCTCAATTTCGGCATCGCGCGCGATTACAACGGTTATTGCAACCTGCGCTTCGACGATACCAATCCGGAGAAAGAAGAACAGGAATACATCGATTCGATCCGGCGTGACGTCCAGTGGCTCGGTTTCGAATGGCACAGCAACCCGTTCGCCTCGGATTACTTCGGCCAGCTGTACGACTTCGCGATCGATTTGATCAAGCAGGGCAAGGCCTATGTCGACAGCCAGAGCGCCGACGACATCCGCGCCAACCGCGGCACGCTGACCGAACCCGGTAGCAAAAGCCCCTACCGCGACCGCAGCGTCGAGGAAAACCTGCAGTTGTTCGAAGCGATGAAAAACGACGAGTACGCCGACGGCGAACACGTGCTGCGCGCGAAAATCGATATGAACTCGCCCAACATCAAGATGCGCGACCCGGTGCTGTACCGGATTCGGCACGTCACCCATCACAATACCGGCGACGACTGGTGTATCTACCCGCTATACGATTTCACCCACGGCCTGTCGGATTCGATCGAGGGCGTCACCCATTCGCTGTGCACCCTCGAGTTCGAAGACCATCGCCCGCTCTACGACTGGATTCTCGACAACCTCGAAACCCCGTCGCGGCCGGTCCAGACCGAGTTTGCGCGGCTGCAGCTCGAGTATTCGCTGACCAGCAAGCGCAAGCTCAACGCGCTGGTCACCGAGGGCCACGTCAGCGGCTGGGACGACCCGCGCATGCTGACGATCTCGGGCATGCGCCGGCGCGGTTTCACCCCGGAATCCATCGTTAACTTCTGCGACATGATCGGCATCACCAAGAAGAACAGTACCATCGAAATGGGCGTGCTCGAGACGGCGCTCCGCGACGATTTGAACGCGCGCGCGCTGCGGCGCATGGCGGTGATCAATCCGCTCAAGGTCGTGATCGAAAACTACCCCGAGGACCAGGAAGAATTCTTCGACGGTGCCAACCACCCGCAAAAGCCGGAGCTGGGCACTCGCGAAGTACCGTTCTCGCGCGAAATCTATATCGAGCGCGACGACTTCATGGAAGACGCGCCGCGCAAGTTCTTCCGCCTGAGCCCCGGGCGCGAAGTGCGTCTGCGTTTTGCCTACTACATCACCTGCAAGGAAGTCATCAAAAACGCCGCTGGCGAAATCGAGTCGCTGATCTGTACCTATGACCCCGCAAGCCGCGGCGGCAGCAGCCCGGACGGACGCAAGGTCAAGGGCACGATTCACTGGGTCAGCGCGAGCCACGCAGTCGACGCCACGGTTAATCTCTACGACCGGCTGTTTACCATGCCGAATCCCGGCGCGGCGGCGGATTTCCACCAGGCGCTCAACCCCGAATCCAGGGTCGTCATGAATAACGCCAAGTTCGAACCGGCGATAGAGCTGACCGACAATGCGATCGCCTACCAGTTCGAGCGTCTCGGTTACTTCATCAGCGACTACGACTCGACCAGCGATCAACCGATTTTCAATCGCACCATGACGTTGCGCGACAGCTGGGCCAAGATCGAGCAATCACAAAAAATTGGCTAAACCGGCTATTCAACGCACGTTCGAAATGCTGTCGCATTTGTCGCTGCGCAGTCAGTACCGGCTCGGTGATCTGGTCAGCCTGGTAATGCGCCACCTGCCGAACCAGGTTTCCCGGCAGGTGCGCGAAAATATAGACCTGTGTTTCGCCAAGCTGGACAGGTCCGAGAAGCAACGCCTGTATCGTGAAAACATACGCCATACCTGCTATGCGATGACCGAACTGGCGGCGGTGTGGTGCTGGCCGGTGGAACGAGTGCTCGAGAGAATTACCTCCATGGATATCTGCGAGGAATTTAATCGCTCCAGCCGTAGCCAGATAATTCTCGTGCCCCACCTGGGCAGTTGGGAGACCCTGGCAGTCTGGCTCGGACGGCACTGCGACGTGATCATGCTATATAAGCGTCGTAAGAACCGGCAAGCCGACGATTTCATCCGGCAGGTTCGAGCGCGCAGCGGCGGCACCCTGGTGCCGACCAAGAAACGCGGGTTGCGCCAACTGCTGATCGGCATGCGCGAGGGTAAAAGCCTGATGATTCTGCCCGACCAGAAGCCCGGCGGTAAAAAAGCTTACATCGATTCGAGCTTTTTTGGCATTAGCGCCCCGACGACAACACTGGTGCACAACCTGTGCAGCAAGGTTGACTGCGACGTATTTATCGCTAACGTGTGCCGTAGCGAGCCGCCGGGCGAGTTCCGGCTGCAGATTCGACCGCTCGAGCATGCACGACTGGCGGTGGACGGCGTCAGCAGCGCCCGCTACATGAACGACCAGATAGAGGCGTTGGTGCGTCAGCACCTGACCCAGTATCAATGGGGCTACCGCCGATTTGATTCCGCGGCATATGCAGCCATCAAGTAAGGAAATCGATACATGCTCTCCAGGTTAATCGAGGTTTACGACCGGCTGGTTTTGAAACAGCCCCTGGTGACGCTGATCGCATTGACGACCGTCGTCGTTTACTTCCTGTTGTTCATTCCCGCATTCGAACTCGACGCTTCGGCCGATTCACTGGTGCTGGAAAACGATGCCAGCCTGAAGTACTACCGCAGCATCCGCGAACAATACGGCTCCGACGATTTTCTGATCGTCACCTACAGCCCACAGGAAGAGCTATTCAGCACAGACGTACGGGCCGATATCAGGCGACTGCGCGACGAACTGACCGCGCTGGAACAGGTCGACTCGGTGATAAGCATGCTCGACGTACCGCTGGTGGACAGCCCGCCGATGACGCTCGCGGAAATCGCGCGCCAGGTGCGCACGCTGGAAAGCGACGACGTCGATATCGAACTTGCCGAAAAAGAAATGCGGCACAGCCCGCTGTACGAAAACCTGCTGGTCAACAGCCAGGGCGACACCACCGCGATGCAGGTGAACCTGGTAACCAACCGCAAGCTGGTCGATTTGATCAACAGCCGCGACAAGCTTTATGCCAAGCTGGACACGATTCCCGATGGCAGGCAGCGCCTCGAGGAACTATCGGCGGAAATCAAGACCGAGAACCTGGCACAAAAACTCAGGCTCGAAAAAACCATCGAAGACGTGCGTCGCATTATGGATGATTACCGCGGCGAGGCGACGCTATATCTCGGCGGGGTGCCGATGATAGCCACCGACTCGATCGAGTTTATTCGCAGCGACCTGAAGGTTTTCGGCGCCGGCGTGGTAATGTTTATCGTGATCATTCTCGCGTTTTCATTCAGCCAGGTGCGCTGGGTGTTGCTGCCGCTGTCGGTCTGCCTGATCAGCGCCATGTCGATGATGGGCTACCTTGGCTGGTCGCAGTGGCCGGTGACGGTAGTATCGTCGAATTTCATTTCGCTGCTGCTGATCATCACGCTGTCGCTGATCATCCACCTGGTGGTGCGCTACCGCGAGCTCGCCATGATCAGGCCCGAGGCGGATCAATACGAACTGGTCAGCGAAACCGTGCACAGCAAGTTCACGCCCAGTTTCTACACCGCCATCACCACCATGGTCGCCTTCGGCTCGCTACTGGTGAGCGGCATTCGACCGGTTATCGATTTCGGCTGGATGATGGTGATCGGGATTTCCGTATCCTTCGTGCTCGCCTTCACCCTGTTCCCGGCCGCGCTGATGCTGCTGCCGCGCCTTAATACCAGCATCAAGAGAGACATGACCGGTGCGGTCACCGCCTCGATGGCGCATTTTATTCATCATCGCACCCGCGCCACGCTGTTGATTTTCCTCGGGCTGATCATCGTTGCGCTCACCGGCATCCCGCGGCTGTCGGTGGAAAACCGCTTTATCGATTACTACAAGGAAAGCACCGAGATATACCAGGGCATGACCCTGATCGATACCAAGCTCGGCGGCACCACGCCGATGGATGTCATCATCGACGCGCCCGTTGACGAAGTATTGACAGAGGACGAGTACTACGCTGACGGCGACATCACCTCGAACAGTTACTGGTTCAATCGCGACGGTCTGCGCGAAGTCGCCCGCATCCACGAGTACCTCGACGGTTTGCCGGAAACCGGCAAGGTGCTGTCGGTACACACCGGCATGCAAATGCTGGAGTCGTTGAATGACGGCAGGCCATACAATGATTTCAAACTGGCCGTTGTCTACAAGCGGTTGCCCCAGGAAGTAAAAGAGGCGCTGATAGCGCCTTACCTGTCCGAGGACGGTAACCAGCTGCGTTTCAGTATCCGGCTCTACGAATCCGACAAGTCGTTGCGGCGCCAGGAATTGATCGAGAAGATATATTTCGACCTGACCAACGACTACGAGCTGGCGCCAGAACAGGTCACCATCTCGGGCATGGCGGTGCTCTACAATAACCTGCTGCAAAGCCTGTTCCGCTCGCAGATCCTGACCCTGGGAGCGGTCTTCGGCGCTATTCTGCTTATGTTCATCGCGCTGTTCCGCGCGGTGCGCCTGTCGCTGGCCGCGATCGTACCCAATATCATCGCCGCCGGGCTGATCCTCGGCCTGATGGGCTGGATCGGTATCCCGCTCGACATCATGACCATCACTATCGCCGCTATCAATATCGGCATCGGCGTGGACGACTCGATTCACTATGTCCATCGATTTCGCGAGGAGTTTTTACAGGACGGCAACCACTGGGAAGCAATCAAACGCTGCCACGGCAGTATCGCGCACGCGATGTACTACACCTCGGTCACCGTGGTACTGGGTTTCTCTATCCTGGCGCTGTCGAATTTTATCCCGACGATTTATTTCGGCATTTTATGCGGACTGGCAATGATCGCCGCGCTGATCGCCAACCTGATGCTGCTACCGATCCTGCTCGCACGATTCCGGTTGAGCTGAGTCGGTCACGCGGTTAATATTGCCGGCCTCGAAACACGGTCAATCCAGCCATGAACGAAATCCAGATCCCGATTTCTCCCGGTGAGCTACTCGACAAGATCACCATCCTGCAGATCAAGGCGGAACGCATCAGCGATCCGGCCAAGGTAGCCAATGTCAAAACCGAGCTCGAGATGCTGATCCGGGTGTGGGACCAGGCCGTCGAGGCCGATGCCGAAATCACCGCGTTGACCGCCGAACTCAAGTCGATTAACGAATCGCTGTGGGAAATCGAAGACGATATCCGCGACGAGGAGCGCAACAAGCGCTTCGGCGATCGCTTCATCGAGCTGGCGCGCGCGGTTTACGTCACCAACGACGAGCGTGCCAACGCCAAGAAAAAGGTCAACCTGCACCTGAACTCGACCATCGTCGAGGAAAAGTCCTACCAGGATTACAAGTGAGGTCGCCCTAAGGCGGAGTCATCCCGGAAACGCGCCAGCGTTATCCGGGATCTCGCAAAGACCGACTATCATTCTAACGCCTCGGTCCCAAAAGGCTCCGCCAAATGGGCGACCTGCGCAGGCCGGCGTATCCCGTCGAAGGGGTCAGAGCAAAAATGCCGGGGCAATCGTGCTCGTAGAATAATTTTACCGGCATTTTTGGTCCGACCCCAGCATTCCCGGACACCCGGGGTCAGACCAAAAATTTCACCGAAAACTTCCCTGCTCTGTACCAGCCCGTGAAATTTTTGCTCTGACCCCTTCGAAGCGACCTGGAATCCCGTCATGGTTTTGAACTGACGGATTGATATACTAGCCTCGCATTTCACTTCCACTAGAGGCTATGCCCGATAATCATCCGCTGGTTTGCCGCTTCGGCGCCTTCGGCGACATGGTGTTGATCACGCCGCTGTTGAAGCTGCTGCACCAGCGCAGCGGCCTGCCCTGCGACGTTGTCGCCATCGGCGGCTGGAACAAACTGCTGTTTCAGCAAATGCCGTACGTACGCCAGGTGCTCACCATCGATTCGCGTTCCAGGCCCTACTGGGTCAACCGCAGTCAGCGCGAACTCGTGCAAACGCTGCAACAGCATCGACATCGCTTCGTATGGGTTTGCGAAACCAGCAAGAAATCCTATCGCCTGCTGGCCCGTGCCGGCATCAGGCGCGACAACAGTGTCAACCAGCTCGATTTGCCGCCGGTCGCGGGCGAGCACTATTGCGAAAAGTGGTTACGCCTGGGTAACGGCTCGCCGCCGGGTTTCGATTACCCGCAGCTGGCACCCGAAGCGCTCGACACCGAACTGTTCGTCAGCCCGGCCGAGGTAGAGGAATGTCGCCGCTGGCTCAAAACCCGGGAGCTCGATCCGGAGCGGCCGCTGGTCTGTATCCAGGCCGGTAGCAAGCGCACCACGCGTCGCGGCAAGGCGGGCCGCGCCAGCAATACCAAGTACTGGGCCGAACGGAACTGGGCCGAAGTCATCGAAGCCGTGATCGAGCAGCTGCCGGGCGCACAGCTGCTGCTTTGCGGGGTGCCGTCGGAGCTCGACATGTGCCGTGCGATCGAGGCCTGCTGCCGATCGAAGTCCCAGCTACAGAGCGTCGCCGACGACCTGCCGATGCGGCGTTTGCTGGCCTTGCTGTCGATCGCGCATAGCTGCATCTCGGTGGACACCGGGCCGGCGCACGCCGCCGCCGCCCTCGACTGCCCGCTGACAGTCCTGTTCGGCAAGGCTAGCCCCAATCGCTTTCGCCCGGTTAGCAGCACCAGCCCGGTACGGATTCTAGCGGGTCACGCCGACGGTAATCCCGAATCCGATCCCGAGATTGGCCACATCACGCCAGCACAGGTGCTGACCGGATGGCAGGCAAGCATCCAGGCTGTTTCGTAATTGAACAAACAGGAGACAAGACCATGAGCTCTAGCGACGGTAAAACCCGAGACCTCGTATCCACCATCCCCGGCGCCGGTTGGGACTTTTCCCTGTCGCGTCATCCTTACCACATGATCGAGCGTCCGTTCGGCCCGCATTACTGCGTCTACAACCGCCGGCAGATGACGGTTACTGGTTGCTGCGGCAAAAGGCGGCGGTCCTGAATACCGGGGAATTCCCGCTGCAGTTCAGGGGTCCGGACGCCGAGCGCCTGCTGGACAAGCTGTTCACCAAGGACATCACCAAAGTGAGGCCTGGCCGCTGCGGTTACGGTCTCGCCTGTTACGAGGACGGCGGCTTGCTGGTCGATGGCATCCTGTTGCGCCTCGAGCCGGACCTGTTCTGGTATGCGCAGGCCGACGGTGATTTTTACAGCTGGGCGCGCGCGCATGCCGTCGGCATGGAGGTCGAGATCAGCGATCCGAAGGTATTCGTATCCCAGGTGCAGGGGCCGAGCGCGCTGAAAATTCTCGAGGCGGCCTGCGACGACGGTATGCCCGATCCGTTCGGTTACTTTGCGCTGGCCCGAGTCAATCTCGGCGGACAACAGGTCGTCATCACCCGTACTGGTTACACCAATGAGCTCGGCTGGGAGTTTTACACCGAGCCCCAGCACGATGCCGATGCCTTGTGGCGCCACCTAAGCGCTGTCGGCGAACCCTTCGGCATGCAGCTGTTCGGGCTCGACTCGATGCATATCCGCAGAATCGAGGCCGGCATTCTAAACGCCGGCTCCGACTTCGATCATACGACAACGCCTTACGATGCCGGACTCGGCAGATTTATCGACGAGGACAAAAGTGACTTTATCGGTAAAGAAGCGCTAAAAAATGCGCCGCGCGAACCCCGCTTGAACGGGCTGCTTTGCGCGGCCGAACCCCATATCGGCGGTGAGGTATGCATCGACGGCAGTCCCGCCGGCAGGGTAACCGCCGGTGCAATGTCGCCCTACCTGCAAAGCGGCATCGGTATCGCGCTGATGGATGCAGCCGGGCTGGCCGCGGGTACCCCGGTCACGATCCGCTGCATCGATGGAGAACTGCATGCCGGTGAGCTGGCGGAACTGCCGCTGTACGACAAGCAGGCGGAAATCCCACGTGGCAAACTTGTCGATATACCTGAAAGAAAGGCTTGATAACCATACCGCGAGTATCATTATAATGGTACATTTTTGGTACAATTAAAGTGTTAAATGCTCGCTTTACAGGCGCGCGTGGAAAGCCGTATAAATCCCGCAGGCATTACTAATTTATATATATATTATTGTTTTAATTAAATATTTATTAAGTATCTAACGAACAATAAATCAATCAATTTGGTCCATCTTTGGTCCTTTACAAAAAAATAATTTCATGTAGGATTAGCCTTCGCAATAGTTCCCACACTTATAACTAAAGAGGAGAGTCCGTAATGAAATTTCTTAGCAAATTAGCCGTGTTGTCGGTGCTTGCTGCCTCGTTTGTACTGCCAAACGTTGCCAACGCCAAAGACAGCACCAAGCCGATCGTCATCCCGACCCACAACTGGTCTAGCCAGATTGTCATGGCCCACGTCATTGGCGGCATTTTCGAGAGCATTGGCAATAACGTCGAGTACGTGCCCGCCGATTCCCAGGCTGTCTACGAGTCGATCCGCAACGGCGATGTCACCATTTCGCACGAAGTCTGGCAGTCCACTTTCGGCAAGTCGTTTTACAACGCGATGGCCAAG
>CAMYON010000096.1 GCA_947260025.1 uncultured Gammaproteobacteria bacterium
GGCAGCCAGTCCAATAGTGGATTTACCGGCGCCGGATTCGCCGATCAGGCCCATGACTTCGCCACGATGCAGCTTGAGGTCAACCCCATGTACGATCTCGACCCAGTGCTCGTCAGAATACCCTTCGATTACCAGATTCTTGATATCCAGCAATACATCTTTTTCTTTACTCATTTCAGTTACTCCTTCAGACCGGAGGAGCGATAAAGCATCCAGTCGACTACAAAGTTGACTGCTACGGTAAGCAGCGCGATCGCGCCCGCGGGAATTAGCGGGGTGATCTCTCCAAATGAAATCAGGGTGGCGTTTTCACGCACCATCGATCCCCAGTCCGCTGTTGGCGGCTGGATACCGAGACCGAGGAAAGACAGGCCGGCGACCAGCAGAAATACGAAACAGAATTCGAGGCCAAATTCCGCAATCAGCGGCGCGGTCGAGTTCGGCAGTATCTCCTTGCGAATCAGGTACCAGGTGCCTTCACCCCTGAGCTTGGCGGCTTCGATATAATCCATCACCACCACGTTACCGCCGACCGAACGCGCCAGCCGGAACACCCGCGGTGCGTAAATAATCGCGATGACGATGATCAAGGTAGTCGTATTGGTACCGAAGATACTCCTTGCCGCCCTTGGTCGCCGCGTACAATCCCGCTGTGGCGCCCATCAGGAATGCCAGGATGGTAGCCAGCAGCGCCAGGCCAACGGTATTGCGTGCGCCGTAGATGATACGGCTGAACATGTCCCGACCCAGTTGGTCAGCACCCAGCAGCATATTTTCGTCGGCCGGTGCAAACGCGCTCGAGATAACCTCGGCCTCGCCGTAGGGTGCAATAATCGGCGCAAAGATGCCGGAAATCGCGTAGGTAAAGATAACGAACAAGCCGAAGCCGGCAGTCAATGGCGCGGTACGCATTTCCTTGGCGGCATGGAGGGGCAGGATAAGGATCAGGAATTCCCGAAAACAGAAGGAAACGCCCGCGGCAAAGGCGATTAGCCCGGCTAGTATGGTGACGCTCCACAGCATCGCCTCGCCACCGACGATGCCCATAACGAAGGAAACCAGGGTTAGCGAAAACAGCAGGATAAACGGGGTGCGCTTTTGATAATAGGCGGCCAGCGTAGAAGCGCCGATAACGAGGGCGTAAAAACCAATAATAAAATAATTCATGATTCAGCCCTCACTTCGGATGACGTAAACGCGGATTGGTCAGGATCGACCCCACGTCCGCAGCCAGGTTTAACAAAATGAAGGTCGCCGCAAAGATCAGACAGCAGGCCTGCACCACAGGAAAATCGCGTTTGGTGACGGCATCAACCAGCAATTGCCCGATACCTGGATAGACAAACACCACCTCGACCAGCACCACCCCCGTTATCAGATAGGCCAGGTTCAGCGCGACCACGTTGATAACCGGCGCCCAGGCGTTTGGTAATGTATGCTTAACGATTACCTTCCAGGCCGGCACGCCTTTGAGACGGGCCATTTCAACATAGGGCGAGGCCAGCAGGTTGATGATCGAGGCGCGCGTCATGCGCATCATGTGAGCTACTACCACCAGCACCATGGTCAGCGCCGGCAGGAAAGTTCGGTAGAGCTTGTCGAACAGGGTCATGTCATCGTCGATCTTGGCGATCGCCGGGAACATCCCGGTCTTGACCGCGAGGAACAGGATCAATATGTAACCCAGAAAAAACTCCGGTGAGGAGATGGAAGTCAGGGTGACGACGTTGGCAACCCGGTCGAAAACCGAGTTCCTGAACAAGGCCACCAGTACACCCAGAAAGATGGCAACCGGAACCGCGATAACGGCCGCATAGGTCGCCAGGAACAGAGTGTTACCGAAACGGGCGCTGATGGCCTCGGTCACCGACGTCTTGGACACCAGGGAATTACCGAAATCACCGGTTACCGCGTTGCCCAGCCACTCGAAGTAACGTACCGGAGCCGCGCGGTCGAGACCGAGCTCCGCGCGAAGTGCGGCGAGATTGTCTTCAGTGGCCCCCTGTCCGAGCACCGCCTGCGCGATGTCGCCGGGTAAAAGTTCTACCGCAAAGAATATGATGATCGAAATGACCAGGAGCGTAATCAGCCCTAATCCCAGCCTTTTCGCAATTATTGATAAAATATCGCCCATAGCAGGCATCCCCCTCGTGCGATTTATTGTTATCGCTATTCATTTAATTTTTGAGGTTAGCCGGGTAGCCCCTGCCCGGGGCCACCCGTTTAACCTGTACTACCTTACAGCAAACCAGCCTGCGCTTTAGGCAAACCACCAGCGGTGGTAACCGCGTCCGCCGTCGAGCTCCCAGCTCGCCGCCAGCTGGCCGCTGTTCGCTACCTTCGTGCTGCGCGCGTAAACGAAGTTGGCGAAGAACGGAATCACCGTGCCGCCGTCATCGCTGGCGATCTGGCACATTTCGCGATACTGCTCGGCGCGCAGCTTGTCGTCCAGCTCCGCCTTGGCCATCAGCAGCAGTTCGTTGAAACGCTTGTTTTGCCAGTGCGACTCGTTCCACGGCGCATCATCCTTGTATGCCAGGGTGAACATCTGGTCAGGCGTCGGACGCGCGCCCCATTTGACGAAACACCAGGGCTTTTTCAACCACACATCCGACCAGTAACCGTCGTTAGGTTCGCGGACCGCGTTTATCTGGATACCCGCTTTCTTGGCATGCTCGCTGTAGAGCACGCACATGTCGACCGCACCGGGCAGCACGCTGTCGGCAGCCGACAGGTTTACTTCGAGTTTACTCATGCCCGCCTTCTTCAGGTGGAACTTGGCCTTATCCGGATCGTAGGGCCGCTGCGGGATATCGGTCGGCGCATAAGGCATGCCGGCGGAAACGTGGTAGTCGTTGCCCACGGTTGCGGTACCGAACATGATCTTGTCGACCAGGTCCTGCCGGTCACAGGCGTACTTGAGTGCCAGCCTGACGTCGAGGTTATCGAAAGGCGCGACATCGCAAAACATCGGTAGCGTAATCGCCGAGCCGCTGGGTACGTTTTCGAGCACGATATTGGGATTGCGACCGAGCAGAGCCGCTGTTTTCAGGTCGACCGACGTGATCGCGTCGACGTCACCGGTAATCAGCGCCGTCTGGCGCGCGTTCGGATCGTTGAGGCCAACCATTTCGATCTCGTCGAAGTAGGCGCCTTCGCGGTGCCATCCGTCGTGACGCTTGTAGGTAGTGCCGATACCTGGCTTATGGTTGATGATCTCATAGGGACCAGCGCCAGTGCCGCTTTTCCATTCGGCGGTGCCGTCTGCATTCGCGGGTACCATCACCAGGTGGTAATCGGTCATGAACCAGGGCAAATCGGCCGAGCCCTGGGTCAGCTCGATCTCGATTGCATGGTCGCCCTTGGCCCTGATATCTTTAACCGTCGACAGCAGCGCCTTGCCGCCTGATGTCGATTTTTCACCGCGATGGTGATTCAGCGATGCGACCGCGTCCGCGGAAGTGAATTTCTTGCCATTATGGAAGACCGCGTTCCTGTTGAGCTCAAAGGTCCAGGTCTTGGCGTCGGCCGATGCGCTCCAGGAATCGGCCATGTCCGGTCCCAGGCCGTTCTCGGGCGTGATTTCGGTCAGGTAACTGCGATGGCAATGTGCAATCTGTATCTGTCCTACTGACTGGTAGGTACCCGGATCGTGGCTATCGGAAGTGTTCATGTCATGCACGCCGACACGGAACTTGCCGCCTTTCTTCGGCGTGGCCGCCGCCACCTCGCTGGTCCAGAGTCCGGACGCCAGCGGAATGGTCATGCCCGCCGCGACGGCGAAACGCATGAAGTCACGCCGGCCCAGTTTGCCGCTCTTGGCGTCCTGGGTAAGCAGGTCCTTGAATTCTTTTTTGGATTTGTCGGTCATTAAAAATCTCTCCTCGGTTCTATTTCACTTGGATGTAACAACATCCGGTTTTTTTAGTTTGCATACTGGGGACTATATCGGTTGCGTTCTTACGAGTGAAACGACGAATATTCATGTTGGCAATGAACATTTGTCATACAGCATCCGGTATTTCTGGCCCGTATGGTCGAATACTAACCGATTAGAATGAAAAAAACGATTGGGTAAAACAAATCCATATTGGAAATGTGGGAAATTCGTAGCCGAGATCATCGATCGACGCCCGGCAATCGAGCTCACTCATTATCTAACGATCAGGGTTTGTGGGGTCCGTACTGTCAGGTTCTCGGCGCCGTCGTCGGTTAGCAGCACCGTATTCGAGATAAAATAATCGACCACGTCGGTATTGGTAAACCATGAATGTGCATGGAAAGTCATACCTGCTTTTAACCGGCGAGAACTGCCCGGTTGCAGGCTGGTTACCATGCTGCCGCCGGTCCAGCTCGGCGGGAATCCGATGCTGACCATGTAACCGCAGTGATGGCGGTGATAGTCGAGTAACCCGGCGCTATCCGCGACGTCTTTCCAGGCCTGGTAAACCTCGCCGGCGGTGGCGCCGGGTTTCAGCGCATCGCAGATTGCCCGCATGCCGCGGATCGCGAGTTCGGCGGAAGCTTCGGCGCCCGGCGGTGCCGAGCCGATATAAACCAGTCGGCCCATGGGGGCCTGGTACTTGCGATAAGCGCCGCCGATCTCGAGGAAAACCGCGTCGCCATCATGAAACACATCGCCGCGCCAGGTCGTATGCTCTTCGCCGAGGCGGGTCGTGGGACGGATGAAAGGACCGAACCCGGGGTATTCGCTGCCTGCCAGAATCATCGCGCGGTTACACTCTGCGGCGATCTCGTAATCGCTGGCGCCGTCGTGAATCGCCTCGACGGCCGCCAGGGTCCCGGCGTCCGCGGCAGCTGCGGCCTTGCGGGTGTACTCCTGCTCGAGCGGGGATTTGACCAGGCGCAATTCATCGATGATGCCTGACCCATCCGTCCATGTGGCGGTCGATGCGCCCGCGGTAATCAGTTCGTAAATACGCGGAGTCATGAACAGGCTGCGTTTTTCGATACCGAGTCGGGCCGAGGTCAATCCACGATCGGCCAGGATGTTGACTACATAGTCGGCCAGCTCCTCGGTATCGGCATGGCCGTAAAAATCGGCATTGTCGACCTGGTTTTCGACGGTTATGCGTTCCATTGCCCGACAGGTAAGCGCCATCGATCCCTGCAGCGGAACCACCAGCACGTGGCAGGCGAAAAAGCCCCAGTGATCGAGACCGGTCAGGTAGTAAATGTTTTCCGGGACCGAAACCACCAGCGCGTCGAGCTCGCTATCCTGCATGGCCTGGCGGGTTTTTGCCAGTCGTTGCTCGAGCTCGGCCGGTGGGAATACATTATGCAGCATGTCGGAAAGGCGCTTCTTCAGATAGCGCCAAGCATACCCGCAGCCATTCTGCTACCCAAGCGAAAATTAGTCGGCCGGAATAGCGCACTGCGGCAATGCTGAATAGAGGTCTAGTTCTGGTCGGCCGCCAGCAACTGTTCGGTTCTGTTGTTGCGGTTCAGAAAGTGAATCGCGCGTTTTTCCGCGTCGCCGCCGAACAGGAACATCGTCATGTGTTCGCGCCAGCCATGCAGGTAAAGTTCAGCATCGATATTGGCCGCCGTCAGCGCCTCGTAGTAGTCGGTCGCCTGGTCCTTGGTCACGAGGAAGTCGAGTTCACCGTGGTACAGGAACACCGGCGGGTCGTCGCTCGAAACATGGTAGGCCGGCGACGCGTCGGCATAGCGCTCGGGCATTTCATGCCGGTCACCTCCCATGAAACGCATCACGATCGGGCTGCCGCTGTACTTGCGTAGATCCGAGGGAATACCGCCGGCGACGACGGACCGGATGCGCGGCAGGGATGAGGTTGTGTCGACGGCTATTCCGGGCTTGTCGATGCTCGCGATCAGCGCCGCGAGATGGGCGCCGGCAGAATAGCCCCAGGCGTTCACACGTTCGGTATCTAGATCGTAGTCTTCTGCGTTTTGGGCAATCCACTGCAGGGCCTGGGCCATATCCTGGAGCTGGGCGGGATAGGTGTAGCGCGGGGCAAAACGATAGCTGACATTGAACACCGCGTAGCCGTGGCGCGCCAGTTTTCGGCTGATGCCCGCCATGTCGTCACGGCTGCGCTTGGCCCAACCGCCACCGTGCACCATCAGTACGACCGGATGCAAACCGGGTTTCTGCGGCAGGTACAAATCGGCCGTTAACTGTTGCGGCCAGTCGGTAACGGAATAGACGATGTTCTCGATGACGCGGTCGATGGGGTAATCGTCGGCGCTTGCCGATGTTTCCGGCCGTTCGTTTAAATGCGTGTAACAGCCGCTGAGCGTGGTCGCGACGGTCAGGATGATGCTTGTGATCAGCAGGCGACGAGTGATCATGGTATTAAAGATATATCGGTCGGGTAAACGTTAGTGTGTTTACGTCCCTGGCGGCTCCGCGGATCATTGCTGGCCGGACAAATTAACTGTCAGCTAACGAGAGTATCAACCCAGCCCTTTGACCAAAATCAGGCCGGAATTAACCAGCCGGGGAAACTTTTCAGCTGCCGCCGTGCCAGTGAATGTTCAACCGTCAGGAGCAGTCGCCTTGCGCGGAAGTCGTTTGCCGGTAGTGACGACGCGTTCGCGCCAGGCGGTTATCACCCCGGCGGTACCGATCAGCGACATGCCGATGAGGGCCTGGGTGCTGGGCCAATGGTCGAAAATGGCGCGACTCCACAGGGCCGCGAAGATCAGGTAGCTGAAATCGATCGGCGCCAGCCAGCTTGCGTCGGCGGTTTGGTAAGCGCGGCTGAGGCAGATATTACCCGTCAGGTTCAGTACCGAGGCAAATAGCGCAAAAAACGCGACCGTTAGCGTCAACTCGGGCCAGCCTATAGCGACGAAAGGCATACTCTCGCGCAGGTCGGGTGCCAGTGGAAACGTGGACAACAGCAGAATGCCAAGGCCACCCGACACGACGAAGGCAAGGGCGACCGCGAAGGCCAGCGCGAGCGTGCTCTCCTTCCGGCAGGCACGCCGCAGTGTCAGTATATTGGTGGCATAGAAGAATCCCGCGATAACCGGCAACACCTGTACCGCCGAAAAATCGGCCTGCCAGGGGCTGAGCACAATTGCGGCCCCGGTCGCTCCCACCAGCAGGGCGCCGATGCGCCAGGGTCCGACGGTTTCACCGAGTACCGGACCTGCCAGCAGCGAGACAAACAGTGGATAGGTATAAAGCCCCGCCGCCATCTGCGGCACCGACAGGAACGGTGCGCCGGCGAAAAAAAAGAACATGCAAACCGTCAGGAAGGCCGCGCGCAGGTAAACCGGTCGCCAGTTTTTGGGTGCCATCAGCCCAAGGCTGCCGCTGGCGAGCGCGAGGATGACGATGAAACTGAGGTTGCCGATGGAACGCAGTGTTTGAAACTGCCAGAACGAGGTATCGGCCGACATCAGTTTCACCAGCGAATCCTGTAGCGCGAGCGCAAACACGCCCATCAGTAACAGTGCCAGCGCGATCAAGGGTCGATCTTCGCCTGGATGCTGCAACAAGCCTAGCTTCATGAATTACGAGTTAAAACTGCGGGTGGTTTAAGGTGTCGGCAGTGTAAAACAAAAAATCGAAACCTGCCCGTTTCCCTGCGGTTCGATCACGGGTCTTAAATCAGCGATTCGCCGATGCGCAGCACGCTCGCCAGCAGCCCTTCGACGTGTTCGGCGCGGGTTGCGTGATTAATGATGCAGACGCGCAATACCGGTCGCCCGTGAACCTGGGTGGCGGACATCAGGAAATCGCCTTCGAGCTGGATCTGGTCGCGAATAGCGCTATTGATGCGATCGATCTCGGTGTCGACCAGGCCCTCCGGACGGAAACGAAAGCACAGGATCGAAAGCTGTGGCGCAACCACGAGCTCGAGCTGTTGCTGCTGGTCGATCAGCTCGGCCATGTACTCGGCGCACTGCACATTATGCAGCGCGTTACGTCCCAGTCTTTCGAGGCCGTAACAGCGCATTGCGATATAAAACGGCAGTGCGCGAAAGCGGCGCGACAGTTCGGGCCCGATATGGAAAAACGCGTAGTGTTCCGGTTCCTGATCGACGGCGGCAGGCAGATATTCCGAGGATTCATGAAATAGCTGGCGTGCCGACGCCGGATCTCGGTATAGCAGCAAACTGCCGCCCAGCGACTGGAAAAACCACTTGTGCATGTCCATGACCACGGAGTCGGCCTGGTCGATGCCGCGATAACGGGGCCGCAACTGGTCCGACATCAGGCCACCGCCGCCGTAGGCGGCATCGACATGCAGCCAGACGCCATGCTGCTGGCAAAGCGCGGCTATGTCTTCCAGTGGATCGATGGCCCCGGTGTTGGTAGTGCCGGCCGTGGCGACGACGCAGACCACGTTTTGCTGTTGCCGCAAGGTTTCGGCGAGATGATCGGGGCGCATACGGAAATCGTCATCGGTATCGATTGCGACAATATTGTCGGTACCAATGCCGAGCATGATGACGGCACGCCTGACGGAGAAGTGCGCGGCACGGGAGCAGAGAATAACCGGTCGGGATTCCTGGCTGAAAGCGTATAGCCCCTGTTCGCGATACCGGGGTCCGAAGTGATTCGCGCAAGCGCTCGCGATTCCTGCCATGTTCGAGATGGAGCCGCCGCTTAGCAGTACGCCCTCGGCCTGTTGACCAAATCCGACCAGGTCGGCGAGCCAGCGAATCACCGTTTTCTCGATCATGGTGCCTACCGGTGACGCCCAGTAGCCGCCCAGGTTTTCGTTTAGCACGCTGACCATCGCGTGAGCGAGTGGATCGCTGGACAGACCGGACGGTGCGATCCAGCCAAAGAAGCCGGGATGAGTGTTGCGTCGCGGGTAGCGGTCGACCGCGTTGGTGATTTGCTCAACCAGGTACTCGAGTGATTCGTCGCCCTGTGGAAAGCTTGTGTCGATCAGCGCGCCGACATCGGCGGCCCTCGAAGGGCGAACGATCGGCGAGCTATAGCGTTGGTCGATCAGCGGGGCGATAGCCCTGCTGATGTCGATTTCTGCCGCCTCGGTGAGATCATCTGCCGGGGCAAGCTGGGGACGGCTCGGCGCTGTCATCGACGGCGGGTTCCTGGGTGTCAGACTAGTTCTGGTTTTGCATCTCCCATTGTCGCATGGGCATAGAATCGATCAAGTCAAAAAGCCGGCCGGTCGAAACCGGCAAGTCGCTGCTCAGTTTCAGGGTTCCGTCCTTGCCGATCAGCAACAGCCTGAACGCACCAGGTTCGACAGCAAAGTCTCGATAAATGCTGGTACTGTCGACGCCAATGGCCGGCTGGTTATCGAT
>CAMYON010000097.1 GCA_947260025.1 uncultured Gammaproteobacteria bacterium
CAAGGTCGAAGTCGGCATGGTCGGTATCAACGTCCCTATCCCGGTACCGCTCGCCTTCCATAGCTTTGGCGGCTGGAAATCGTCGGCCTTTGGTGATCATAACCAGTACGGCATGGAAGGGCTGCGCTTCTATACCAAGGTTAAAACGGTTACTTCACGCTGGTCGGATAGCGGACTCGAGGCCGAATTCATGATGCCGGTGCTCAAGTAGCGCGGTAGCGCGTACCTTCGAATCCGCTTGTTACCTTTATCGCCACCCTCGTCCCGATTGGGGGTGGCGTTTTCGTTTTTACACGTCGTTATTCTATATCTGAATCTATCCGACCTGCTCAGGTTGCTGATATTCGCGATTCCGATGGTGGCTTATATCGGATACTGCACGCGGCCTGCCCACCGACAGGCGCTGCATTCGGCAATCGCTATTACGCCAGTTTCGCGGATGTGGTGCTGGCTTGCAGCGGCCTGGTATACCTGATCGGCTAGTTGTTGAAACTGTAGTCGTAACTCATCGAGCCGCTGGAATTGAACACCTGCGCATGAAACGAGACGATGACCCGGTCCTTGTCGCCGTTGTAGGGAAACGGCATATGCTTGATGTGCGACGGAAATATGCAAAGCTTGCCATCTTCAGGATACGAATCCCAGCTGTTGTCGTGTAGATAGAGATTGCCGTAATCGCCGAATCCACCCGCCATATGTTCCATGTGCGGGCCGTAGAATCGCGTGACTCCGTTCGGCTGCTTGCCGCGATGCGACTCCGGCGAGGTGCTGCAATCGCCCGCTTGTACGTAGTAGACCCCCGACCAGGAACAGTTTCCGTGGACATGCATTTCATGGAAGGAGAAGCCGTTCGAAATCTGGAACCAGAGGCCGGTCAGGGTAACGCTGACCTTTTCACCTTGCCGCCACAGACCTCGGTTAGCCTCGGTCGCGACCTCAACGATGCCCTTGCTGATAAATTCGGCAAGTTCGCCCAGCTCCTGGTGCAGCGGATAATGGTTTTGCAGATCGTCCTTGCTGGCGTAGGCCTGCTCCGGATTGCGCTGCTCGCGGTCGCGGTGCTGGTAAAACAGTTCCAACAGGGCCGGATTGACCTTCTGAAAATGCGCAAAGCGCTTTACCAGCATCGTGGTTGGCCACAGTTTGACGATGTTCGGATTACCATCCGCCCTCGGTTTCTTTGCCATGGTGATAATGCTGCTTTTTAGTTGAGCCTATGATACGCGAATCAGGGTAGCCATGCCTTGTTATAACGCTGACATTTTTCGATGTAGGCCTGGCTGCTGTTCGGCATCGATACGCGCGCGCCGGCAATATAGCTGATCAGGCGCCTGCCCTCCTGCATCAGGTCACGTCCGTAAGCCACCCGCATTCGCAACATCTGGTCGGCTTCGTCCGATAAGTCGGGTTTGAAAGCATCCAGCTGTTCCCCCAGAGCGACGAAGTTGGGCCATACGCGGAAAATGGCCGTATCCTTTTTCATGGTCTCGGCGGTTTGCCGGGCCGCGGCCGCGTATTCGACAATCAACTCGCTGGCCTCGACAAACAGCGGTCGGCTGCAAAACACGTCGATCATGCAATCCGCAATCATGTCGATATCGCGCATACTTTGCGCGATCTTGATAAACCTCGACTCGTAAAAGTCCTTCACCGGCATCGTGAACGCCTTAAAGGGCTCGCCCCAGACTTCATCGATCCCCTCGCAGCCGCTGTGGTGTTTGACCTGTTGGCCCAGCGTCAACGCCTCCTGGAAGCAGTCGCTGCATTCACGCATCAGTTCATTGTTATGACTAACCTGGACTCCGAGTTCCGCCAGGTCGACGATCGAGGTAAACAAGTCGGTGGCGCGGTTGAAAAGTGCGCCCGCCAGCATGGCTGCGTTCACTCGCTTGCGCTGCGGATCGGCTTCGCTTTCGTAAGCTTCGCGCGCCAGATCCAGGCTTTTGCCGGGCGTATTGATACCGGCCTCGGTGTGATGAAATGCGCGGCGAGTCAGGCTGTCGATCAAGCGCTTGCGATTGGCCAGGGTATCCTGTAGCGGTGCATAATATCGAATCCAGTAGCCGTCATAGAAAACATACTCGATGTTATCGACGCTACGGCGCTCACCGTTCTCGGGCTGGGGACTGCTGTTAGTAGCGGTTGCCATGATTCCGCTTTCCGTTTCTCCCATCAAGGATCTGACAATAATAAATCAATCCGGATACAATGTTATGAAATCTGGCGGGGTAATCAATTAAATTTTTGAATACAGGAAACCGCTGGCGCCCCGCGATAGCTCATCCCGTGAGCCATTATCAGCTTAAACTAGGCGGGTTTCACCAAATGATTCTTGAGCCATGGCCTTAACCGTCCTGAGTTCCAATCGCGTCGAGACGCTCCAGTCGAGGCTGGTCCAGGAACTCGAAGCCGCACCACCGCCGTCACCGTTCGTGCCGGAGATCATTGTGGTTCCGACCTTCGCGATGGCCCGCTGGCTCAATCTGCGCACCGCGCAGCAACAGGGCATCGCGGCGAATATAAACTATCATCAACCAGGCGAATGGGTCTGGTCGCTGGCAAGTTCGATTCTGGGGGACAGCAACGCTCGGGACCCCTATACCGGATCCGCCCTTGGCTGGCGGTTGTTTGCAATATTGCCGCGCATGCTCGGGCAATCGACCTTCCGCGGTCTCGGCACATACCTAGACGACGATCACAGCGGCATCAAGCGCTGGCAGCTTGCGCAGCGGATTGCTGGTTGCTTCGATCGATACCAGGCATACCGCCCCCAGATGATTCGAAGCTGGTCGGCCGGTGAAGAAAATCACTGGCAGGCCCGGCTCTGGCGCGAGGCCGTCGACAGCGCCGGGCAAGCTCACCGGATCGAACTAATCGACGGGCTGGTTGCCTGCCTGAACGACAGGTCGCTCGAGCTCGATCTGCCCGCAAGAATTAGCATGTTTGCGCTATCCAGCCTGCCACCTTATCTGCTAGAGCTGGTACATGCGCTGGCCAATCGCACCGAGATTACGCTTTACCAGCATAGCCCGACGAATCACTACTGGGCGGACCTCGTGACCACGAGACAAAAAGCCAGGAAACGTCTGCAAGACCCGGTCCAGGCCGAGTACCTCGACGTAGGCAATAGCCTGCTGGCATCCTGGGGCCGGCAGGGGCAGGCGATGCAGGATTTACTGCTCGACATCGGCTTGCTGGCCGTGACGGAGGTCGAGGACCATCGCCCACCCGGTGTCGACAGCCTGTTGCAGTGTCTGCAAAGCAGCCTGTTCGAGCTTGTCCCGCCCAGGCGCAGCATCGCCGCCGACGATTCGCTCACGGTCAACATCTGTCACAGCCCGCTGCGCGAGTGCCAGGTTTTGCACGACCACCTGCTGATGCTGCTGGATCGAGATCCGGACCTGGCAAGCGAGGATATCCTGGTCATGGTGCCCGAGATCAGTCGCTATGCACCCTATATCGAAGCCGTGTTCCAGCATGATGGCGGCAGTAACCGCCCCGCTCTTGGCTGGAATATATCCGACATCAGCGTCAGTGATGGCAATCCGCTGGTGCAGGCTTTTCTGCAACTGCTGAAATTGCCTTCGAGCCGCTTTGCTCGCTCCGAGATACTCGGCTTTCTCGAGTGTCCCGAAATTCGATACTGTTTCGGAATCCGTCCGGAAATGCCCGACGAGATTCTGCGCCTCGTCGAAGCGGCACGAGTGCGATGGGGAATTAATGCTCGTCATCGCGAAGAGCTGGAATTGCCCGCGATGCACGAAAACACCTGGCAGCAGGCCTGGGAACGTTTCTTTGCCGGCTACGCGATGCCCTCCGATGAGCTGTGGCATGGTGTCGCGCCTATAGCCGACTTCGATGGCGAAGCAGCGGAAGCCCTGTCCCGCTTCAGGCACTTGTTCGAGCGCCTGACCCACTGGCAGAAGAGACTCTCTGCACCGGCCAGCGCAGCCAACTGGCAACAACAATTGCATCAGCTGGTAGACGAGTTTTTTGCCCCGCGCAGCGTGGCTGAAGACCAACTGCTCCCGCTGCGAAGTGCGATCAGTGAGCTCGGTGAATCGGGCGCCGTCGAGTTGACACCGACACTGGTCAGTTACTGGATGGAAAAACAGCTCGCCAGCAATCAGCAGGCAGGGCGCCTCTACTCGGGCGGCATAACTTTTTGCGGCATGCAGCCTATGCGCAATATTCCGTTTCCCGTAATTTGCGTGCTGGGCATGCAGGACACGGCCTTTCCGCGTCGTGAGAATCTGCCCGAGTTCGACCTGATGCAGCAACAATGGTGTCCCGGTGATCCACGCAAGGGCGACGAGGACCGCTATCTGATGCTGGAAACCTTGCTGTGTGCGCGGCGCTATCTCTATTTCAGTTACTGCGGCCGCAGTCTCAAGGATAACAGCGAGTGCCAACCCTCGGTGTTGCTGCGTGAATTACTCGATTACATCGACGGTAATTTTGACAACGTCGGCTCTGACCAGACGCCGGGCGAGGAGCTGACAAAGATTCATCCTATGCAGGCCTTTTCCGCCCACAATTTTCGGCCGCGGCAACCCGGTTACGACGGCTACTGGTATGGCGCCGCACAGCAGTTGCAGCGATATCGGGCACCGGATCCCGATCGAGCCTGGTCGCAGCAGCCGCTCGACTCGACGAGGCAATCGAGGGATAGCATCGAACTGGAGATCCTGGTTCGCTTTTACTCCCACCCGATACGCTTTTTCTTCAATTCACGCCTCGGCATCTCCATGCCGTCGCAAGGCGAGGAGCAGGACGAGGAAAGCTTTGCGCTTCAGGGTTTGGAGAAATGGGCGCTGGCAACACGTCTCGCCGAGGATATCGTCAGCGACCAGGCCAGCGACGCCGCGCTGTTTGCCGCGCAGGGACTGTTGCCGCACGGCAGGGCGGCGCAATCCGAATGGCTGCAGGTACAACAGGACTACCGGCCGTTGCTCGAGGGCCTGCAGGATTACCGCGGTCTGCAGGCGGCAGCCCGACCCATCGATTGCGAATTAGGCAACGGAGTAATGCTTACAGGACAGGTCAGTGCCTGCTACCCGGACACGGGCTTGATGCATTTCAGCGCGAGCAAATCGGTAAAAAGCCGCGCGTTGCTCACGCTCTGGCTCCACCACCTTGCACTTTGTGCCGCCGATCAGCTGACAGAGTCTGAATGCAGCCGGTTGCTTACTGCGCAGGGCAAAGACATTCGCTATACAAAAATCGCTGCCGCGGATGCCAGGACCTTACTGCTGGACTATTTTGAATTGTTTCGACTCGGCCTCGAATTCCCGCTGCCGGTTTTTCCCGACACCAGCTATGCATGGGCCCGTGAAACCGATCCGGAGCAGGCGATGAAAAAGGCACTGCTGGCCTGGCAAGGCGCTAGTTACCGTGACGCGCCACCCGGCGAATGCGAAGACGAACTGATTCGCTTAGCACTGCATAATAACAGCCAGAGTCCACTCAGGGATGCATTGTTCAGGGACTGCGCAAATCGAATCTATCGTCCCGCCATCGATCAGGGCACATCGTCATGAGCGGACAGCGGAAAGTCAGGAATCTCGATGCAGCGACGCTGCTCGATCTCGACCTGTCAGGGATAAAGCTGATCGAGGCCAGTGCCGGTACCGGTAAAACCCATACCATTGCGGATCTCTACCTGCGCCAGATACTGGCAGGCAGGCAAGTCTCTGAAATACTGATCGTTACCTATACCAACGCGGCGACCGAGGAATTACGCGGACGAATTCGCCGGCGACTCTACCAGGCTTCGAGCTACCTGCAAGGTTCGGGCGCCGAGGGAGATCCGTTCCTGGGCCTGCTGCAGCAGGCCTGGTGCAGTCTCGAGCCGGAATCGCAAGCCGTTCAACTGCGGCGCCTGGAGCTTGCATTGCGCAGTATGGACGAGGCATCGATATCGACCATACATAGTTTTTGCCAGCGCAGCCTGCAAAGTTACGCACTTTCCGGCAACCAGCTGTTCGAGACCGAAATGCGCGCCAACGACGACCCGCTGTGGGAAGCCGCGATCAGGGACTGGTGGCGTAAACAAACCTATACGCTCGAGCGCGAGACCTGGATGATCGTCAAAAACGCGTTGAAAAATATCGAAGCCCTGGCCGCTTGCCTGTTGGAGTTGCGCAGTCGTCCCTCGGCAAAACTCCTGCCCGCTCCGTGTAGTTCGCTGGACGAACTGCTGCGACAGCCTCGGGAAATTGCCCGCAGGCTGCATCGTCTGGCACCAGTCTGGCAGCAACAGCGTGCTCAAATCGTCGAGATTATTTCGACCTCGGCAGCCTTGAGCCGGGCAAAGACACTGCCCTATCATCCCAACGAGCTAGCGGATTTTCTCGCCACCACCGATCGGTTTTTCGATTCGGCCGAACCGTTAGTTCCTTTCGACAAATTCGAATATATGGGGACAGGGTGGCTACATCAAAATTCAGTAAAGAGTAAACGCGGCCAGGACGCGAATCTAGAGCACGCCTTTTTTCAGGCCGTCGACGGCATCGCAACAGACTGGCTGGCGTTTAACGAAAGCCTGGCCGCACAGTTATTGGCCGCTGCCTTCGGATACGTTCGGAAAAGTGTACTCGAGCTCAAACGCGAAACCGCCGTGCTCGCGTTTCAGGACCAGCTGACGCTGCTGCTGGAGGCGCTCGAATCGAGCAGTGGGAGAGACCTGGCCCAGAATTTACGCCAACAATACCCGGTGGCAATGATCGACGAGTTTCAGGACACCGACGATATCCAGTATGGTATTTTCTGTAAAATCTACCTCTCGGCCCCGGACGTCTCGCTGACCCTGATTGGCGATCCCAAGCAGGCGATTTACAGCTTTCGCGGCGGGGATATCTTTACCTACATGCAGGCCAGGTCACTATCGAATGTCGATCTCTATAGCCTGCAGACTAACTGGCGTTCACAGCCGCGGCTGGTGACCGCCGTCAATACCCTGTTTTCTCAGCGCCCCGATCCCTTCATCTACCAGGACTCGATCGAGTTTACCCCGGTTGCATCGGTCGACGAGAACTGGATTCACGAGCTGCAGTTTGACGGCGAGCCGGCTGCCGGGATGACACTATGGCAGCTGCCGCGAAAACAGCCGGGTAAAAATTACAGCCGTGATCAAATGCGCGACCTGATCAATCATGCGATCCTCGCGGAGATCAACGCACTGCTGGATCCAGAGCGCGAAGCAAGAACCAGTATCGATGGTCGGCCCGTTCGCAGCGGCGATATCGCGATACTGGTAAGACAGGCGTCGGAAGGCCAGGTACTCAGCCAGCTGCTGCAAAAACAGGGGATTGCCACGGTTACTATCGGGCGTGACTCGGTATTTCACAGCGAAGAATCGCATGGCCTTTATCTGCTACTGAGCGCGATATCACAATACCACGACAATGCATTTGCATCGCGTTCGCTGGGCTCCAGCCTGCTCGGACTGGATTACCGACAAATCGCGGATATCGTGGACAACGACGCCTCGTGGCAGGCCTGGCTCGACGATCTCGCCGAGTTATACCAGCAGTGGGAGCGCCAGGGTTTTATCGCCATGTTCCAGTCACTATTGCAGCGATTTAGCCTGGCCACGGCACTCGCGCAAAGAGACAACAGCGAGCGTCGCATTACCAACCTGATCCACCTCGCCGAACTACTGCAACAACAATCCACGACCTGCGCGGGAATCTCGCCGCTGCTCGGCTGGTTCAGCCGACAGTTCGACGAGCCGACAACGGAAGAAGCCGAACTTCGGCTGGAAGGAGACGAATCGCTGGTCAAGATTGTCACCATCCACAAGGCCAAGGGCCTGCAGTATCCGATTGTATTCGTACCCTTCCTGTGGTCCTGCCGGCAGGTCGACAAGAGTGGAGCGGTATATTTTCATGACCAGCAACTGGCGCCCTGCTTTGATCTCGGATCCACGGCTCAGCAGCAAAACTGGATAACCGCGGAAAAGGAGCGTCTCGCGGAAGATCTACGGCTGCTTTATGTTGCGCTAACGCGTGCGCGCTCCCGCGTCTACCTGGCCTGGGGCCAGGCCGGGGATGCCAGTCGTTCCGGATACGCCAGTCAGACCGCGCTGGCTTACCTGCTGCATTCGCAGCAGTCGCCAGACGATCTCGATTTAGCGACCGCCGACGGTTTTCCGGCGAACATGGATTTCGAGACGGATCTGCAAAACCTGGTCGACAGGAGTGCAGCCAGTATCGAGCTATGTCCGCTGCCCGAATTCGTCCAGGCAATAGATATGCGCCGAATCATGCCTCAGAAACCGGACCTGGAACTAGCGAGATTCTCCCGCGCTGACCTGCGTCATTGGCGTATTAACAGTTTTACCGCGTTAACCCGCGGCATTCATCAGCCGCCGACTACCGGGACAATCGCCGAGCAGGAAGACCCTATCCTTGAATTTCCGGCAGGCAGTCACATCGGTCTGCTGCTCCATTCGCTGCTCGAAAATCTCGATTTCCAACAAGGTATCGAATCCCAGTGTAAAACGCTTTTCCCGCGCTTTATGCCCGGCGCCGGCCTCTCCAGCGAATATGAGCAAACCCTGCTGACCTGGCTCGAGAGCATTTTGGCAACGCCGCTTGACGGGCAGGCGCTGAGGCTTGATCAGCTGGCACTCGGCAGCCGCTTAAACGAGCTCGAATTCGATTTTGCGCTGGATCACCTCGATATACGGGCGTTGAACCGCTTCATGCAGTCCCTGTCGCC
>CAMYON010000098.1 GCA_947260025.1 uncultured Gammaproteobacteria bacterium
GATTGACGCAGCTCCGTCGCGACATCAACGCGACGCCGTAATGGGTTTTCTGCCCGCAGTAAATGACCTGGTATCCCATATCGTTGATCACTTCCAGCGGAAACTCGTGATCCTGAACCTTGGTTTCCTGCAGCCCGATAAACTCGGGCGCATGCTTGTCGATCACGCTTTGTAACTGGTGCAGCCGCTGACGCAGACTGTTAACGTTAAACGAGACTAGCTTCATGTCTTGCCTTATCCTCGCAGTGCTGCAGCAACTCGGCGAGGTTTTCATCGCCCAGCCCTGATTCTAAATTCTGCTCGAGTCGCCCGAGCAGGCCCGCGACCGCCGCATCGCTGCGAAAACTGTCGCTATGGCCTTCGTCCTCGGCCTCGCGCGCACTGCGCAAAATGTCCACCAGGCGGATATGCTCGATCGAATATCCGGGCAAAAACCGCGGCGGATAGTCCGCTGACTGCTGCACCAGGCCGTCCTGCTGCAACGCTTGCAACATTCGCTGCAATAAATCTACCGGTACCTGTTGGTAGGCGGCAAGGTTTTCAAGTGTTGGCGCCAATTCTTCAGCCCGATCATGCGCGCGCGCAATATTCACCATCGCCTGCAGCGCGAGTTGATCGCGCATCTTCGAGCTTAGATAAACATCGGTTTTGCGCCATTTCAGATGCTCGGGATGCTGGTGGTAAAACGAAATGCTGGCACCGATCAAGAGTATGACCCAGCTCAGGTAAAGCCAGATCATGAACACCAGTAAAATCGCCAGCCCGGAATAAATCGCGGTATAGCTGCTCGAGCCCCCGACGAAAGAGGTAAACAGAATTCCGGCAACTTGCCACAGCACGCCGGCAACGGTCGCCCCGTAGAGCCCCGAGCGAAACCGCACCCGGGTGTTCGGTACCAGCACGTAAACAAACGTAAAGGCGGCGATCACCAGCAGGAAAGGTAAAACCTTGCCGCCGATTCGCAACAGATCGTTCATGTACGGCAGGCTGTTGAGAAACTCGACGATATAGTTACTGCCCAGCGAGGCCGTGATGCCAACCGCCGAAAACACCAGCACCGGCCCCACCATGATGACGCTGAGATAATCGCTGAAACGTTGCATCAGCGTTCGATTGCCCTGCAAACGCCAGGTGTAATTGAACGCGGATTCGATTTTCTGGATGAGCGAGACCGCGGTGAAAATCAACAACGACAGGCCGACAGCGCCGAGCACTCCGATTTCCATATTCTCGACGAACCCGACAATGCGTGCGCTGACTTCAGCGCTCTTCTCGCCCAGTGGCGCCAGCACCTGGGATAACGTCGGTTCGAGCTGATCGTGCACACCAAACCCTTTGAGCACCGAGATACTCACCGCCAGCAGCGGCACGATCGACAACAACGTGGTGTAAACCAGGCTCATCGCGCGCAGCGTGATCATCCCGCCCATCAGGTCGCGCGCTACCATCGCCATTATCTGGATAAACTTGAGCAAGGCGGCGTGTAAGCTGGCACCTTCGGGAACATCGTAATCCCAGATATAGCGTTTGATTCGCTCCAGCATCGGCCGTTTCAACCGGTAAAGGCCTGTTTTGAATTCAGGTACTCGATTTCGGCTTCACTGGAGTCTCGCCCCAGCGCCTCGTTGCGATGCGGGAAACGGCCATATTTTGCCACGATGTCGTGATGATGACGGGCGAAGCGCAGGTTGGTCTCGAGCCCTGGCTGCGCGAAGAGTTCGAGCGCGAGTTGCTGATCGTCGAGACTCTCGCTGTGCATGAAAGGCATGTAAAGAAATGCCTTGCGCTCGGCATCGAGCGCCTGGTCGAAATTCTTTTCGAGCGCTGCCCGGGCAACCTCGCGCGATTGCGCCTCGGTGGCGTAACTTTGCGCGGTATTACGAAACATGTTTAGCGGAAACTGATCGAGTAAGATGACCAGCGCCAGGCAGCCCTCGGCACTTTGCATCCAGTGATCGAGTTCACCGCGCCGCGCCCGCTCCCAGGTATCCTGGTAGGCCTCACGCAGCTGCAGATCAAACTCCGGCGTCGACTTGAACCAGAGTTTTCGGGCCGCATCCGAGAACCAGAAATCGATGATGTCCTGTGGCATGAAAACCTCGTTTTCGATCATGTTAACAGGCTTTGCGCAGCGCATCGACAAGCCCTCGCAGACGCTGCTGCAACTGTTTGCGGCCTTCCGAACCGGACTCCCGTTCGAGCAGTTTCCAGTCACGATTCTGCACCGCTTTTTCGATCAACAGCCGGTCAGGCTCTATCGAGGAACGCGCGACGCAGCGCATGACGTATTTTTGCAGGCTTGCAAAACAGATTTCGAATCCCTTGTTGCCGGCGGTAAAGGCCTCGATTTCATTTTGTTCGAGCTCATCCACGTCGGCCTTGTAATCAGCATAACGCAGCAGCGCGGTGACCTGCTCGGGTTCCATGCCTTGTAAAAACTGGGTCAGCCAGGTCGGTAATTGCTGCCGCAGGCGCTGCTGCAGCTGCCGAACATCTGTCTCCAGCGCGTCCGCAACCGGTCGCAACACCGCAATCGAATGGTTACCGCTGGACTTGCCCGGCGCATAACTAACGTGCACCAGGCGGCACTGCGCCTGCCGCCAGAAATTTGCGTTCTCCGGGTCCAGCGCGAAGCTGGCGCCGAGATAGTCGAGCGAGTTATCGCGACCATACTGCACTGCGCGCTCGATCAGCCGGGTACCCAGCCCCTGGCGACGATGCGTCGGTACCACCGCGATACGCTGCACGCGCATGCCGCGGTAGCAGGCGAAGTGCCTGAGCCCGGCCTGCGCCGTCAGCATCTGCGCCAGCAAATGGCCGCGCGGCCGGCGGCGCCCGTAAAAGATTTCCGAGGCTAGCGACTCGTCGAGCCCGCCCTCGAGGTTCAGCAGCGCCACGCCGAGCACGCTGGACTCCAGCCGCGCCACGATTAACACCAGGTCGGGATTCTCCATCAGCAGGCGCAGATCGGAGGGTCGCGTCCGATAATGCGCCGCATTCAGCAACGCATAAGCCTGTCGCAACAGCGGCCAGGCGGCCGCGCTCGCGGGTTGTTCGAGAATTTCGAGGCGGCATTCGCTAACCGGATTAGCTGTCGCTGCCACCGGTTCGGTATCGGGCTTCAACATCAGGCAGCGGTTAAGCCAGGCCTCGAGGCGATCGCCCTGGCACCAGCGCACCGGTTTTTCCAGGCGGCAATGCAGCAGATCGAAGCGCTGCAGATCGGCGACGAAACGCAGCATAAACCCCCGCCCGGTGCCCTCGTAGCCGCCGCTGGTCGTCGCCAGCACCACCCGAGGGTAAAGCCGGGTCAGCTGGTGCAACATCGACAGCGGAATCATCGCGGCCTCGTCGACGATCAACAGTTCGCCTTCGGGGCAATCCAGCAACAAATGATCGGGCGCCACGAACTCGGCCTCGGGGGCTTGCTGCAACAGCGCGGCCGCGGATTGCCGTGAGTTCGCCGTTACCAGCACCCCGAGGCGCGGTTGCAGGCGCTTTACCAGCAACCCGAGGCAGCTGCTCTTGCCGCGGCCGCGGTCGGCATCGATCAACGCGACCCCGGGTTTACCGGCGACCGACCATTGCAGGAGCTGTCGCAACACCCCGGTCTGCTCTTCAGTCTCGCCATCCTTTATTGGCGTTGGCTGCAGTCGGGGTAACGGCGTCGGCGGCTCGGGCAACGCGCCCGGCGTCAGCCATATGCCGATCTCTGGATCGTCTCCCAGCGTGCCGAAAAAGTACTCGACAAACCAGGCGCGTTCAGAGCATTTGTCATCCTGCCAGCGGGCGTAGCGATCGGCATGCGTATCCCATTCGCTGACGGCGGGAGCAAGTAAAACCAGCACGCCACCCGCTACCACCAGTCCCGCGGCAATGCATAGCACATCGGGATTGAAGCCATCGAACAAATCCATCACCACCAGCCGGGATTCGCTTCCCAGGCGATTCTCGGCCTTGCTGAAGGGCACCGCCTGCGGTAGCTGCTCCCGATTCGACAGCAGCTGCAGCGGCAGGCCCAACGCCGATAGCGCGCAGCATTGGGCGTCGCACCACTCCTGTGGCCCCTGCAACACCACCAGCTGGCGTTGCCGGCTATGCGCTAACTGCTCGAGCAGCGAAGACATCCAGCGGTTGATATCGATTGCCGGCACCGGTTTTTTTTGTTAAAAAATGCAGCCCATTATAGGTGAGCCACAAGCCATGACCAAAGATCAGCAAATCCAGGCCGAAGCCGAAGCGTTCCGTTCCCTGGTCGCCCATTTGCAGCAGCGTAGCGACGTGCAGAATATCGATTTGATGAACCTTTCGGGTTTCTGTCGTAATTGCCTGTCGAAATGGTATTCCGCCGCGGCTAAAAAAATGGAACCCGAATTCGATTATGCCGACGCGCAGCAGTATGTCTATGGCATGACGATCGAGGAATGGAAACGGGATCATCAAACCGAGGCCTCGGCAGAGCAGCAGCAGCGCTTCAAAGACAGCGCTCCGTTGCACGCGAAAATCAGCGGTTACTAGCCGGCACACGGCGCAGGCGAAAAACCCGCCGCATTATCAAGCGGGTTTAATCCGGCTCGTCTTTACTGCTCGATAAAGCCTACCTCAGTTCGCGCCGTAATATCTTACCCACGTTGGTTTTTGGCAATTCGTCCCGGAATTCAATTATTTTCGGAATCTTGTACGCGGTTAAAAATTCGCGGCAATGGGCGATCACCGCGGCCTCGTCCAGCGCCGGATCCTTCTTTACGATCACGGCCTTGACCACTTCGCCAGACTCTTCGTTGCGCTCACCGATGACACCCACCTCGAGCACGCCCTCGTGGCCCGCGATCACGGTTTCGATCTCGTTCGGAAACACGTTGAACCCGGAGACCAGAATCATATCCTTGAGCCGATCGACGATGCGAAAATAGCCCTGCTCGTCCATTTGCGCGACATCGCCCGTTTTCAGCCAACCGTCACTCGACAGCACCTTGTCGGTTTCGTCCTGACGCTGCCAGTAACCTTTCATCACCTGTGGCCCGCGCACGCAAAGTTCACCGGTTTCCCCCTGGGGCAGAATATTGCCCGCATCGTCCTGCACCGAAACCTCGGTTGAAGGCACCGGCAAACCGATGGCACCGTTATACTCATTCAGATTCAACGGGTTAATGCAGACAGCGGGCGAGGTTTCAGTCAGGCCGTAAGCCTCCAGCAGCGGCGTACCGGTGAGCTTTTGCCAGCGCTCGGCAACCGGCTGCTGCACCGCCATACCGCCCCCGAGCGAGAGCTTCAGCGACTTGAAATCGATTTTTTCGAAACCGGGGGTATTCATCAAACCGTTAAACAGCGTGTTTACCCCGGTTATCGCGGTAAACCTGAGCCCCTGCAGCTCCTTGATGAAGCCCGGCATGTCCCGCGGATTGGTAATCAGGTAGTTCAGCGCGCCGACTTTCATGAAGGTCAGGCAGTTAGCGGTCAGCGAAAAGATGTGATACAGCGGCAGCGCGGTGATAATGACTTCCTCGCCATCCTCGACGACATTCTTGATCCAGGCCGAGGCCTGCTGCATGTTGGCAATCATATTGCGATGGGTCAGCATCGCTCCCTTGGCAACCCCGGTAGTGCCACCGGTGTATTGCAGAAAAGCCAGGTCGTCATGGCTACAGGGTACCGGCTGATGCGGCTTGCCTGCGCCCTGCGATAACGCGCTTTTAAAGGTTACGCGTTGCGGCAAAGAAAACGCCGGTACCATTTTCTTTACATACTTGACTACCAGGTTGACGATTACCGATTTCGGGAAGCGCAACAGGTCTCCAAGCTGAGTCGTGATGACGTGCTGAACCGGAGTTTCGTCGATTACCTCTTCCACGGTGTGACAAAAATTCTCCATCACGATGATCGCCTTGGCGCCTGAATCCGTTAACTGGTGTTTGAGCTCGTGCGAGGTATACAGCGGGTTGGTATTGACGACGGTAAACCCCGCGCGCAGCGTCGCAAAAATTGAAATCGGATTCTGCAACATATTGGGCATCATGATCGCGACTCGGTCGCCCTTGTCCATACCCGGCAGGTTTTGCAGATAACTGGCGAGCTGGTCGGTATACCGATCCATTTCGTCGTAGGTTAGCGTCGTGCCCAGATTGCTGAAGCAGGGTTTATCACCAAAACGTTTGATTGCCTGCTCGAATATGTCAGTCACCGACTGGTAACTGTCGATATCGATTTCCTCCGGAACCCCGGGTGGATAACTTTTTAACCAGACCTTGTCCAATTGTTCGCCCCCTCAAATTGGCAACGGTTTATTATAACGAACCGGGGCTGGCTTAATTTTTTGTTGGTCCCTGCGCCCGCTTCTTTTTAACCGCCGCTTTCTTTTTTGTCACGGCTTTCTTTTTTACCGCCTTTTTAGTAGCTACCGCCTCGTTCGATGCGGTATCCCGCGGCGCCATCTGCGCCGGCGTGAATTCATCGACCCTGACAACCCTGGTCGTGGCCGCCATGGCCTGCAGCAATATCTCTGCTTCATCGTCGTCGATATGACCGGCTTCGCGCAATCCTGCGATCCATTGCGGATAGTCCTCAAGCCCGTGCTGGATCAACTGGTCGTGCCGCAAGCGTCGTTCTATAGGCTCGGCACGGATTACTTTGTGCAGCGCATCCTCGAGGCAACCGGTTATATCATCGGGATCATTACTGATATAAATACCATCTGTCAAACGGTCGCGCGCTTCGCCCGGCCGGATCAGCAACGACGCGACCCGGTGGCTGAGCGAATCATTGGGTTGTCGCAGGTTCAAACCCAGCGGAAAAATCGAGTGGCGAACAATCACGCCCAGCCATTTGATCGGAAAATTGCGCAGGATCTCGTCCAGCGCCATCTGCACCTGGTACAGGCAATACTTTGCCGACCATTCGACCAGCGGCAGATCGCTTCTCGGTTGACCGTCAACCTCGAATTTTTTCAATGCCGCGGAGGCGTAAAACATGTAGGACAGCGCATCGGCAAAGCGACCGGACAGCTTTTCCTTGCGTTTGAAAGAACCGCCCAGAATCATCAGCACCAGGTCCGCGCAAACCGCGAAAGCCGCGCTCATCTGCCCGAGCCGTTGGTAGTAAGCGCCGATACGACCCGGATAGGGCGCTGGCGCCAGGCGGCTGGCGCTGATGCCGTAGACAACGGCACGACAGAAATTAGTCAGAAAATACTCGGCGTGGCCGCGCAGGGCCTTATCGAAAGCAACCTCGGCAGCCGCGACATCCTCGAGCGTTGCGGCCTCCATCTCGCGCACCAGGTAGGGGTGACAACGTATCGCACCCTGACCGAAAATAATCATGCTGCGGGTCAGAATGTTGGCACCCTCCACGGTTATGCCCACCGGAATAGTCTGATAGGCGCGCGCGATATAGTTCGAGGGACCCATGCAGATGCCGCGCCCCCCATGCACATCCATCGCGTCGTTGACGACCTGCCGCATTTGCTCGGTGTTGAAACATTTGAGAATCGCGGTAATGACAGAGGGTTTTTCGCCGCTATCGAGACCGCTCAGGGTCAGCAATCGTCCGGCTTCCATCATGTAGGTGTGACCGCCAATTCGCGCCAGGGCTTCCTCGACGCCCTCGAATTTGCCGATCGATGTATTGAACTGCTTGCGCAGGTGGGCGTAGGCGCCAGTGGTGCGGGTGCAGGCCTTGCCCGCGGCAACCCCTACCGCCGGCAGCGAGATGCCGCGCCCGACCGACAGGGATTCGACCAGCATACGCCAGCCCTTGCCGATGTTTTCCTGGCCGCCGATGATGAATTCCATCGGGATGAATACGTCCTTACCGCTATTGGGGCCGTTCTGAAAAGCGGCATTCAGCGGGAAATGACGATTGCCGATCTTGATGCCGGGTGTATCTGCCGGGATCAGCGCACAGGTAATACCCAGCTCCTCCTCGCCGCCGAGCAAACCGTCGGGATCGAAAACCTTGAAAGCCAGCCCCAGCACCGTCGCGACCGGACCGAGGGTGATATAACGCTTATCCCAGTTCAGGCGCAATCCCAGCACGCGCTTGCCCTGGTATGTGCCCTCGCATACCACCCCTGTATCCGGAATCGCGCCCGCATCGGAACCGGCAGAGGGCCCGGTCAGGGCAAAGCAGGGTATTTCGCGACCGTCGGCCAGCCGCGGCAGGTAATGATCTTTTTGTGCGTCGGTACCATAGTGCAACAACAATTCCGCTGGACCCAGCGAATTGGGCACCATCACCGTAACCCCGGCCGAAATGCTGCGCCCGGCAATCTTGGTCACGACGCAGGAGTGCCCGTGGGCGCTGAACTCGAGCCCACCGTAACGCCTGGGGATAATCATGCCGAAAAAGCCATGCTGTTTCATAAAGGCCCAGACCTCGGGCGGTAAATCCATGCGATTGTGGGTAATATCCCAGTCGTCGAGCATCGCGCATAGCTGTTCTACCGGGCCATCGATAAAAGCCTGCTCCTCCGCGCTGAGCTCGGGTAAGCGGTAGCCCTGCAACAGGTTCCAGTCCGGGTTGCCGCGAAACAGTTCCGCCTCCCACCATACGCTACCTGCCTCGATGGCGGCCCGTTCGGTGTCGGACATCGGTGGCAGCACCTTGCGGAT
>CAMYON010000099.1 GCA_947260025.1 uncultured Gammaproteobacteria bacterium
CGATCCTGAGGCCGAACCCTTCATCAAGGTACAAAGCGTCAGCAAGCATTTCGGCGATTTTACCGCGGTCGACAGCGTCGATCTCGACATCTACAAGGGCGAGCTGTTCTGCCTGCTTGGCGGCTCGGGCTGCGGCAAGACCACGCTGCTGCGCATGCTGGCCGGCTTCGAGACCCCCTCCTCCGGATCGATCCTGATCGACGGCGTCAACATGAACGACGTCCCGCCCTATGAACGCCCGGTCAACATGATGTTCCAGTCCTACGCGCTGTTTCCGCACATGACCGTGGAAACCAATGTTGGCTACGGCCTGAGGCGCGATGGAGTTGCCAAAGCCGAGATCGAGCAGCGTGTCGAGGAAATGCTGGCGATGGTCGAGCTGACCCAGTTTCGCAAGCGCAAGCCGCACCAGCTGTCCGGCGGCCAGAAACAACGCGTGGCGCTGGCGCGCGCGCTGATCAAGCAGCCCAAGATGCTGCTGCTCGACGAGCCGCTGGCGGCACTCGACAAGCGCCTGCGGGTGCAAACCCAGTACGAGCTGATGAATATCCAGGATAAACTCGGCGTCACCTTCGTCGTCGTCACCCACGACCAGGAAGAAGCGATGACGCTTTCGACCCGGATCGCGGTCATGGACGTCGGGCGCCTGCAGCAAATCGGTACCCCGACCGAAATATACGAGTTCCCGACTTCGCGCCTGGTGGCCAATTTCATCGGTAACGCCAACATGTTCGCGGGCCGAATCACCGAAAACGGCACCGATCACGTCGTCGTCGAGAGCAAGGATCCGAGCTGCAACTTTTATATCGACCACGGCGTATCGATCTCGGAAGGCACCCGGGTCTGGGTGTCATTGCGACCGGAGAAGATCAGAATTTCCAAGCAGCCGCCCGAGGATTCGAGCACCAATTGCGTCAAGGGCATGGTAAACGACATCGGTTACCTGGGCGGCACTTCGACCTACCGCGTCCTGGTTGGCGACGAACACATCGTCGAAGTTACCTCACCCAATCTGAATCGCCCCAAGGACGGCAACCCGCCGATCGACTGGGACGAGGAAGTCTACCTTAGCTGGGAACCCTCGAGCTCGGTGGTGCTGACCAAATGAGCACGCCGGCGGAAGCGGTGACAACCACCGAAGCGGGGCCGAAGGCGCGAATACTGCATCGGCTCATGCGCCTGGCGCAGGATCGCTGGCGCACATTGGTCTTGTTGGTTCCATTCGCGTGGCTACTGCTTTTCTTCCTGGCACCGTTTTTCATCGTGCTCAAAATAAGCCTCGCGGAAACCGTTATCGCGAGCCCGCCGTTTACCCCGATGATCGAATGGATCGACGATGGCATCATGCACATCCGCGTGGTGATCGACAATTTCGCCTACCTGTGGGAAGACGATTTATATGCCAAGACCTATTTGAATTCGCTCAAGATTTCGTCGATCTCGACCATTCTGTGCCTGCTGGTGGGCTACCCGATGGCCTACGCGATCGTGCGCGCGAACCATACCACCAAGCATGTCCTGTTGATGCTGGTTATCCTGCCGTTCTGGACCTCATTCCTGCTGCGGGTTTATGCCTGGATGGGATTACTCGCCGATCAGGGCACGATCAACAACCTGCTGATCGCAATCGGAATCATCGATGAGCCGATGCGGATGCTCTACACCCCGTTCGCGGTCTACGTCGGTATCGTCTATACCTACGTGCCATTCATGATTCTACCGCTGTACGCGAACATGGAAAAACTCGACTGGACCCTGCTCGAGGCCGCGGCCGACCTCGGCGCCAGGCCAATCACGACGTTCTTTACCGTCACCCTGCCGATGACAATGCCGGGAATCATCGCCGGCTCGCTGCTGGTCTTTATTCCGGCAACCGGCGAATACGTCATCCCCGACCTGCTCGGCGGCGGTAACGTGCTAATGATCGGGCGCGTGCTTTACAACGAGTTCAACGCCAACATCGACTGGCCTGTGGCTTCGGCGGTTGCAATTGCGCTGTTGCTGGTGCTGGTGCTGCCGATGATGCTTTACCAGCACATCCAGGCCAAAGAGACCGAAGCCGAATGAACAACGCCAGGCGTTCCTATTTTTTAATCACCACGACCTGTTTCGGGATTGCCTTCCTGTACGTCCCGATGATCCTGCTGGTCCTGTATTCGTTCAACAAGTCCAGAATCGTGCCGGTCTGGGGTGGCTTCTCCACCAAGTGGTACGGGGTATTGTTCGAGAGCGAGGAGGTCTGGGAAGCGGTCGGGCTAAGCCTCAAGGTCGCCACCGTAAACGCCACTTTTGCAATGCTGCTCGGTACCCTCGCGGGGCTGGCGCTGGTGCGTTTCGGACGCTTCAGGGGCCGTACCCTGTTCACCGGCATGATTACCGCACCGCTGGTGATGCCCGAAGTAATCACCGGTCTTTCACTACTGTTACTGTTTATTACCCTGAAGGAATTCATCGGCTGGCCCGATCAACGCGGTTTCACCACCATCACGATCGCGCATATTACTTTCTCGATGGCCTACGTCGCGGTCATTATTCAGTCGCGCCTGGCCGGCATGGCGCAAGACCTCGAAGAGGCGGCACAGGATCTCGGCGCCAAGCCGTTCCGCGTGCTCACCGATATCACGCTGCCGCTGCTGGCGCCAGGCATGCTGGCGGGCTGGCTGCTCGCGTTTACGCTGTCGCTAGACGACCTGATTATCGCGAGCTTCGTCACCGGGCCGGGCGCGGTGACGCTGCCGATACTGATTTACTCGCGCATCCGCCTGGGCTTGCGTCCCGACATCAATGCGCTGGCTACCATCATCATCCTGGTGGTCGCGATCGGCGTACTGGTCGCCGCCTGGATCATGTTTCGACAGCAAAAGCAGCGCGAGCTCGAACTGAAAATGAGCGAGGAAGCCTGACTCTCGAAATACGGAAATACGGAAATACCCTCGAAATACGGGGACAGTATACTTAATTCGCGTGAGAATTAAGTATACTGTCCCCGGCTTTACAGGGGCTGTAGTTTCTAGCCCGGATCGCGGCGCAGCGCCTGGCACATGCAGTGCACCCCGCCACCGCCGGGGGTGATCATCGACACGTCGGGATCGAACACCTCGAGTCCGTGAGCGCGCACTTTTTCCTTCAGCACGTAACTCTTCTCCGGCATCAACACCCTGTCGTTGCCGAGCGCGACCACGTTACAACCCAGGTCGAGCGTATCCTGGAACGGTACCGAAACGATTTCGATGTTTTTCGACTTTAGCCATGAAACCACCTCGGGATCGGTCGACTCGAGGCAGACCGCCGCCAGCTTCGGCGCCAGCATCACCACCATCAGGTCGATGTGGACGTAGAAAGGGTCGAGGTCGGTCAGCATGACCTCCCAGCCCTCGGCTTCGAACCAGCCCTTTAGCTGCAGCGCCGATTGCTCCTGGCTGCGGCCCTCGTCGCCTTCCCAGCCGATTAAAACCGTGCCCGGCTCGATGACGTTAAAATCGCCGCCCTCGAAGGAGCCCGCGGTGACACAGTCATAAATCGGGATCCCGAGACGCTGGTAGGTTTCGATCGCACGAAAATTCTCACCACGCCGCCACCAGTTCGCCATGCTGGTGATAATCGCGCCGTAAGGCGTCATCACCGATGAGTCGCGTGCAAAAACCTGGTACGGCAGAACCGGGTCCGGTTCGTGCAAATGCACCTGCACGTCGGCCGACTGGTAAGCCGACACCATTTCCGCGTGTTGACGCCGAGCGACATCCGCATCGAACTCGTATCCGCGCCGAATGCTTTTCTTGGACACCGAACTGGTCTCGCGCCAGCGGTAGTTGTCTGCGGGGCCCAGCAACACATCGCGCAGCACGCCGTACTCGGAGTCGACACCCCAATTTTCAAGCACGGGGGTTTGGCCACCCTGCCGTCGAGTTCGTAAACTGAAACTATCTGCCATGATTCCTCCGCCAGCCGTAATTTGACCACTCAAGTACCGGCGAGGCTATCCCCGGCCGCTGTCCATGTCAATTCAAGCGCCACATCAACCCGGATCCGCATTAATAATAGCGATTTGACTTTGCCATTTTTTGTGATCACAATTGCTCGGTTCGCAAATCCTCAACTATGCTTGGAGCTGTAAACCGGTCCAATCCGGACCTGGTCACAGGCAAATAAACGACATCTTATGAAAGACTGGATAGAACAGCACCAGATTACCGAAGTCGAATGCATCGTGCCCGACCTCGCGGGCGCCGCGCGCGGCAAGATAATGCCCGCCGCGAAATTCACCGATAGCACCACCCTGCGCATGCCCAAGGCGATTTTCATGCAGTCGGTTACCGGCGACTACCCCGACAACTGGGAAGAGATCAATCCGCTCGACGTCGACATGATACTGCAACCCGATCCTTACACGATCCGCATGTTGCCATGGGCGCGCGAACCATCCGCCCAGGTAATCCACGACTGCTACGACGTCGACGGCAGCCCGATAGAATTTTCGCCGCGTGGCGTACTACGCCGCGTGCTCGATCTCTACCGTGCCGAAGGCTGGAAACCAGTAGTCGCGCCCGAGCTCGAGTTTTACCTGCTGCAGCCGAACCTGGATCCCAAGAATCCACTGTTGCCGCCGATCGGGCGCACCGGCCGTGTCGAACGCAGTGGCCAGTCCTTCAATATCGATGCGGTCAACGATTTCGATCCCATGTTCGACGATATGTACGATTTCTGCGAAGGTCAGGGCCTCGAGATCGACACGTTGATCCACGAGGAAGGCATGGGGCAGATGGAAATCAACCTGCTGCATGGCGACCCGCTGGAGCTAGCTGACCAGGCATTCCTGTTCAAACGCACCGTGCGCGAGGCGGCGCTGCGTCACGATCTCTACGCCACCTTCATGGCCAAGCCGATGGAAGGCCAGCCCGGCAGTGCGATGCACATTCACCAGAGTGTCGAAGACCTGGAATCGGGCGAGAACATTTTCTCGACGCCGGAAGGAATGCCCAACGAACTGCTGCTAAGCCATATTGCCGGCCTGCAGCGCTTCCTGCCCGAGGCGATGGCGCTGATGTCGCCGTACGTGAATTCTTACCGCCGCATCGTGCGTGAAATGTCGGCGCCGATTAATTTTCACTGGGATTTCGACAACCGCACCACCGGCTTCCGTGTACCTGAAAAAAATCCGAAATCGATGCGCGTCGAGAATCGTATCGCCTCGGCTGACGTCAATCCTTACCTGGCGATCGCGACTTCACTGGCCTGCGGTTACGTCGGCATGAAACAGGGCCTGGAGCCCACCGAGCCGCTGCAGAGCAGCGCCTACGACGAACCGATGCAGCTCTCAAGACACTGGTACGACTCGCTGCAGCGCCTGTCCGACTGCAAGGAGTTACGCGAAGTGTTGAGCGATGCGTTTATCGATATTTACGTCGGTGTCAAGGAAGTCGAGTTCGATAATTTTCTCAATGTAATCAGTCCCTGGGAACGGGAGCACTTACTGTTAAAAGTCTGAGGTAACATTATGACCCAAGCAACCGCGATGGATTCGACCAAGACCGAGAAGTGGCAGGATCTAGACAGCCATCACCTGCACCCGTTTACCAATCCGCACGATCTACAGGAAAAGCCGGCACGCATCATCGAATCGGCCAATGGTGTATACCTGACCGATTCCGACGGCAACGAGCTGCTCGACATGATGGCGGGGCTGTGGTGCGTCAACATGGGTTACGGTCAGAAAGACATGATCGAGGCGGCCTACCAGCAGATGCAGCAGCTGCCCTATTACAACGCCTTTTTCAAGACCACAACGCCCCCGGCGGCCGAGCTGTCGGCGCTACTGGCGGAAGTGACCCCGGCCCACATGGACCACGCGTTTTTTACCAGCTCCGGGTCGGAAGCCAACGATACCGTACTGCGTCTCGTCTGGCGTTACTGGGACATCCTGGGCAAGCCTGAAAAGCGCGTCGTCATCAGTCGCAAGAATGCCTATCACGGCAGCACTATCGCGTCTTCCAGCCTGGGAGGCATGGCCGACATGCACAAACAGGGCGGGGTCATCCCCGATATCGTGCACGTGGAACAGCCCAACTGGTTCGAAAAACGCTGCGAACTCGGCGTCGATCTCGACCGCGAAGAATTCGGGCGCCAGGCGGCGCAATCGATTGCCGACAAGATCGAGGAACTCGGCGTCGACAAGGTGGCCGCATTCATCGCCGAGCCAATCCAGGGCGCGGGCGGCGTTATCGTACCGCCAGACTCTTACTGGCCGGAAGTGAAAAAGATTTGCGAACACTACGGGATACTGCTGGTCGCCGACGAGGTCATCTGCGGTTTCGGCCGCACCGGGGAATGGTTCGGCACCGATTACTACGGTCTCAAACCCGACCTGATGCCGATCGCCAAGGGCCTGTCATCGGGCTACCTGCCGATCGGCGGCGTCATGGTTGCCGACAGGATCATGGACGTGCTGATCAACCAGGGCGGCGAATTCAACCACGGTTATACCTACTCGGGTCACCCGGTGTGCGCGGCCGTGGCGATCGCCAATATCAAGCTGATGCAGCGTGAAAATATCGTGCAGCAAGTGCGTGAATCGACCGCGCCTTACCTGCAGCGGCGGCTGCGTGAGCTCGGCGATCATCCCCTGGTCGGCGAAGTCCGCGGTGTCGGCATGTTCGGCGCGCTGGAACTGGTAAAGGACAAGGAAAACTACGTCAGATTCGACAAAGATCTTGGCGTCGGCACCATTTGCCGGGAATTCTGCTTCAACAACAACCTGGTGATGCGAGCGGTCGGCGATGCGATGATAATTTCGCCGCCGCTGATATTGCAGCAGGCAGACGTCGATGTTTTCGTCGAACGCGCCTGGCAATGCCTCGACCTGACCCACAAAGCCGTCACCTGATCCTGGCGACATGTCTTTGAAGCTGGTTCAGGACCGCAGCGACACCAACGACTACCCGGAATCCTACTACCAGGCCACCCGGAATCGCGAGCTGGAAGTAAGCGCGCTGGATGGCTCCCGCCGCGCCGACGTCTGTATCATCGGCGGCGGCTATACCGGGCTTTCCTCCGCGCTGCATTTAGCCGAACGCGGCTACGACGTGGTGCTGCTCGAAGCGCGCAAGCCTGGCTGGGGCGCCTCCGGGCGCAATGGCGGCCAGCTGTGCAGTGGTCAACGCAAGGACCAGGTCGAGTTAACCGCGATGGTCGGCGCCGCGGCCGCGCGCCAGTTCTGGGAGCTGGCCGAGACCGCCAAGGATACGGTCAGGCAGCTGGTCGAAAAGAATCGAATCGAATGCGATCTGAAACCGGGGATCGCGCACCCCAATCACAAGCCCGCCTACGCCGGGGAAACCGAGCAATATGTCGAGTTTCTGCGGCGCGAGTATGACTACCAACAAATCGAATACCTGGAACGGGACGCCATGGCCGAACTGGTCGGCAGCGATAGCTATTACGGCGGCAGTCTCGACCTGGGTGCCGGGCACCTGCATCCGCTTAACTACGCGCTCGGGCTAGCAGATGCGGCCCTTGCCGCCGGCGCCCGCATCTACCAGGACACTCCCGTTAATGGCTACCAGGAAGGCAAACCCAATCGCGTGCAAACCGATCGCGGGGTGGTCGAGGCCGACCACGTCGTGCTCGCCTGCAACGGTTACCTCGGCAAGCTCGAAAGAAGAGTCGCTGGGAAAATCATGCCGATCAATAATTTCGTCATCGCGACCGAACCATTGAACGCGTCGCAGCTTGGTGAGATCAACCCGCGCGATGTCGCGATCGCCGATTCGCGTTTCGTGGTCAACTACTACCGGCTTTCGGCAGACAAGCGAATGCTGTTCGGTGGCGGCGAAAACTACCGGCAGAATTTTCCGGCCGATATCGCCAGTTTCGTGCGCAAGCCGATGTTGCAGGTTTACCCGCAACTGGCCAATACCCGCATCGATTACGCCTGGGGCGGTACGCTCGCGGTGACGCTGAATCGAATGCCGCATTTCGGACGCCTCGGCCAGAGCATTTACTATGCGCAGGGCTACTCGGGACAGGGGGTGGCGATGGCATCGCTGGCCGGCAAACTGATTGCAGAGGCACTGTCGGGAGAAGCCGAAAAATTCGACCTGTTCGGCAAGATTCCGACACGCAGCTTCCCGGGCGGTGACCTGCTGCGCTGGCCGGGACTGGTGCTCGGCATGACTTATTACGCGTTGCGTGATCGGTTTTAAACAGGTCGCAGTAGAACGCTCTACCTGGAATGAATATCGACGGCGGGTCGGGAGATCCCGGATAAGTGCTAGCGCACTTTTCGGGATGACTATTAGACTCAATTCCTGTATTTCATACAGGAATTGAGTCTAATAGTCAGTTGATGGCCTTGCGGGTGAGCATTTCCTCGATTAGCTCGTCATCCTGCAGCTGCAGGTGATATCCCTGGTTTT
>CAMYON010000100.1 GCA_947260025.1 uncultured Gammaproteobacteria bacterium
AGGCCTGCAGCAAGCTGCCTCCGGGATCGCACACGGCGACCGCACCGCGATGACGGTTCTCGATGATATCGCCGCGCAGGGTATTTACCAGGATCGGGTTGCTCATCGGGCGGAACTCGCTGGCCACAGGACAGGAAACCAGTCTTCCCGGAGCTTTTGCCCATCTTGCATATCGTGTCCGGGATAGGGCGGCGAAGTTCGCCCCTGGCGTTCGGTATAGTGACCGTCATCGCCGACCCAGCGCATCGAGAAAGCCCGCCGGCGTCGATCCTGCAAGTTTCCGCGTGCGCCGTGCACGGTGCGAAAGTCGAACAATACCGCGTCGCCTGGCTGCATGTCCCACTCTAGAATGGTTTCGCCGCAGTCCGGGTCGTCGAGCTCGGGCAGGGTCATGTACTGGTCGTTCCGTTCAGCGTAAAAAGCGTCGTCGTCGAGCCATTTGACCGGCAGCACCAGTTTCGGCCAGCGGTGCGAGCCGGCAACCAGGCGCAGGGTCTCGGCCTGCGATACAGGATCGAGCGGCAGCCAGAAACTGACGGTCTGGGTGCCGTCGGCGAAGTAATAGGGCGCATCCTGGTGCCACGGCGTCGGCTTGGGCGTATGCGGCTCCTTGACCAGCACGTGGTCGTGGAAAAACTGCGCGGTTTTCGAGCGCATGACCCTGGCCGCGAGTTCTGCCGCGTTCGACTGCGTTATGAAACGGTGAAACTCGGGTATTCTTTGCCAGTTACAGTAGTCGTCCCAGAAACGGCCGGTTTCATCCGCGCTGATGTTTTCGGAAAAATAGGGGCCGGGTTCCTCGTGGTTACGCTCTACTCCGGCGCGCAACACTTCGATCCAGTCGGTGAAGGCTCCTCGCAGGCAGATGGCGCCGAGCCTGGCGTAGGCGTCGCAGGCCTGGTCTTCGATCGAGTCGAAGGGTTCGTTCAGGATTTGGCTGCTTGCCATCGTGGCCATCTCTGTATCGTTATCAATCCGACGCCGGCAATTGACAGGCATCCCCCGGCGGCAATTTTAACAGTCAGCGATTCGCCGAGGAAGACGATACCGCCAAACACGGAGGTCACCGGCAGCAACAGCAGAAACGGCATCACCTGGTTGACGTTGTAGTGCCCGAGCAGGCGATACCAGATTGCATAGGCGAGCGCGGTCATGACCAGCCCGAGATAAGCCACCGCCGCCCAGGCCGCAATCGACGCGGTTGCGATCTGCGCCAGTTGATCGTTTTCGAGCAGGAAGGAGGCGACAAACAGTTGTGGCGCGGCAAACAGCGCGACCCCGCTAATCAGCCGGAACCCGCCGAGGTTGCCGAGTTGCTTGACCATAATCTGTCCGACAGCCCAGGTGAAGGCGCCACCGATGACCATGAAAGCGTAGATCAGATTGCCCTGGAGTTTGGGCTCGCCGATGATCAGCAGCGCCCCGCAGAATGCGATGACGATACCAAGCGCCTGTTTCAGTGAAATCCGGTCGCCCAGTACCAGCCAGGCGAGCAACAGGCCGAAGGGGACTTCGAGTTGTACCAGTAGCGCCGCGGTCGAGGCATCTATGCCTCGCACGCCGTTGAATGTCAGGCTGTACTGCAGTGCGGCACTGATCAGCGAAATCCAGAATAGTTGTCTGAACAGGCCGGGGGGAGGGCGGAAGAACCAGATCAGGCAAAAGGCCGTCAGCGAGAATCTCAGCGCCATCAGCAATATTGGCGAGAAATGCGACATCGCCGCCTTGGCGATGACGAAACCCATGCCCCAGATGACCGCGATCGAAATCGCGAGTAATACATCGACAGGTTTCATCGAAATCGAACAAATGATGCGATCGGATTAAACCTCCGGTCGATGAATCCCACCAGGTTGGCGCGTTGGCTATTCCCTGACGACGGTCACCGAGCAGCCGGCGTGACGCGCAACCCTTGCGGAATTGGGTCCAAGCAGGAAGTCAGCCAGCGACGGCCGGTGTGCGCCCATGACGATATGGTCGATTTTCAGGTCCTTGGCGGCCTCGACGACCTCGCGGTAGACGGTGCCGTTTTCGACCACGATCCCCGCCTGCATCTCCTTGGGGACGGTCTTGTCGGCAATTTTCTGCAATTGCTTGGCCGCGTCATCTTTCCATTCCTGCAGCGGATACTCGGTCGAGCCGTGCATTTCGCCACGGATCGCGTAGCGCTGATCGATTCCCGGGGTAATGCCGGGGATCACGGTCATCAGATAAATCTGTGCGCCCTCGACGCCGGTCGCCATCTGCACGGTTTTTTCGATTACACCAGCCGAAAGGTGCTCGTCTTCGAGATCTATCGGTGCTAAATAATTTACCATCGTCTTGTCTCCTAATTAACTTGCGTGGTTAAAGGTCGTCTGGCATTTTGAAGTCGCGTGGGCTGGGCAGGGCGACCAGGTAAAGCATCCACACCGTAAACAGGATCATCAGGATGTTGATGACCGAAACGTCCGCGCTGAATGGCAGCGACTTGTCCACGACCGTGATTTCCGGTACCAGCGAACCGTGAACCGGAATGGCCGGATCGATGACGTCCATGGCGCCGAGCGATTCTCGGATCGACTTCACGGCGCTGGCGCTTACCGGAATTGCCGCGCTGGAGTCGATACCGGCGGTTCCCGGGCCGACTTCACCCGCGGTTTGCACCGTTTTGGCGGGGCTGGCAAGCACCAGTTGGGTGCTCACGGTCGTGACCGCGCCGGATTGGTTGGGATAGGTGTCTGCCGGGATCGTGGCGGGCCGGATAAAGCTGAATCTTGCCGTATGTCCGCCCTGCGCCCACTCATCGAGGCTCAGCAGCCGGTAAAATCCGTTGCGCATCAGGGCCGCGATCGCGCGGTCTTTCGACGGCGCCATCAGGAACACCCCGTCGTGATTGCCCCTGGTCATCGCCAGCAGTTGCGCCCGCGGATCGTCGGCGGAGTTCACCACTTCGATCTTGTCGGCGATACCGAACGATTGCAGCAGCATTTCCAGCACCCGCGCCGAGCCCGAACCCCTGGGGCCGGTCGCAATCTTGCTCATCCCGGAAATGGAGTCGGGACCGTTGGCGAGACCGACCAGGTGTGCCGATTTGTAACCGAGTACCGCAAACGCCTCGGCAAAGCCCTTGGCCATCGGACCCTCGTCGCCAAGCCCGTAAAACGCTTCGGCACCGACGATCGCGACCCGCGCTTCACCGGCGGCCATCGTTTCGAGCGGAGTTTCGCTATTGGAAAGTTCCAGGTCGCTGCCCGCGTAACCCGCTCTGATCGCGCGCAGGGCGCGGGCGGTGTCGATACCGCGAACCACGCCGGGATCTCCGACCACGGCTATCTTGGCGGCGCCACTACCCTTGGCGTCTTCCGGTAACAAACCCTTGGAGGCGAGAAAGTTGGCGGCCACGCTGGCCGCCGATTGCGCGTCCAGGTCTACCGCCTTGTTCATCACCTGCATGTCGGCCGCGGTGATCTTGCCGCTCAGTTTTTCCAGTACTGCGCGCAGCTCCTTGAGGCTGGCGAGCGCATCCGAGCGTACCAGCGGCGCAACCTCGTAAACCGGGAAGAATCCCAGGTTGTCGGTTAATACAACCAGGTCATATTCGGCAATCTGGCCATCGGTCATGAACAGTTCGCCGACATCGGCCGAGCCATCCAGCAGTGCCGACACGATTTTATCTTTGCCCTCGGTGCCAACCGGATGCGTCATCGTGCTCGACCCGGTGATGCCGTAACGGCGATTCATCTGTTGCAGGCCGTCCGCCGGTCGCTGTACGAAATCCTCGTCGACGACATAGGTGAGACCGGACACTTTGGTCAGGTCGCCAATCGTGCTGACCCCGAGGTCTTTTGCCCGCTCGCGGGTCATGACCATCGCGTAGTCGTTGGAAAAGCCGAACTTACCGGTCAGCTCGAGTCCCAGCGGCTTGAACAGTGTCTCTACCATGGCGGTCGAGGCCGCGCCATCGCTGGTGGGAGCCTGGCCGAGGAAGGTCAGGCTGGTGCCGTTATACTCCGGGTAGACATCGAGCACGTCCTGCTTGACCGCTTCCATGATCTTGGGCGTGAGTCCGAACGGTATACTGCGCTCGACCGGGATACCTTCCGCCTCCGCCATCTGCGCAATCATTTCCGCCAGGATCATGCTTTCCGCGAAAGGCTTGGCACCGACCCGCAGGCTTTTGCGGTCTTCGCCGCCACAGGCGACGAGCAGGCTGCAAAGCAGGAGGGCAATTGCGTATTTTGTATATTTTGTAGTCATCGTCATATCCCCCTAGGCCGCGCTTTCATCGGTGGCGCTAGCGCCCGAAACCTGGCGCACCACGGTATGCGTTTCCCTGATCTGCGGGTCCTCTCGCACGATTCTGAAAAAGGCCGCGAGCTGCAGGATAATTATGAAGGTGAACGGAATCGCCCCGGTGATTGCCATCACCTTGGCCACCTTGACGCTTTCGGTGACGATAGTGGCCACGGTAATACCGGTGATGATCAGGCCCCAGGTCAGCTTGAGCTTGGTGGCGGGATTCAGGCTGCCCGAGCTGGTCATCATGCTGATAACGAAAGTGCCCGAATCCGCGCTGGTAACCAGGAAAATGAAAATCAGGCAGACCGCGAGGAAATTCAGCAGCGTGGTGCCGGGGAAGTACTCGAAGAATCCGAACAGCGCGCCCGCGACGTCGGCGAACACCTTGTCGGCAATACCGCCGGCGCCGAACATCTCGATATGAATCGCGGCGCCGCCAAACGCGGCGAACCACAGCATGGAAACGATGGTGGGCACGCCAACCACGTAGATGACGAATTCGCGGATGGTGCGGCCGCGGCTGATGCGCGCGATAAAGATTCCGACGAACGGACCCCAGGCCAACCACCAGATCAGGTAGGTCAGGGTCCAGCCGTGAAACCAGTTCCAGGATCCGGCCGGCGTATAGGCGTAAGTCTTGAACGACATCGGTATCAGCTGGATCAGGTAGTCACCGATGGAATAAATGAAGGACTGAAACAGGTAGGCGGTAGGGCCGCCGAACAGCACCACCAGCAGGATCAGGATAGCGACGATCATGTTGATATTACTGAGAATTTTGATCCCCTTGTCGACGCCGGTACAGGCCGACAGCAGGAAACATACCGTCATCACCGCGATAATGATCATGCTCATGGTGACATCCTGCGAGGTGTCGAACACCGCGGCCATTCCGGACCTTACCATTAGCGTACCCATCGCCAGCGAGCCGGCGAGACCGAAGATAACCGCGATAACGGCCAGGATATCGGCGGTGTTGCCGATCTGCTTCAGCGTCTTCTTGCCGAACACGTTCTTGAAGCCGACCAGGATGGGCGTCGAAACCATCGATGGCAGGCCAAGCCGGAAGGTGAAATAGGCGATAACCAGCGCACAGCAACCGTATATCGACCAGGCGTGCAGCCCCCAGTGCAGGTTGGTGATGACCATCGCGTTGCGCGCGGCCATCGCGGTTTCACCCTCGCCGACGGGGGGTGTCATGAAATGATAGATCGGTTCCGCCACGCCCCAGAACAGCAGGCCCGAGCCCATGCCGGCGGCAAACAGCATCGCGACCCACGAGCCGGTGCTGAATTCGGGTTCGTCATCGTCGGCCCCGAGCTTGATATTGCCGTACTTCGAAAACGCCATGAAGCCCATGATGACGAGAAAGGCGGTACATAAAGCCAGGAAGTACCAGTCGAGCGCGGTGAGCGAGTAATTCACCAGCCACTGAGCCGCACCGGTCATCGAATCGGGATCGGCGACCCCCCAGATGGCGATGGCGGCGCACAGAACCAGCGAAACGAGCATTACGGTATTCATACGATAGACCCCCTCAGTCTGCCCCGATCGATGTCGGGTTTTTGTTTTTTTGCACTCGGCCAGGGAAGTTAGTGCTTATCGCTGCCTGTTCCGGTGCATAAATATTACTGGGGCAAGGATAAACACAATTACTGCACAAGTCTAATAGACGCTCAAGTCCAGTGCCCTCAAGGGTTACAGCGTCCCGATTCAAGGTGCCGACGCCTGACTGGCCGCGGTTAACGGGCGGCGACGATACCCACTTCGACCAGCAGGTCCGGCGACGCCAGGCGCGCCTCGATGCAGGCGCGTGCCGGGGCATGTCCCTCCGGAATCCAGGCATCCCAGACTTCGTTCATCTGCGCGAAATGACCCATGCTTGCGATCCAGATCTGCGCCGACAGGATCTTGCTGGTGTCGGAACCGGCCTCGATGAGCAGTTTCTCGACCTTTTGCAGTACCTGTTGCGTCTGGACCGTGATATCGGCGCTGGCGTCATCGGCCACCTGGCCGGCGAGGTACACGGTGTCGCCGTGAATTACGATCTGACTCATGCGCTGGTTGCTGTGATGGCGTGTGATTGACATGGAATGTCCCCTTTAACGGTCAACGGTTAGAATTTTGCGCGGGTATTCGGTGATGTATTCGCTGCCGGTCGCGGTGACCGCGATCGAGTCGCCGATGCGCCCGCCGAGGCGGCCATCGACGCTGATACCACCGTCGACGGCGAAGGTCATGCCGGCCTGCAGAATAGTCTTATCCCCGTGTTTCAACTCGGGAGATTCGAGATAGGCCATGCCGATCGAACGTCCCGTGCGGTAACCGGTTGCGTAGCCGCGCTCGCGATAGACTTCGTCGGCGGCCTCGGCCACCGATTCGGCGGTTACGCCGGGCCGGATCGCGGCGATCGCAGCCTGTTGCGCATCGATCGCGGCCTGCTGCACCTCCACGGCTTCGTCGCTGACTTCCTTGATGAAAAACATGCGATCGAAACCGAGCTTGTACTGTTTGAACTGGGCCATGTTGCAGAAGCAGAAATAAACCGGGTCGCCTTTTGCCAGAGGTTTGACGCTCGCGCGGCGGTGCACCATCGAGGTATCGCGGCCGGACTGCATGATTTGCAGGTTGTGAATCATCGGTGAAATAAACGCTTCCCAGCCTTTGGCGGTAAGAAAGCCGGCAGCCTTGCGCGTTCCCGCTTCGATCACCGCCAGCGCCGCTTCGTATTCGGGGCGTCCCTCGCCGAGCGCGCCTTCGGCGCCCCGCATCATCGCGCCAGCAATTTCCCCGGCCTGTTTCATGACCTCGATTTCCTCTAATGACTTGATCATGCGCATTTCGCCGAGCAACGGTGCCACATCGATCAATTGGACAGCGGGCATCTGGTCGTCGAACCAGTTGCGCACGATCGGTGGCAGTGCCGCTTTTTCGACACCGATTTTTCCCGGGTTGTCGCCGATCGCCTGTTGCAACACTCTTTCCCAGCGCCGCTCGCCGGCGTCTTCCCAGGTTTCGATATTTTCGACCCAGGTCATCGCGCCCACCATTTCGCTTTCCATCAGCGGCGTAATCACCACTGGCTCCTCTTCGGGCCGGAGCAGCAGGAATGTCGGGCGGCCGAACTCGACCGAGAGATAGCCCCAGAAACCCGCGAGGTAGGCGATCGAACTCTCGTCGGTGATGATGGCAAGGTCGATGCCCGCGTCCTTGAGGCGGGATTGAAATTCGGCGGTGCGTTGGCGGGCCTGTTCAAGCATTGCTAATTCCTGGATAGCGCGGATAGTCGCGTGTGTATATCATACCGTTTCCCCTAAAGGAATTTAAAACCCATGTCTCCCAATTCCGTACTGGCCCCGGCGCCGGCCGACATCCGCTTCGACGACGGTCGTCATCCACGCGCCAAGATCGGGTACGTACTGCTCGCGACCGAGCAAACCGTGCAGGACGACGTTCTGACCCTGCGCCCGCCAGGCGTCGGCATCCATTTCACGCGCGCGGCAATCCCGGACTCGATCACCAGCGAATCGCTGGCCGCGCAGGCCGGCCTGCTGGCCGATTGCGCCTCGACGCTGTTGCCGGATGGCAGTCTCGACGTGGTGTGCTATGCCTGCACCTCTGGCAGCCTGGTGATCGGCGAGGAACGCGTTTTCGCCGAGCTCAAGCGCGGCGCGCCAGGCGCCCGGGCGACTTCGCTGATTACCGGCGTTATCCGCGCGCTCAAGACTCTGCAGGCACAGCGCATCGTCGTCGCCACGCCCTATCTCGACGAAGTCAACCAGCGCGAGGTCGACTACCTCGAGCAGGCCGGCTTCGACGTGGTGTCGCTGTGCGGACTCAACCTCGAAAAAGACAGCGACATGGTGCGCGTCGCGCCGGATTATATCGCCGAGTTCGCGCTGGCGCAGGACCGTGCCGACGCCGACGCGATATTCGTGTCCTGCGGCGCACTGCGCACGCTCGACGTGATCGCCGAATCGACGATCGTTTCAGCGGTTACGGTAGCCTGCTATCGGACTACTAGAGATCACCCCTTATCCGGGCCGAAAGACATTAGAATTTCCCCGTTATCGCCGCTAAAAAATTGTTCCCGTCATCTCGATGCGTCGAACCGCCGCGCAAGCGGGGATCTTGTCGGGATAGCTTTATCTTTGGTCTCGAGATCCCCGCTTGCGCGGGGATGACACTCGCTTCGGGATGACATTTGCTTCGGGATGACGTCTGCTTCGGGATGACATTTGCTTCGGGATGACACTCGCTTCGGGATGACACTCGCTTCGGGATGACGTTTGCATCGGGATGACTTAGATTTGCCGGGTAAACAGCGTTTAGACCGGGATCGGGTCGGTTAGTCGATCGTCGCCGGTTTTTTACCGTCTGCAAGCGTAATTTCTACCTTGTCATTGGTCGTTAGCTGGGTTACCGAGGTTACCAGCCTGTCGTCCTTGCTGACGGTGGCGAAACCGCGCCCCAGGGTTTTCAGCGGGCTTAACGTGTCCAGCGAACGTGCCTGTAACGACAGCCGATGCCTCGACAGCAGCAGTGTTTGCCGCATCGCGGCCTGGTGATTCTCGATCAGCCGATCCAGCTGTTCTCGCCGGCGCGAAATTGCAAGCCGCGGGCTTGCCCGCGTCAGCCTGGTCTGGCACAGCCGCAGGCGGTGCCGGTCCTCGCCGAGGCGAAAACGCATGCGCTCGAGCAGCGAATCGCAGGCATGCTGCAGGCGCAGCTTCGACTGCGCGAACTGGCGCGTCGGATGCTGCTGGTCGAGCGCCCTGACGAGGTACTTCAGACGCTCGCGCGACTGCTCCAGGCGTAACTGGAGCTGGCCCAGCAGGCGTGCTACCCGATCATCGATGCCCTGCATCATTTCATTGATGTCCGGCGTCACGGTTTCGGCGGCTACCGAGGGCGTCGGCGCGCGCTGGTCGGCGACGAAATCGGCGATCGTGAAATCGATTTCATGACCGACGCCGGTGACCAGCGGCAGCGGGTAAGCGGCGATGTCGCGCGCCAGGGCCTCGTCGTTGAAACACCAGAGATCCTCGAGCGAACCGCCATCCTCGAGCGAACCGCCGCCGCGGACCAGCAGCACGACGTCGCATTCGCCGTAATCGATCACGCGCCTGAGCGCCTGGCGGATTTGCGCCGCCGCGGTTTCACCCTGCACCGGGGTTGGAAACACGACCACCGGTATATGCGGCGCGCGGCGCGCGATCACCGATAATACGTCGCGGATTGCGGCGCCGCTGGCGGAGGTCACGAGGGCGATCTTTTCTGGATGGGCGGGCAACGGTTTTTTCCAGGCGCTGTCGAACAGCCCTTCCTGACTCAGCTGCGCCTTGAGCTGCTCGTAGCGCCGCATCAACTCGCCGACGCCCGCGTCTTCCAGGTGGTCGACCACGAGCTGGAATTCGCCGCGCGCTTCGTACAGCGTGACCTGGGCCCGCAGCAGCACCTGCTGGCCGTTTTGCGGCTGGAATCCGACGCGGCTATTGCGTCCCTTGAACATCGCGGCGCGGCACTGCGCTTTTTCGTCCTTCAAAGTGAAGTACCAGTGACCCGATGCGGGGCAGGCAAAATTGGAAATTTCGCCCTCGATCCACAACGTGCCGATGCCCTGCGAAAGCATTTGCTTGACTTCGAAATTGAGCGCCGAGACCGTCCAGATGGCCTCGGTGGTGGGCTGCGCGGGTTGCATGCAATCTAAGCCTTGGGAATCGACAGCAGACATTCTAACCGAACCAGTAATTTGCACCACCCTGGTCGAGCGGTCGCAGGCAATCGTGCCGGG
>CAMYON010000101.1:0-5147 GCA_947260025.1 uncultured Gammaproteobacteria bacterium
CAGGTCGTTGAAGGCATAGTAACCGTTCTCGACCGGGGTCTTGTTGGCCCACAGTTGCGCGATTCGATCCCAGCGCGAGCCTGGCTCGACGCCCTGCAGATGCAGCCGCCACAGCAGCGCGCTGGCGTCCAGCATTTGCATCGAAACGTCCGAATCGTCCGGCAGTATCTGTTCGTCGTACAGGTGCAGGGCGCTGTCGAAATCCTCGTGCTCGATGTGATACAGCGCCAGGTGCCACCAGTTGTGAAAGGCGAAGCCATTATCGGGCGCCCAGTCGTTTTCGCGCTCGCGGTACATGGCCTTGCCCTCGTCGAAGCGGCCCTGCATTTCAAGCACGTGCGCCAGTGCGTGTACCGCCCAGGGATCGCGCGCCTCCATTTCCAGCGCGGTATTCGACACCAGTTCGGCCTTGTCGTACTGGTTGCATTCCTCGAAACCGAAAGCCTGCATGCCGAGGATATAGGAGTATCCCGGGACGCTCTTGTCCCAGCTGGTCATGACCCGGCATACACGGTCGCGCAGGTTGAAACAGTCCCCGCGCAAAAAATCGGTCAGGTGACCCAGCTGCAGCGCCATCGCATCGAGCGGGTGGTCCACCAGCACCTGGTCCCAGGTCAGGCTGGCTCGATCCCAGTCGCCTTCCATCCACTGGCGTGCGGCCAGCGTCAATTGTCGTTCGCGCGCGTTGGCCTTGCCGCCGAGCGCCTCTGCCGCCTCGAGGTGTTCGCGGATCATTGGCAGGTATTGACGTTCGGTCATCATCAGCAGGGCGCTGGCAAAAAAGATATGCCCGAGGACGAACTCGGGGTCTGCTTCCAGGGTCTTTGACAGGGTTTCGGTAGGATCGCCGAAATAACTGTGAAACTGCAGCAGCGCGGTCTCGTAGTCTTGCAGGGATTGGGGTTTGCAATCTGAAACCGGGACGCCCCTGGCGTCCACAAGTGAACTTGTGGTTGTATTCATCGATCTACTCCTTCAGTTGTCGGCGTCGGATCCCGAGCTGCTTTTAACACCGATTAAGCGCTTTTTCATTTTGGCTGTCAATGTCGAGGGTTTTGCCTGAAAATGTCGGTTATGGAATCTACCATCGAAAACCTGGTTCTAGAGCTGGAAGTCGCGTACCGGCTCGGTTTTTTCGCGGCTATCTTTAGCGTGATGCTGATCTGGGAGTTGCTTGCGCCGCGGCGGGTTTTGAGCGTTTCGAAGCTGCAGCGCTGGGCCAACAATCTCGGTTTGCTGCTGCTCAACAGTGTCGTGCTGCGGCTGCTGTTCCCGGCCGCGGCCGTCGGCATTGCCTACTCGGTGAACGACATGGGCTGGGGTCTGTTCAACTGGCTGGCGCTGCCATTCTGGATCGAAGTCGTGGCGGCGGTACTGCTGCTCGACCTCGCGATTTACCTGCAGCATTTAATGATGCACCGGGTGCCGCTGTTGTGGCGGCTGCATCGCGTGCATCACGCCGATCTCGACATCGACCTGACGACGGGTTCCCGCTTCCATACCATCGAGATAGTGGTCTCGATGCTGATCAAGTGGGGGGTAATCGCACTGCTCGGCCCGGCATTGCTCGCGGTGCTGGTATTCGAAATCCTGCTGAACGGCATGGCGCTCTTCAATCACGCCAACGTCCGCTTGCCGCGCGGCGTCGACCGCTGGGTACGCAGCTTGCTGGTAACCCCGGATATGCACCGCGTGCATCATTCGATCCTGCGTGACGAAACCAACAGCAACTTCGGTTTTAACCTGTCGCTGTGGGACCGGGCCTTCGGTACCTACATCGATCAACCGCAGCGGGGTCATGACGGGATGACGATCGGCATCCCGGAGTTTCGCGATCAGCGGCAGGTCGATCGGTTACCCGGTATGCTGGCCCTGCCGTTTAGAAATTGAGTATGAACAAGCCATTGCCGGTCGACCGGCACAAAACCCTGCTGGTACCGCAGGGCGAGTTCGAACTGCAGCGCAATCCCCGCGACGACAACCTGCAGGCCTGGGATGCTGCCGATGAATTCCTGCTGAACCACCTGGCCGATATCCAGATATTGTCACAGCACGGCAGGTTGTTGATATTGAACGACGCTTTCGGTGCGCTCGCGGTTGCGCTCGCAGACCACCTGGTTTACTCGTGGAACGATTCCTTCCTGGCGCAGCAGGCGCTGCGCGATAACCTGCTGGCGAACGGTTATCCCGTCGACCAGGTAAAAACCAATTCGGGTATCGATTTTCCGAGCGTCGACGTGGATTGCGTACTCATCAAGATTCCCAAAACGCGGGCGCTGCTGGAACATCAGCTTTACGCTCTGCGCGCAATATTGCATCACGACACTCACATCATCGCCGCGGGTATGGCGCGCAATATCCATAATTCCACGCTCGAGCTGTTCGAGTCGATTATCGGCCCCACGACTACGACCCGGGCTTTCAAGAAAAGCCGCTTGATCCTGGTCGAGCGCGATCACTCGATTAATGAGGGGCAGAGTCCATATCCCGATGACTATGAACTGGTAGTCGGCCGACGCTACAGGATTCGGAATCACGCCAGCCTGTTCAGTCGCGACCGTCTCGATCCCGGTAGCCGGCTGTTGCTCGAGCATATGCCGCAGGATCCGCGCTTTAGGCACATCGTCGATCTCGGCTGCGGCAACGGCGTGCTGGGCCTGATCGCGGCCGCGCTCAATCCCGCCGCGAGCCTGTTATTCAGCGACGAATCTTTCATGGCGATCGCCAGCGCCGAGGCAAATTTCCGGGACGCGTTTGCGCAGGCGCGGGACGCGGATTTCATGGTCGATGATTGCCTGCAGGCTGTCTCCGCTGCGAGCCAGGACCTGGTTCTGATCAATCCGCCGTTCCACCAGCAGCACAGCGTCGGCGATGCCATCGCCTGGCGTATGTTCAAGGACGCCCGCCGCGTGCTGGCAGCGGGGGGCGAGTTACGTATTGTCGCCAATCGCCACCTTGGCTATCACGCCAAGCTCAAGAAACTGTTCGGCAACTGCGAAACCGTTGCCGCCAACAGCAAGTTCGTCATCCTCGCATCGATCAAAAACTAACCCGGGATTGCAGGCCAGGTGGAATGGCCAGGCAACACCGTCGATGGAAGGCGGTCTCGGTTTGCTGATCGCCGCGGTCATGATTCAGGTCAATGCCCTGAGCGGCCCGAGGTGATCTACTGGCCTGATAAGCAGCCAATTGACGAGTAACAGGCCTGAGGACTCCAATCCTTAAGTCAGTGATAGCAAAATATGAAACCTAAAAGTTTGAACCCAAAGAATTCAACGAATCCAGGCGGCAACAACCGGTTGCGACTACTGTTAATTGCGTTGCTTTGTGCAGGCGTCGTGTTCGGCTGCGCCCAGATTCGCAAGGTGACATACCCAAACGATTACGTTTACCTGGAGCGAAACGAGCTCAGGAGCAAGATGGCGCTGCTCAGCTTCTACCTGCGACAACTCAACGAAATCCAGCTGGATGAGTCGATCGACAGCTTCGATCGGCAGCAAAGCATCCTCGACCTGCTGAACAAGATCAAAGGTCTCACGACTGAACTCGGTGGCGGTGTTACCACCAATCACCTCGTCATTGACGAGCATATCGACGAGTTCAAGGGTGATCTTAGCCTGGCCATTCGTACCGCCCGCGCCAACCCGCCGAATTACTTTGCGCTTGGCCGGCTGACAGGCAATTGCGTCGGTTGTCACAAGTATCGCGAATAGCGTCTATCTGCAGGTCGACGGCAGGAGACGCGAATTCCTGCGCTGCATTCACGATCTTCCCGAATCAGTTTTCGACGATAGTGTTATCGGGGACCGGGAATGTGCGGCTACCCTCGTAAACGATTTGCCAGTTCGCGTCGTTTTCGCGCCAGTAAAGTTCTTTCGGTGAATCGACGTTCAGATTGTTGCTGCGGTAGCTTTGCTCGAACTGCATCAGCATCAGGCCTTCTTCGCCGGGGTAGTTGAATATGTTGAGCTTGCTGTACTCGACGTTAATCCAGGTCTTGTTGCGATTGACCCAGCGCTTGTGACCATCCCAGCTTTTGAAATCGCGCCCGTAGGCATCGAGATCGACGCGCGAGTAGTGGCGCCGATAGCGCTCGTGATCCAGGCTTTCCCAGTCGACCAGCCAGGTCGATAACAGCTGCATTACCTGTTGGCGTTTTGCCAGCCACTGGTCGCGGGTGATCCAGTTAACCTGCTCCGCAACCACCACCGGGGTATGCAGCTCGGGCAGGATGTAATCGTCGATATGCAGAAAATCGGGATTGCTGACGACGATGCAGCCATTACTGGCCCAGGGTGAGCGGTTGTAGGTGTAGGACGGGGTACCATGTATCCAGATGCCGCCACCGGTGCGCTGTTTGCGCAAGTCCCAGGCGTTCGGATAGTTGATCGGAAACGCGCCCTCGCCGTAAAGATCGGGCAATTCGCCGCCATCGATGTAGCGGGTGACATGATAAATACCGATCGGGGTTTTCTGATCGCCACGTTTTTGCTTGCCGTAACCCTTGAGACCGATAGTGATGAAGTAATCGGTTTCCAGCTGCAGGTCGCCGCCCTCGTTACGATAAACGTAAACCCTTGAATTTTGCTGATCGACCAGGATTACGTAGGGCTGCTCGTCGGAGAGAAACAGTATGTTATCGGGGTACTGCGACTGGTGCGCCGGGCTGTTGTCATGCTGCCAGCGCTGCTTGATCTCGTAGCGAAAATCCTGCATCGCGCGATCGATTTCGATGCCCGAGCCGATTTCGGTCAGGGGCTCGGCCTTGGCCAGCAGCAGGTCGGCATACAGCATATGCCCGAGGCGGCTATGCGGGTATTGCCGGATCAGGTCGCGCGTGCTGCTCAACGCCTGCTCGTGGTTGAGGCTCTGAATCTCCTTGATGGTATCGAGCAGGCTCTTTTCGTAACGATTACCCGGCGGATCGGCGGCGTACAGGCTGGAGTGCAGGCCAATGCAAAGCAACAGTGTCAAAAAACGTTTCATAGAACAGATAATACCCGCTCTTCGGTAATTTTCCATTGCGAACCGATACGGCTGAAGGCGAGGCGCTTGATCACCTTGTCGCTATAGCGCGGCGAATCGAAATCTTGCCTGAAGTCGATAACCGCCCGATTGTCACTGCGCCACTTGATTTGAATGTCGCT
>CAMYON010000101.1:5171-20024 GCA_947260025.1 uncultured Gammaproteobacteria bacterium
GAAATCCTTGCTGCTCCAGGCCTGCGCCCAGAGTTTGACCTGTTCGATCAGCAGGGTTTCCTGGTTAGCGAAATTGACCACCGTCTGTTCGCTCTCGCCAGCTTCGTCGGCGAGGGGTTCCTGTTCGACCGTTTCCAGCTGCGTGATCGCGCTGAGCTGTATGTCATGCGAGTATTTCGCCGGCTCGCCAGATTCGCTGATCGCGCGCCGATAGGCTTCGCTGGCGATACCCTTGTAAATCTGGCTCAGGTTTTCATAGGCGGTAGCGTAGCTGGGGTGGGTATTGATGGCGTCTACCAGTAGCTGGCTGGCACGATCGTAATCGCCCTGCTCGAGGTAAATCATCGCCAGGTTGTTGCGCGGCTCGGGCATTGCGGGATGATCCTCGATCAGGGACTGGTAGAGCGCGATAGCCTTATCCTGTTGCGCGTTCATCTGGAGCGCATAAGCGGTCAGAAACCGGGCCTGGGTATGGCCCGCGTTTTGCTGCAGCAATTGCTCGCCGTTTTGCGCGGCCGAGGCGTATCGCTGTTGCTCGATCAATTGCTGCAGATCCTGGACCGAGACAGCCGCGAAGGCCGACTCTGTCACCAGCAGGCAGAACAGAATAGCGATGAAACGTTGCATCATTGATATAAAGTCGATAATTTTGCGCGCGATTATAACAAACAGCGTTGTAAAATCTTTAATCCTTAGTTGCTATCTTTGATTTAGTCAATGCGCCTGTTCCTGGTCGATTCCAGCATTTTTGTGTTCCGCGCCTGGTTTGGCCCGCAGCCAGACCGGGTAAACTTGCATCGGCAGCCCAACCAGGCCTTCGTCGGCTTTAGCGACTTTGTCTACCGTCTGCTCACCGAGCAGGCGCCCAGTCGGCTGGTTTTCGCCTTCGACGAGAGTCTCGCGCAATCGGCGCGCAAGGCAATCTATCCCGAGTACAAGGCAAACCGCAGCCCCGCGCCCGCGGAACTGAAACGCCAGTTCGCCTGGTGTCGGCAATGGCTCGAAGCGCTCGGTATCAGCTGTGTCAGCAGCGATCGCTGGGAGGCCGACGACCTGATCGGGTCGCTGGCGGCCTGCCACCGGTCGCCGCGCTTGCCGCTCGCGATCCTGACCGCGGACAAGGACCTGGCGCAGTTGATCGACGAACATGACTGGTGGTGGTCGTACCTCGACGATAAAAAACTCGACTACCGCGCGATCTGTAAAAAATTCGGCGTGCGCCCGCAGCAAATCGCCGATCAACTCGCGCTGGCGGGTGACAAGGTCGACAATATCCCGGGGATTCCCGAAATCGGCATGAAGACCGCGGCGCGCCTGTTGAAGAAATACGATAACCTCGACAACCTGCGCCGTCACCTGGACGAAGTCGGCAACATGAAGTTTCGTTACGCCGCGCGGGTGCAGCGGTCGCTGATCGAGAACGAAGACCTGCTCGATATCAGTCTCGGACTGACGCGTATCAACTGCGAGATTCCCGAAATGCGGCAGGTGGAAATCGCGCGTGGTGAGATCGACCGCTCCACCCTGGATACCATGCTCGAGGAACAGGCTTTCGACGCCGCGCGCGCGGCGCGCTGGCAAGCCTGGCTCGATGCCTCTGCTGGCGGGCGCGACTAAGATGGCAACCAGTCTGCTGTTCAACAAGCCCTTCCGCGTGCTGAGCCAGTTCTCTGCCGAGGCCGGTAAGCAAACCCTGGCCGACTACATCGATTTACCCGGGGTCTATGCCGCCGGCCGGCTCGACTTCGATAGCGAGGGATTGATGCTGTTAACCGACGATGGTGCGCTGCAGGCGCGGGTATCGAATCCGCGCTACAAGCTGCCGAAACGCTACCTGGCGCAGGTGGAAGGCCTGCCGGACCAGGCCGCGCTGGAGACGCTGGCGCGCGGGGTAGAGCTCAAAGACGGCCTGACGCGGCCGGCTCGAGTCAGCGCTGTCGACGAACCCGACTGGCTGTGGCCGCGTAATCCCCCGATACGCGTGCGCCGCCAGATCCCGACGCAATGGCTGCAGCTCGAAATACGAGAGGGACGCAATCGCCAGGTGCGGCGCATGACGGCCGCGGTCGGGCACCCGACCCTGCGACTGGTCAGGGCCGCGATCGGCGACTGGACGCTGGGCGAGTTGCGGCCCGGCGAGTACCGGATGCTTTGATGGACTGGCAGTTACTGGGTAGAGAACTGACGCGGCAGTGCGGATGGCCGGCAGCGGAGGTTCGTGCCACGCCGGTCGCGGGAGGCGATATCAACCGCGCCTTCCGCGTCGAGATCGGCAACCAGACCTGCTTCGTCAAAACCAATCGCGCGCAGCTGCTTTCGATGTTCGAGGCCGAGCACGCCGGGCTCGACGCGATATTACCTGACCGGCTGTCAAGGTGACGAGGCTTACATCGTGATGGAGTATATCGAGCTCAACGGTCGCGCACCGCCGGAGCGACTGGGGCAGGCGCTGGCCGCGATGCATCACTGTTGCCACAGGCGCTTCGGCTTTGACTGCGACAATACCATCGGCAGCACGCCGCAGCGCAATAGCTATAGCGATGACTGGGTCGAGTTCTGGCGATTGCAGCGGCTCGAGTTTCAACTGCAGCTCGCGCAGCGCAACGGTTTCGATGCCGGCCTGATCGACGCCGGGCAGCGTTTGGCCGAGTCGCTGGACGATTTTTTCATCGACTACCGGCCGCGGGCCTCGCTGCTGCACGGTGACCTGTGGGGCGGAAACCAGGCGGCCGACGCCGCGGGTAACCCGGTTATATACGATCCGGCCTGCTACTACGGCGATCACGAAGCCGACCTGGCGATGATGCAGCTGTTCGGCAACCCGGGCGAGCGTTTTTTCGCGGCCTACCGCGAGCGCTTTCCGATCGACCCCGGTTATCGAAGGCGCCGGGATCTCTATAACCTTTACCATGTCTTGAACCACGCAAACCTGTTCGGCGCCGGCTATGGCGCGCAGGCGGGGCGCATGATCGAGCGTTTGCTGCAGCGCTAGCGCCTTGTGCACCAGCAACGTGAATAGTGCGGCGCGTTGCCAAAAAGTGTTACCATGCGCGGATAATTAGAAAATATCGCCCTGTAGCGATAACCTCGGGAGGGGTAAACCGAATGAGCGAACCATCAGGCGACTATGCCGCGCTGGAAGTCGTCGACCTGCATAAAAGTTTTGGCGAGGTCGAGGTAATCCGCGGCGTCTCCCTCAGTGCTCACAAGGGCGATGTGATTTCGATCCTCGGCGCCTCCGGTTCCGGCAAGAGTACTTTCCTGCGCTGTATCAACCTGCTCGAAATTCCCACCGCCGGCGATGTATTCGTTGCCGGCGAACAGATTCGCATGAAGACGAGTAAAACCGGTAGATACGAACCCGAAGACATTCACCAGGTCGAGCGCCTGCGCGCGCGCCTCGGCATGGTTTTCCAGAGTTTCAACCTGTGGTCGCACATGACGGTTATCGAAAACGTGATCGAAGCACCGGTGCATGTGTTGAAAATACCGAAAGCCGAGGCCATCGAACAGGCCGAAGCCCTGTTACAAAAGGTCGGCATTCTGGAGCGCAAGGATTACTACCCGGCACAGCTCTCCGGTGGACAGATGCAACGTGTCGCGATCGCGCGTGGACTCGCAATGAATCCCGAGGTGATGTTGTTCGATGAACCAACCTCGGCGCTCGACCCGGAACTGGTGGGCGAGGTGTTGAAGGTCATGCGCGATCTTGCCGACGAAGGGCGCACCATGCTGGTTGTCACTCACGAAATGGGTTTCGCGCGAGACGTTTCATCGGAAGTCGTATTCCTGCATGAAGGTAAGGTAGAGGAACAGGGTCAGCCCCAGCAAATGTTCAATAACCCGAATTCTGATCGTTTTCGACAATTTCTTTCGAGGACGATGCAGTAACCGCCCGTCGGGCATAACAAAATAGTTTCTCAGTGAAACACAACCAAAGTGAGGAAATAAAATGAAGTTCACAAAACTAATGACATCGCTAACCGCGGCAGCACTTGTGCTGGCGATGGCCGGAGTTAGCGCGCAGGCCGCCGATCTTCGTGTCGGTGTCGAGGGCGCTTACCCTCCGTTTTCGTGGAAGGAGTCCGACGGCACGCTGAAGGGTTTCGATATCGAAATTGCGGAGGCTGTTTGTGCCGAACTGAATCGTAAATGCGTACTCATCGAACAGGATTGGGACGGCATGATCCCGGCGCTGCTGGCGAGGAAATTCGATACCATTATCGCCTCGATGTCGATTACCGAGGAACGCAAGAAGCGCGTCGATTTCAGCGACAAGTATTACAACACGCCAGCGAAATTCGTCGCCAAGAAAGGTTCGGGCCTGAAAATTACCAAGGAAGGATTGAAAGGCAAAAGAATCGGTCTGCAACGCGGTACCACCCACCAGTGCTTCATGGAAAAGATGTTTCCCGACGTTGAGCTGGTGCTTTATGGCTCCCAGGACGAGGTATTTCAGGATCTGGCGATCGGCCGAATCGATGCTCAGTTCTCCGATTCGATTGCGGCTGACGACGGGTTTTTGAAAACCGACGCCGGCAAGGATTTCGAATTTACCGGTGGCGACCAGCATGACGAGGCCTGTCACGGTCCCGGTGCGGGAATGGCGGTACGTAAGGCGGATACCGCGTTGCGCGACGATCTGAACAAGGCGATCAGGGCGCTGCGCGAAAACGGCACCTATCAGAAGATTAACGCCAAGTATTTCGAATTCGATATCTTCGGCGGTTGATCGATGAATCCGACCCGGGCGATGCCCGGGTCGGTTTTTATACCGGACGTCAGGCACTGAAGTGGACTTGATACTCGAATACCAGGGGCAATTACTGTCAGGCACGTGGGTGACGATAAAGCTCGCGTTATTGTCTTTGGTAATTGCGGTGCTGTTTGGATTGATCGGCGCCGGGGCCAAGTTGTCCAGGAATATAGTCGCACAGAAAATCGCCGGCGGTTATACCTCCATCGTGCGTGGAGTGCCCGACCTGGTGTTGATCCTGCTGGTATTCTTCGGCGGACAGGAGCTGGCCAACCAGATCGGCATCCTGACCGGGCTCTGGGACTACGCCGAAATCAGCCAGTTCGCGGCCGGCGTCGGCACCATCGGCGTAGTGTTTGGCGGTTACATGACCGAAACCTTCCGTGGCGCGATTCTATCGATACCGAAAGGTCAGATCGAGGCCGCCGTGGCCTGCGGCATGTCGCGCCCAACCATATTTCGCCGCGTTATCTGGCCGCAGATGGTGGTTTACGCGCTACCCGGATTTTCCAATAACTGGCTGGTGCAGATCAAGTCGACCGCGCTGGTCTCGGTGATCGGGCTGCAGGACGTGGTCTACAACGGCTTCGTCGCCGGGCGTTCGACGCGGCAACTGTTCACCTTCATGTTCGCGGTGCTGATGATTTACCTGGTGTTGACCGCGATTTCCGACTCCGGGCTGCGCTGGCTCGATAGAAAATACAGCAAGGGTATCGTGAGGTCGGAAGATGGGTGATTCGATCATCCAGTTTCTCGAAACCTGGTCGCCGATAGACATCGTCTTGATCGCACAGAATTTCGACCGCTTTCTGTGGGGCGCCCTGACGACCCTGCAACTGACGGCGATGTCTCTCATAATTGGCGGGTTGCTGGCGATTCCACTGGCGATTATACGTGCCGGCAACAACCCGTTTTTAAACGCGCCGGTGTGGGCATTTACCTACCTGTTTCGTGGCACCCCGCTGCTGGTGCAGACCTACCTGATTTATTATGGGCTCGGTCAATTCGAATGGATTCGCGAAACCTTCCTGTGGGGGCCTGTTCTTTCGCAGGCCTGGTATTGTGCACTGATCGCGTTTTCGCTCAACACCGCGGCCTATTCCGCCGAGTTGCTGCGCGGTTCGATCGTGAACACCAGCCAGGGAGAAGTCGAGGCCGCCAAGGCCTGTGGTTTCAGTAACTGGATGCGCCTCAGGCGCATCATATTGCCAAGCGCTTTTCGGCGCGCGTTACCGGCCTACTCCAACGAAGTTATTTTTATGCTGCATGGGTCGGTGGTTGCGAGCACGATTACGATCCAGGATCTGCTCGGCGTCGGGCGCTGGCTCAACGGCCGTTACTACCTTGCCTACGAGGGTTTTATTACCGCGGCGGTCCTGTACTTTATCATCGTGCTGCTGGTATCACGCGGATTTCGTTTGTGGGAAAAGCACTGGCTCGCGCACCTGTATCCCCAGGAAGCAGTCAAAACCAAACCCAAAAAGGGTCTCGCGTCTTTCCGCATCTAGGTCGACGTGAGCCTGAATCCCGGTGATCAATACGGCATGATCGTGCTCGGCTTCGACCAAATCGAATGCTTTCGTGCGCGCCTGGCGTTGCAACCGGTCACGCCGGCCTGGCTGGCGGCAAGCAAAAGGGGTCAGATATGAGCGACAAACAATTCAATCAGCCACTGGGCGGTAACGAGATGCCGCGTTACGGCGGTATCGCCACGATGATGCGTTTACCGCACACCGCCAGCGCCGCGGAGCTCGATGTCGCTTTCGTCGGCGTACCCTTCGATATCGGTACCTCGAATCGTGGCGGCGCGCGTTTCGGGCCGCGCCAGATTCGCGCCGAATCCTGCCTGATCCGCCCCTACAACATGGCGACGCGCGCGGCGCCCTTCGACTCGCTGCAGGTGGCCGATATCGGCGATATCGCGATCAATACCTTCAACCTGCAGAAGTCGGTTGCCATCATCGAAGCGGCTTACGACGAAATCCTCGGCCATGACTGCAAACCGCTGACCCTCGGTGGTGACCACACGATTTCGTTGCCGATACTGCGGGCGTTGCACAAGAAGCACGGCCCGGTCGGCATCGTGCACGTCGATGCGCACGCGGATATCAACGATCACATGTTCGGCGAGCGCATCGCACACGGTACGCCGTTTCGGCGCGCGATCGAGGAAGGCCTGATCGAACCGACGCGCATGGTGCAAATAGGTTTGCGCGCCAGCGGTTACGAGGCCGAGGATTTTGACTGGCCGCGGGAACAGGGTGTGCGCGTGGTGCAGGCCGAGGAGTGCTGGTACCAGTCGTTGGCGCCGTTGATGGCCGAGGTGCGTGAGCAGCTGGGTGCGGGGCCGGTTTACCTGACCTTCGATATCGACGGCCTCGACCCAGCTTACGCGCCGGGTACCGGTACTCCCGAAATTGGCGGCCTGACCGTCCACCAGGGGCTGGAGATCGTCCGCGGCTGCCGCGGTCTCGATCTCGTCGGCGCTGACCTGGTCGAGGTCGCGCCGGCCTACGACACGTCTGGCAACACGTCGCTGGTCGCCGCCAACCTGCTGTTCGAGATGCTGTGCGTGTTGCCTGGCGTCGAGTACCGCAGCTGACACTCGCCCAGATTTAATCGAAGTCATTCCCGTGCAAGCGGGAACCCCGTATCGAAGCAGTGCTAAGAGGTCCCCGCTTTCACGAGGATGACCGGCGTGATCAGCGCCGGCGGCGTCGGCGTGAGCTGCCGCGCGTCTTGACTTCGTGCTGGCCACTGGCCTGGGCTTCGGCGCCGGCGCTGACGGCGCCCAGTTCACGCGCGACGTCTTCGATGCTCGGTGGCGGGCCCGGCGCGATTGTATCGAGCGCATGTCGCATGGCGGCGACGTGTTCGGCCGAGGTACCGCAGCAGCCGCCGACGATGCGCGCACCCGCGTCGCGCGCCATGACGGCATAGCGCGCCATGATCTCGGGCGTACCGTTGTAGTGAATTTCACCGTCGATAAACTCCGGGATGCCGCAATTCGCCTTGGCAACCAGGATAGGATCTTCGCCTTCTGACTTGCTGGCCTGCAGGTTGAGAATCGTCGCCACGACCTCGGAGGCACCGATGCCGCAGTTAGTGCCGCAGGCGTGCACGCCGAGGCGTTGATGCAGGCCCATCAGGTCGGCCGCGCCGACTCCCATCATGGTGCGGCCGTTGGTGTCGAAACTCATCGTGAATACGATCGGCAGACCGGTTTGCTGCGCGCCCTGGACCGCCAGTTCGACCTCTTCCTGAGACGACATGGTTTCGATCCAGATGACGTCGGCGCCGCCCTGTTCCAGCGCCAGCGCCTGCTCCGCAAAAGCCGCCACCGCGGCCTCCGGTTCGAGCGTGCCGAGCGGCGCCAGGATTTCACCGGTGGGACCGATCGAACCTGCCACGATTATATCCCGCTCCGAGTCGTCGGCTACCTGGCGCAGTATTGCTGCCGCCGCGACGTTCAGTTCGGTGACGCGATCCTGCGCGTTGTGCAATTGCAGGCGGTAGCGGGTGCCGCCGAAACTATTGGTCAGGATCAGGTCGGAACCGGCATCGATGAAGGCCTGGTAATGCGTGCCGACACGATCGGGATGATCGGCGTTCCATAGCTCCGGCGCATCACCGCTTTGCAGGCCCATGCCGAAGAAAGTGGTGCCGGTTGCGCCATCCGCCAGCAGGGTCGATTTTTCGCCGAGCAGTTTTTCAAAGGCATTCAATAGCGTCTTTCAACCGCGTAGTCAGCCAGAAACAGCAACGCCTGCTTGTGATCGCCATCGTGTATCCCGGCAATACTCTGTTTTGCCAGTGTGGCTTCCGAGTGCGCCTGATCGATGGTGTACTGCAGCGCTCCGGTTTCGACGATCGCGCGGTTGATTTCGTCGAAATTTTCAGCCTTGCCGGATTCGATGGCTGCGCGAATCAGGTTCCGCTGCGCGTCGTTGCCGGTTGCCATCGCGCGGATCAGGGGCAGCGTTGGCTTGCCCTCGGCCAGATCGTCACCGACATTCTTGCCGAGCGTATCGCTGTCGGCGGAGTAATCGAGCGCATCGTCGATCAGTTGAAACGCGACCCCGAGATGCCGGCCGTAATCCCGCAGCGCGTTTTCGGTCTCGTCACCCGCCTCGCCCAGCAGCGCGCCGATGCGCGCCGCGGCTTCGAACAGGCATGCCGTCTTGGCGTAGATGACTTCCTCGTAGCGCGTTTCGCTGGTATCGGGATCGCGGATGTTGAGCAACTGCAGAACCTCGCCCTGGGCGATAGTATTGGTGGTGTTGGCGAGCAGGTCCATGATTGCCATCGATTGCGCGCGCACCATCATCTGGAAAGCCCTCGAGTAGAGGTAATCGCCAACCAGCACCGCGGCCTCGTTTCCCCAGATAGTGCTCGCGGTTTGCTGACCGCGGCGCATGTCGGAGTCATCGACGACATCGTCGTGCAGCAGCGTTGCGGTATGGATGAACTCGACCACCGCGGCGAGCAGCGCATCGGTTTCGCCCTCGTAGCGGCAGGCCCGGGCGGCAAGTATTACCAGCATCGGGCGCAGGCGTTTGCCGCCACTGAGGATAATATGCTGGCTGAGCTGGTTGATCAGCACTACCTCGGAGGCGAGGTTGTCGGTGATCACCTGGTTCACCCGCAGCATATCGCTATCGGTCAGGTGTTTGAGGTCTTCCAGGGTAAAGGAACGACTCGATGTTACGGCTGCTTCGGACATAGTGCGGAGTATCGCAAAGACACTGGCCGCGATCTAGCGTTCCAGCTGTTTTTTTATTACAGCGACTGGTAGTACTTTATCAGGATTTCAGCCACTTCCGGGCGCGAAAATTCTTTCGGCGGTGCGATGCCCTCGCTCAGCATTTCGCGCACCCTGGTGCCCGACAGCAGCACGAAATCTTCTTTGCTGTGATTCGGCGCCTCGTTCATCATCACCACGCGGTTCAGCTTGTTCGACCAGGCGGTGTGGTCGGCGCGGAAGATTTCGATTTCGAGCGCGTCTTCAGGCACCTCTTCATCGAAGATGGTTTGCGCGTCGAAGGCGCCGTAGTAGTCGCCCACCCCGGCGTGATCTCGACCGATGATGAAATGGCTGGCGCCCATGTTCTGCCGGAAATAGGCGTGCAGTACCGCTTCTCGCGGCCCGGCGTAGAGCATGTCGAAACCGTAGCCGGTAACGATCGCGCTGTTTTGCGGAAAGTAGAGTTTCACCATGGTGCGAATCGCGTCGTCACGCACCTCGGCCGGAATATCGCCGGGCTTCAATTTACCCAACAGCATGTGGATTACGAGCCCGTCGCAATTCAAGCGCTCCATCGCCATGTGGCACAGCTCCTCGTGGGCCAGGTGCATCGGGTTACGGGTCTGGAAGGCGACCACGCGTTTCCAGCCGCGCTGCTCGATCTCGTTTCGGATCTGCACCGCGGTGCGGAAGGTGTCCGGGAAATCGGTCTCGAAATAGCTGAAATTCAGCACCTGTATCGGTCCGCTGATGGCATAGCGGCCGTGGCCGTTGAAAGCCGCGACGCCCGGGTGCTCGTGATCGAGCGTGCGATAAACCTTCTCCGTCATCAGCGCCATCTGCTCGTCGCTGACGGTTTCGATGCGATCGACCTGCTGGATTGCGATAATCGGGCTGCCGTCGACATTCGGGTCGCGCAGCGCGATGCGCGCCGCGCCTTCGATCTCCGCAAGCGCGTCGGCCACGTTCATGTAGCCCTGTAGCGGGGTGAAGTAGCCCCCGCCGAGCATTACCGCGTTGGCGGCCGCGGCAGAGCTGATTTCCACCGCGGGCAGCTGCGCGGCTTCTTCGATCAGCGCCTTGCGCTCGCCGTCGTCGTAAACGTATAGCGGGGTCAGGTGGTCCGCACCGATGGGATTGGTCATGTCGATTCCCTGGATTATTAGTTGTTGTCAATGTATCCGTTGCACCGGATATACGCAATCGAATCTCGTTGTGCGGTTATAGAGGCTCTTTATTCCCCGGCCACCACGATCTCCCGCAACATAATTTTGGGTCAGAGTAAAAATTAATTATCGAGGAGGCAGCGTTCCAGCGCGATGTTCAGCTGCTCGAGGCGTTGCAGGATTGCGTCGATCTCGGGATTTGCGGGTTCGATGGCAGTGATAACGATAACCGGGAGCCGGTAGCGGTCGGCCAGGCTCGCGGCCAGCGGTGGTGGCGCCGGGTCCAGGGTCAACAGGCAGGCGGCTGGCCGCGCTCGCAACCAGGTCTCGATTCGCTCCAGGTCCTTGAGCCCGCCCTGCGCGCCGTGGTGGTCCTGGATGGATTCGATTTCGAACCCGCCCAGGTCACGCGCGAAGTGCCCCAGGAATTCGTGATCGGTTAGCAGTCTGGGCTTATTGTCCCGCCAGCGCGTGCGCATACGTTCGCCCCAGGCTGTTACGTCCGCTGACAGTCGCCGCGCGTTTTCGAGGTAGCGCGCCTGGTTATCCGGGTCGAGCTCTGACAGTGTTGCCGCCAGGATCGAAATACTTTGTTGCAGCAGCGACGGCGAGTACCAGAAGTGTCCGTCCTCACTCTCGATGCCGAGCGCCGGCATCAGCTCCAGCGTTCGTGTTGCGGCCGGTAAAGTTTGCCCGATCCGGATGAAACCTGACTCGAAATGCCGATCGACCCAGATCACCAGGTCGGCCTGCTGCAGTCGCCGCATGTGCGAGGGTTTGAAGGCAAAGTGATGGGCCGATGCCTTGCTCTCGATGACCACCTGCGGTTCGGCGACGCCTGCCATCAGCGCGCCGGTGATCTCCTGCAGCGGCGCGATCGACGTCACGACCCGCGGGGCGGCTAACGCCAATGCGGGTTGCAGACAAAACAGCAACAGTAAGGCTCGTGTCATGAGTTTGTTTCGGGCTATCGCGGTACTTATGGTTACGTTATAATATAACACTATGTCGCCCAAAGCCCAGCCCCCCGGTATCGCTTTTCGCAAGCACGACCATCGCCGTTGCCAGCGCCAGCTGCTGGCCGAGGCCACGCAACTCTGCGCCGAACGCAATCTGCGGCTGACCTCGCGCCGCCGACAGGTGCTCGAAATCCTGCTTGCCAGCCACCAGCCGATGGGCGCCTACGATATCCTGGCAAAGTTGAATCGTACTGCTCCGAATGAACAAATCGCGCCCCCGATCGTCTACCGCGCGCTCGAGTTCCTGCTGGGGGAAGGCCTGATTCATCGCATCGAAAGCCTTAACGCCTTTATCTCCTGCGCTCACCCCGGGCATCGCTGTGGCGCGCAGTTCCTGATCTGTCGCGACTGTGACCAGGTCGCCGAGCTCGAGGTTAGCGATAATGGCCTGCTGGCCGAGGCCGGCAGTCTCGGATTCGCAGTCGATCATTCGGTAGTCGAGATCACCGGGGTTTGCGCGGAGTGCCAGAAGCATGTCGGATGATCTGCTGTTACGCGCCCGCGATGTCAGCTACGCGCTCGGTGGGCGCCAGATCCTGGATCGCGTCAGCTTCGAGCTCGGGCCCTCGCAGATCACGACGATCATCGGTCCCAACGGCGCCGGCAAATCGACGCTGGCGAATATCGTCACCGGGCTAATCACGAATTTCGACGGTGCAATCGAACGCCGGCCCGGGCTGCGCATCGGTTTCCTGCCGCAAAAAGTTTACGTCAACACGCTGATGCCACTCACCGTGGAGCGCATGCTGCGACTCACCCGCAACCCGGACGCCAGCGAGATCGATCACGCGCTGGCGCAGACCGAGGTCGGTTACCTGAAACAACGCCAGGTACGATCGCTGTCCGAGGGCGAGCTCAAGCGGGTGCTGCTGGCGCGCACCACGCTCGGCAATCCCGACCTGATCGTGCTCGACGAACCGACCTCGGGCGTCGACGTCACCGGTGAAATCAGGATGTACGAGCTGATCGGCGAGCTGCGCTCGCAACTGCAGTGCGCGGTGCTGCTGGTGTCGCACGATCTGCACCTGGTGATGTCGCAAACCGACCAGGTACTGTGCCTGAATCAGCACCTGTGCTGCTCGGGGTTACCCGAATCGGTGAGTCAGCACCCGGAGTACCTGGCGCTGTTCGGACAAAAAGCAGCCGACTCGATCGCGATTTATACCCACCATCACGATCACGAGCACGACGTTTCCGGGGAGCCTGCCGGGCATCGACATGACTGAATGGCTCGACGATTTCCTGCTGCGCAGCGTGCTCGCGGGTTTGATCATGGTCACTATTGCCGCGCCGATGGGTTGCCTGATGGTATGGCAGCGGCTGGCATTCCTGAGCGATACCCTGGGGCACGCGGCCGTGCTTGGCGTGGGTATCGGACTGATGCTGCAAATGGTGCCGATCATCGGCGTGCTCGCGGTAGCGCTATTGATCGTTTTCTCGCTGAGCCGGGTCAGCAATTTCAACAGCGCGCTGTCGGAGACGACGCTGGCGATTATTTCCCACACCGGGCTTGCCGGCGGCATCATCGTGGTCGGCCTGCTGCCGTCGCAAACGGTTAGTCTCGAGTCGATCCTGTTCGGTGATCTGCTGGCGACCACGGCTACGGACCTGTTGCATATGCTGGTTACCACGGTGGTTCTGCTGATCCTGCTGGTCCACCACTGGCGCGCCTTCGTCGCGCTCTCGGTGAGCCGCGAGATCGCCCAGGCCGAGGGCGTCGAGGTGCGCAAGCTGCAGTTCCTGATGTACGCCATGATCGCGCTGCTGGTGGCGGTCATGATGCAGGTCATGGGCGTGCTGCTGATCGCGGCGATGCTGGTGATCCCGACTACCAGCGCTCGCCTGTTCAGTCGCGGTCCCGAGCAAATGGTCGCGCTCAGCGCGCTCTACGGGCTCGGCGCGCTCGCCGGCGGCATGACCAGCTCCTATCACTTCGACTGGCAGACCGGACCGGCCATCGTCGTCAGCGCCAGCGCGCTGCTGCTTGCAACCCTCGCGCTGTCACGCATACTAAAAAACCAGACCCCATAACAGACCGAATTCCAGCATGAAAATCACCGAAATCGAAGTTCACATACTTGGCGGCCCCACGGAAGCACGTCCGCACTGGGTCAGCCATTTCCCGGTGCCAGCGGCGAATGAGCTGTTGGTGGTTTTGCACACCGATAGCGGTCTCTCGGGTTTCGGTCTCGGCAGCAGTAACGGGCCGCTCGAGAAAACGGCGCAGCTGTTCATCGACGGGTTGCAGGACATCATCGTCGGCAGCGACGCGCTGTCACCGGAACGTCTGTACGAAAAACTGTTCTCCGTGACCTGGCAAAAAATCGCCGCTGAAAAAGGCTGGAGCAAGTCCGAACTGGTGCTGGCCTCGGCGGCGGTGGATATCGCCATGTGGGACATACTCGGCAAACAGGCCGGCCTGCCGCTCTACCGGCTTTTCGGCGGCCACCGCGACGCCGTGCCCTGTTACGTCACTTGCGGTTACTACCGTGACGGCAAGGATCTCGGCGAACTGCGAGAAGAGATGCAAATGCTGAAATCCCAGGGGCATCGGGCTTTCAAGGCCAAGATCGGCGCGCTCGACCTGGCGCAGGATATGCAGCGCCTGCAGGTTATTCGCGACGTCATCGGTGACGACGCCGAGTTGATGATCGATGTCAACTGCGGCTGGGATTTGACTACCGCGCTGGCGGCGGTGAAACGCTTGCCCGAGGTTAATCCGCGCTGGCTGGAGGAGCCGGTGCACTGGTATGACGACCGGCGCCTGCTCAAATTGCTGGCGCAAAAAACCGATATTCCGTTGTCTGCCGGCGAGAGCGAATTGAGCGCGCAGGGCTGCCGTGCCCTGCTCGAGGAGCAGGCGATACAGATCCTGCAATTCGACTGCACGCGCATGGGCGGATTTACCATGGGACGAAAATTATCGGCCCTGTCCGAGCTCAACCACGTCGCGGTCGCTCCGCACCATGACTGCTTTGTGCATGCGCACATCGTCGCGGGCAGCCCGGCGGGATTGATCGTCGAATCTTTCACCGACCCGGAGCGCGACCCGCTGCAGGCCGAGCTGTTCGAGGATCCCCCCGAAATCCGTGACGGCATACTGTATCTCAAGAACGAACCGGGTCTCGGTTTGACGCTGCGGCAGGATACCGTCGAAAAATACGGCCG
>CAMYON010000102.1 GCA_947260025.1 uncultured Gammaproteobacteria bacterium
CTGGGACAGTGGGAAACGCCTGTTAAACGTGACCGCGTGGTGCTGCAAGGGTGACGGTTCGATGCGTTTCCCGCAACAGGCTGAATTGATATCGATCTGGAAGTATGCTCTATCCGTAAATATGTTATTAATTCAGCGGCTTTATATCTTTTCGAGCTGAACCGGGGAGAATTTTTTTGGATACATGCACCTCTAAGCCAACTTTGATACGGTGATTTTATGGATAGAGATTCGAGGTATGATATTTTATTCGAGCCGGTAAAGATCGGGCCGGTTACTGCGCCGAATCGATTCTACCAGGTGCCGCATTGTAATGTCCTGGGGCATGGACGGCCGCATGCCGAAGCGGCCAATCGCGCGGTCAAGGCCGAGGGCGGCTGGGGCGTTATCTGCACCCAGGAAGTCGAGATCCATCCGAGTGCAGAGCTTACCCCCTACATCGAGGGTCGACTCTGGGATGATCGGGATATTCCGCAACACCGGTTGATGACCGATGGGGTGCATGAACATGGCGCGCTTGCCGGGATCGAACTTTGCTACAACGCATTTCATGCGCCCAATCTCTACAGCCGCATCGCACCGATGGCACCGAGCGCGATCCCGGCCCACGGGATAAACCCGATCCAGGCGCGCGCCATGAGCAAGCGCGATATCGCCGACCTGCGGCGCTGGTACGTGGAGGCGGCGCAACGCGCCAGGCGGGCGGGCTACGATATCGTTTACGTCTATGCCGGGCACGACATGACCGTGCTGCAGCATTTTCTCAAGCCCCAGTACAACCAGCGTAGCGACGAGTACGGGGGCAGCCTGGAAAACAGGGCCAGACTCACGAAGGAAATACTGATTGATGTCAAGGAGGCGGTCGGTCACGAGTGCGGAGTCGCGTTTCGGTTTGCCACCGACGAATTGATGGGCGCCGATGGTTTACAGGCCGAATCGGAAGGGCGTGATATCGTCGCGATGCTGGCCGAGCTGCCGGACCTGTGGGACGTTAATATCAGCGATTGGGGTAACGATTCCTCGACCGCACGTTTCGAGCCCAACGAAGGTTACCAGGAACCCTATACCGCGTTTGTCAAAACCCTGACCAGCAAACCGGTGGTCGGCGTCGGGCGATTCACGTCGGCAGACGCGATGGTGTCGCAGATCAGGCGCGGTGTGCTGGACCTTATCGGCGCCGCGCGCCCGTCGATCGCGGACCCGTTTTTGCCGCGCAAGATCGACGAGGGCCGAATCGAGGAAATCCGCGAGTGCATCGGCTGCAATATCTGCGTCGCCCAGGACATGCTGTCGGCGCCGATTCGCTGCACCCAGAATCCGACCCAGGGCGAGGAATGGAAACAGGGTTGGCACCCGGAACGCATCGACGCCGCCGCCAGCGATGACGCGGTGCTGGTGATTGGCGGCGGTCCGGCCGGCCTCGAGTGCGCATTGCAACTCGCCAATCGCGGTTACGCGGTCACGCTGGCGGAGGCCACGGACGCGCTGGGCGGTCGGGTATCGCGCGAAAGCGAGCTGCCAGGGATGTCGAGTTATGCGCGGGTGCGCGACTACCGGGAAAACCTGCTGCGGCAGAAATCCAATGTCGATATTTATTTAGAGAATCGACTCGCCGCGCAGGACGTGGTCGATCTCGAAATACCGCATGTACTGGTCGCCACCGGGGCCCGCTGGCGCGATGACGGCGTGGGTCGGCAGCACCACTTCCCGATACCCGGTATCGATCGACTAGCGGTAATGACCCCGGATGACGTGCTTAACGGCGCGACGGTGAGCGGCAGGGTGCTGATTTACGACGATGATCACTACCTCATGGGCAGCACGATCGCCGAGCACTGCCGTAACCAGGGGCTCGAGGTTTGCCTGGTAACGCCGGAATCCATGGTTTCGGTGTGGACAGAGTACACGCTCGAACAGCACAAGGTTCAGCAGCAGGTGCTGGCGCTCGGCGTGGAGGTGATCGTTTCACACGAGTTGGTCGAACTGGCCGAGGGCGAGGCGACAATAGCCAACGTCTATAGCGAGGACCAGCAGCGGCGAATCGATTTCGACACTTTGATCATGGTGACTGCGCGCCTCCCGCAGGACGAGCTGTACCAGGATTTGCTGGCGTTCGAGGATCGCTTTAAATCTCTACGCGCGATCGGCGATTGCCATGCACCCGGGACGGTGGCGGCGGCGGTCTACGACGGCCATTCGGCGGCACGGCACCTGGAGTCGGGCGAGGATATCTATGCACCGTTGTTTACCCGGGACCTCCCCGCCCTCGAATAATTCTGGGTCAGAGTAAAAACTCCGTAGAGTTTTTACTCTGACCCAGAATTAGTGGGGGCTAGGTCTTGTTGGCGCCGAGCAGGTATAGCATTTCGAGACCCAGCGTGGCGCCGGCGAGCGACGTGATTTCGGCGTGATCGTAAGACGGCGCCACCTCGACCAGGTCCATCCCGACCAGGTCGATATCCTGCAGACCGCGGATGATTTTAAGCGCACGGTCCGAAGTCAGACCGCCCGCGACCGGGGTTCCGGTGCCGGGCGCGTAGGCCGGGTCGAGACAATCGATATCGAAGGTCAGGTAGCAGGGGCTATCGCCGACGCGTTGTTTTACGCGCCCGACGATTTCATCGACGCTGATATCGTTGGCGACCGCCGCGCTGATCACCTCGTACTCGTGACGATCCTCGGTGTACTCGGTGCGAATACCGATCTGTATGCTCTTGTCGGCATCGATAATGCCTTCGCGCGGCGCGTGGTAAAACATACAGCCATGGTTATAGACCGCCGCGTCTTCCTTGTAGGTATCGGTATGCGCGTCGAAGTGAATCATCGCCAGTTTGCCGAAGTGCTTATGATGCGCGCGCAACAGCGGCAGCGTGACGAAATGATCACCGCCGAAGCTGAGGATTTTTTTGCCGGCACCAAGTAGCTGGGCGTAATGTGATTCCACGGCGTCGAACAGCGCGTCGTGGTTCCCGGTAGGGAATTCCAGGTCGCCGTAGTCGGCGACGCGAAGTCGTTCGAATACATCGAAATCCCAGGGCCAGCGTTTCTCTTCCCAGCGCAGGTTGGCGCTGGCATTGCGTATGCCAGCGGGGCCGCTTCGGGTTCCGGAACGTCCGCTGGTGCCCAGGTCGTAGGGCAGGCCGATGACAAACACATCGGCGTCGTCCGGGTTGCGCGTCAGCGGTCGGCCCATGTAGCCGTAAATGTTGGCAAAGATCGAATGGCTGTTGGTGATGTCTTCATTGCTCATTACAAGTACCAGTCATATTCACGTGAGCTGATGTGATTTTCGAAGGCCGTGGTTTCCGCGGCGCGGTGCTGACAATATAGCTCGATGAATTGCTCACCCAGCGTCGCTTTAAGGGCTGCACTGGAGTGGGTTGCGGCCAGCGCGTCGGTCATCTTGAGCGGCAGGTTTTCGTCACGACCCTCGACCGCCTCGGTGGTGGCCGCACCCGGATCGATTTCATTATCGATACCGTGCAGCATCCCCGCCAGCGTGACCGCCATCGCCAGGTAGGGATTGGCGTCGGCCCCGGGTACCCGGTTTTCGATCCGCCAGGCCCCCTGCTTGGCGAGCGGAATGCGAAAGGCGACCGTACGGTTTTCGTTGCCCCAGGTCAGGCTGACCGGTGCGCAGCTAAGGCCACCCCGGTAGCGCCGGTAGGAGTTGACGCTCGGCGCCCAGAAAGACATGGCCGCCGGCATGGTGTCGAGCAGGCCACCGATCGCATGATGCAGGCGCTGATGGGCGCTGTCGCCCTGGTCGAAAATGTTCCGGCCGTTGTCATCGACGACGCTGATGTGCATGTGCAGGCCATTGCCGGCATACGCCAGCAACGGTTTTGCGATGAAGCTGGCGCACATGCCGTGTTTTTTCGCGATTTCGATGACGGTGCGTTTGAACAGGCTGGTCTCGTCGGCCGCCCGCAGCACGTCGCTGTGATGGTTGAAGTTGATTTCGAACTGTCCCGGGCCGAGTTCGGAAGAGATAGCGCCGGTATCTATGCTCTGCAACTGGCAAGCGTGAATGATATCGTCGATGATTTCTTCGAAGTCGCCGACTCGCGTGCTGGACAGCACCGTGGCCGTATCCTTGCGCCCGGTCTTGGGATTGCGCACTATCTGCAACAGTCCGTCTGCATCACGTTGCGCGTCGAACAGGTAAAACTCGAGCTCGAAGGCGACCATGGGGTGCCAGCCCCTGGCGGCGAAGCCGTCAATTGCTCGCTGCAGCACGTAGCGGGGCTCGAAATATGCCGGATGATCGTCCTCACAGGTGGTAGCCAGCATTTGGGCGCGGGGCTTGTTGCCCCAGTTGTTCAGGCACAGGCTGCCCGGGACCAGGTAAAAGTGCGCATCTGGATCGCCATCGTCCACGCCGTAGCGAATGCCTTCGAGCGGCTCTCCCTGAGTGTTCAGGACGAACATGCTGGCTGGCATCGCCAACCCCTCCTGCGCAAACGTGGCCAGCTTGGAAATTGGGTAGCGCTTGCCGAAGAAATGCCCGCAGATATCGGTCGCCAGCACCTCGACCTGCCTGATTTCCGGATTGGCGGTCAGGAACGAGTCGATTTCGCCGGCCAGTTGTTTGCTGTTTTTATCTGTCATATGTCGGGATCGGATTGCCTGTTAGTCGCGGTCTTTGTGATCACAAACTTGCCTGAGAGTCGGCTCGAACGAACTCGCTGGCGTCGACTGCCCTGGTTGAACGTGATCACTAAACATGGCGGGAGTCGTTTTGTCAGGCGACTCCCTTGAAATAATCGTGAATGCCGTCGACGGTATTGATCGACGCAATGCCATCGCGTATATCGGCCTCGATTGCCCGCCGCAGGCCAAACAGATTGCGACTCTTGAGTGCCTCCAGCGCTTCGGCGTGTCGATCGACCAGGTAAACTTTTTCCAGCTTGTCGATTGCGATTCGGGAAAAGGGCCCGAGCTGCAGCCACAGGCTCTCGATCAACGGCACCGAAATCTGGAACGGATTCGCGCTGTACAAATAGCGATGAAATGCCTGGTTGCAGAGACTGATATGGTCGGCGTCGTCCTGCTCGACAGCCTCGTCAATTGCGGCATCTAGTTGCTCCAGCTTTTCGATATCCGACTCTTTTATATAGGGTAATGCGCCTTCCGCAGCGTGAGTTTCCAGCAGTATGCGTAGATCGCAGAGCTCGGTGAACTTCTCCGCCGTCATCATCGGTACGATTACCCTGCGGTTGTTTTTAACCTCGACCGCCCCTTCGCATGCCAGTCGATGCAGTGCTTCTCGCACCGGCATCGGGCTGACGAACAGGATTTCCGCAAGTCCGCGGATAGTCAGCGATTTCCCGGGTTCGATGCGGCCGCAGAGCAGGTTATTGCGCAGCAATCGATAAACCCATTGATGGGTTTTGAGGTCATCGGTTTTTTCAATCATCAGCAGTTCTAGATCCGCTGAATCATTCGATTTCATGGGTTTTATCCGCAGGGTGCTGTGCGAAATATTTAATCACAAAAGCTCGAACATCACCAACTGTGCCATTGCCTGGGCCGACCGATAGCCGATAGAATATGATCACATTAACAATTCAAATCCGCGGGTAACTACCAGTTTTGAACCGGACAATGGTATATTGCGCGCGCTTGTTTCAGGTGTAGATCTTATGAAAATCGGAATCCTCGAGGTCGGGCTGTTACGCGATCGAATGGTGCCGCGTTTTAATCCCTATCCAGTCATGTTCGCCGACTTGCTCGGGCTCGCGCATCGCGACTTCGAGTTTGCCACGGTGAGCGTGGTGCGTGGCGAAATCCCGTTGTCGGTTAACGACTGCGATGGCTGGATGATTACCGGGTCGCGGCATGGGGTATACGATAACCTCGAATGGATGTCGCCGTTACAGGATTTCATCCGCGAGCTGGCCGCGGCCCGGGTCCCCCTGATCGGAGTTTGCTTCGGGCACCAGATTATTGCCCAGGCGCTGGGTGGCGAGGTTGTAAAATCGGACAAGGGCTGGGGAGTCGGAGTCCATAATTACCGGGTCGACCAGGTTCATTCGTGGATGCAAACCGGCCCAGGGCAGGCGAGGATGTATGCCTTCCACCAGGACCAGGTGGTCAAACTGCCCGAATCCGCGGAGATATTTCTGAGTTCGGATTTTTGTCCCTACGCCGGGCTCAGCTATGGTGACTCGATTATCAGTGTTCAGGCACACCCCGAATTCGAAGAAGATTATGAAGTCGCGCTGCTCGAGGCCTACGGCGGCAGCGTCGTACCCGCGGAAGTATCCGATGCAGCGCTGGCCGACATGCGTGCCGGGCAGCGGGCCGATACTGAAATGATGGCTAACTGGTTTGCGGAATTTCTGTTGACGCGCCAGTCACTGGCAGCGGCCAGTAACGCCTAGCCCGGCGAATATTTCAGGACTGCGCCAGGACCGGTTTGGCCTGCTGGGTTAGTAAAAACTCCTCGAACTCTTCCTTCGGCATGGGTTTGCCAAAGTAATATCCCTGCACGAAGTCGCAGTCGAGGTTGCGCAGAAACTCCCACTGCTCGGCGGTTTCGACACCCTCGGCGATCACTTCCAGGCGCAGACCGTGTGCCATCGCTATGATTGCCTGCACCAGGACCTCGTTCTCCTTGTCGCCAGGCAGATCCATGATGAAACTGCGATCGATTTTTACCGTGTTGACCGGGTAATTCTTCAGGTAGCTGAGCGCGGAGAAACCGGTACCAAAGTCGTCCACCGATAGTCTCACTCCGCAGTTGCTGATCTCGCTGATATACTTGTTGACCTCGGGCGAATCGTCGAGCAGTAGCCCCTCGGTAATTTCCACTTCGAGTAGATCCGGGTCCCAGTTATGCGTTTCGAGCTGTGTCCTGATGGTGTCGAACAACAGGCTGTTGCGAAACTGAATGGTCGAGGCATTGACGGCGATACGCAGGCCGAAATCGAACCGCCGGTTCCATTCCACGCCGGTTTCTAGCGCCTTCTTCAATACCCAGCAGCCCATCTCGGGGATTAATCCGGCACTCTCGGCGGCGGGGATGAACTCATCTGGAAAGACCTGTCCGAGCCGGGCGCTATACCAGCGTAACAGGGCCTCTGCCGAGACCACCCGGCCGTTGCGACCGTCGACGATGGGCTGATAGAAAACGGTAAATTCATCGTTGGGCAAAGCGCGCCTCAGATTGTCCTGGAGTTCGCGCTGTCGATGCGCCTTGGCATTGATATCCTCGGTAAAAAAGCGGAAGGTATTCTTGCCATGATGCTTGGCCTGGTACATCGCCTGGTCGGCGTGATGCAGCAGGGTTTCCGCATTTTCGCCGTGTTCGGGATAGAGCGCGACGCCGATGCTCGCGCTGACCGCTACCCGGTGTCCCTCGAACTCCAGCCCGCTCGAGGCTTCTCGCAGCAGACTCTCTATCTTGGTGATCAGGGTCGTTTCACGGTCGATATCGGTAATCAGCACGATGAACTCATCACCACCGATGCGCGCCACCGAGTCGGTTTGCCGGACGATCTTCTTGAAACTAGCGGCGACCTGGGTCAATAGTCGATCGCCGGCCTCGTGCCCGAACTGATCGTTGACATGCTTGAAGCCATCGAGGTCGACGTAGATTACCGCGCTGGAGTACCGGTAGCGGCGCGAACGATAGATCAGTTCATTCAATTCCTCGTAGAGGCCGCGACGGTTGGGCAGGTTGGTAAGCGGATCATGGGTCGCCAGGTGCTCGACGCGAAGCTCTGCTGCACGGCGCTGCTCGATTTCCTGCTCGAGACCGAAACGGAGCGACCACAGGTCGAGGAAGACACTCACTTTCGACAACAACGCGGTTTTTCGAATCGGTTTCTGGATGTAGTCGACGGCGCCCGTCAGGTAGGCTTCCTCGATGTGGGCTTCTTCCTGGTTCGCGGTGATGAAAATAATAGGCAGCGAGCGCGTTTTTTCATTTTCATGCAGTAGCCTGGCAACCTCGAATCCATCCATGACCGGCATCTGAACGTCGAGCAGAATCAGGGCAATATGATCTTCGTTTTGCTGGGCCGCAAGCAATGCCTGTTCGCCGGACTCGGCGGTAATAATGTCCGCCTTGATCGGTTTTAGCAGCACTTTAAGTGCAACCAGGTTAGCCCTGGTGTCATCGACAACTAGAATTTTGGCTTCGGGCATTGCTCGTTTTT
>CAMYON010000103.1 GCA_947260025.1 uncultured Gammaproteobacteria bacterium
ATTAATCCGGCGAGCCGGTTTATCACAGGTCCCTGGAAAGGCTGAAGGCGCCGCGTATCTGGCCCAGCGAGTAGCCGCGCGCCATGTCTTCGGGGTATTTCTCCTTCAGGGCAGCCTCAACTTCCGGTTTGATTTCGGCTGCGTGGCAAGCCAGGCAGACCGCCTCGACGCCCTGGGCCTTCATGAATCTGTAACTGCCATCCACGACTTCGGCATAAGCCATTTTTGCCGCGGATTCTCCGGCGGCCTGGCGTTGATCGAACTGTTGCAGCACTCTCTTTTCCCAGGCGTCGGGCAGCGCAGTTTCTTGATTGCGCGCCTTGAGGCTGACCCGCTTCACCTGCCAGCCGTTTTCGCTGCTGAGGTTCCGTGCAATCGCTGGCGCCTTGTCGGCGCATACGGAAATTGCGTGGGCCGGGCCACCGGACTGGATCGCCTTTTTTAGCTCGGGCTTTAAAGCACCGCCAAATTGTTTCACGATGCCAATGGCTTCCTGTTTCAACTGCGCCTGATCGACGTCGGCTGCCGGCAGGTTTTGCAGGCTGAACAGGAGTGGCAGGCCGAGCAGGGCGGGGGTCATTTTCAAGTTCATCGTAATCTCCTTTTATTGAATTCGACGGCGTTTTCGAATAGCTACCGATTGACATCCGAATAGCGAAAAAATGAATGCTAACTTATATAAGCAAGTGCTAATATACCTATTTCGGACAGGTTAGCCACGATACGGAGTTGCGCCAGATCCTTGGATATTCCCGCCAATTTATTACCGGATGCCTATCTGTGGAGTAGCGGCCTGCTGTGCCTGCTGCTGATGCTCACGGCTTTGCTGACCGCGCCCTGGTCGAAGATTCGAGATAACGAGGCGCAGCATATTTTTCTCGGTACTATCGTCATGTTGAGCCTGTTGTGGGTCATGCGCGGCGGCATCCAGGACGGCTTGAGCTTTCACCTGCTGGGTATGACGCTGCTGTGCCTGATGTTCGAGTGGCAGTTCGCGCTGATGGCGGCAAGCCTGGTGGTGGCGATTGCGACCTCGCGGGGTCCGGCCGGATGGGAAGCCTTTGGCGTAAACCTGTTATTGATGGGCGCGCTGCCCATCCTGTTTACGCGCCTGTTCCTGTATCTGTGCCAGCGCCGGCTGCCGCATAATTATTTCATCTACGTTTTCCTCAACGCCTTTCTCGCCGGTGGCCTGTCGATATTGCTGGCAGGCGCCGCCTCGGCCGGGTTGCAGCATGCGGCGGGAGTGCAGCCGGCCGGTTCCATTGTTAGAAACTTCCTGCAGATCCTGCCGTTGTTGATGTTCGGCGAAGCCTTCATCAATGGTGGCGCCATGACCCTGATCGTGGCTTATCGCCCGCGGTGGGTCGCGACCTTCCATGATAGCTGGTACGTCAAGGGTAAATAAATACCGGTCTGACGTACCCGCCACCACTAGCCGGAGACTAGAGCGATTCGAGGTATCCGATCATGCGCTGCCGCGTCGCCGCGTCGGGCAGGCGTCCATAGCCCGCGGCCATGTTATCGACCATGTGTTTGAGCTTCGAGGTCGCCGGAATTATGCAGGTTACCCCCGGATGCGAGGCGATGAACTTGAGGAAAAACTGGCCCCAGCTGGTGCAGTCGAAGTCCGCTGCCCAGTCCGGCAGGGGCTTGCCCCTGACCTTGCGAAACAGGCTGCCGCGCTGGTAGGGGCGGTTGATCAGCGTCGCGATGCCGCGTTCCTGCGCCAGCGGCAACAGGCGCTGTTCCACGGTCCGATCTTCGATGTTGTAGCTGAACTGCACGAAATCGAGCGGCTGCTGTTGCAGTATGGTTTCGAGTTCGCCATGGTATCTGCCGTGCGAGGTGGTAATGCCGAGGTAGCGAATCTTGCCCTGCTGCTTCCAGTCCCGCAGCGTCTCGATATGAGTCTTCCAGTCGCGCAAATTATGAATCTGCATCAAGTCGATCTGGTCGACGCCGAGACGCCGCATCGACTGCTGCATTTGCGCAATGCCCTCGTTCTTGCCGTAGGTCCAGACCTTGGTCGCGGTAAACAGCTCGCGCGTATCGCTTACGGCTTTCAACAACTCACCGGTAACCGCCTCGGCGCTGCCGTACATCGGCGAAGAATCGATTAACTGGCCGCCGTTATCGAAAAAAGCCTGCATCACTTCGACCAGGGGCGACTGCGCGGCGGCGCCGCTGTCGACATCGAAGGTGCGCGAGGTTCCAAGGCCAATCACCGACAGCTGTTCCCCGCTGGAGGGAATGATTTTCTTGATCGGTGTTGCCTTTGACGTGGCAGCCGAGGCGGGGGCGAGCGCGCAAAACAGCGCTGCGGCGCCGCTGGACTGTAAGAATCGGCGGCGCGAGAAGCCGTCTGTTGTTTCATTCATTTCAAGTCTCCATTGTTACTCGATTCGCGGTTTTAACACCGTCACTCGTTTTCCTGTACTGGTTGCCGAGAAAGACCGCCACCAGTGCCCACAATAATGCCAGCGCGGCTGCAATCGCTGCAATAGACCCCAGGCCCAGCCCGACCCCCTGCGCCAGCCCGGTATAGGTCCACCCGGCAACGACGTCGCCGCCGCGATAGACGACGATATCGATAACCGGCTTGGTTTTAAAGCGGGTTTCACGTTCGACCCCGGTGAACAGCATTTCGCGGCCGGGGCGGGTAATGGCATAGTTGCCGGCGCGCCGCACGATCTGCAGCGCCACCAGCAACGCGAGCCCGGGAGCGACCGCCACCGCTATCCAGCCGAACACCATGATTACCGGCACCAGCGCCAGGGTGATCGCCAGCCCGAAGTTGGTTGCCAGCCGGCTGGTGGCAAATAGCGCGGTCACGATTGCCAGCGAGTTGACGATCAAATCCATAATGCCCCAGTACTGTGCACGGGTTGCGCGGTCGTACTCGACCATGACGTTTTTAAGCTCGAAGTAGACGAAAGTACTCATCATCGTGTAGAGCAGGATGAAAAGGCCGATACCGAGCAGGAAGCGGTGGCTCAGAAAGTCGATGAAGCCGCCGAAGAAATCGCCGCCGATCGATTTCAGCGAAGCAGGCGCAGTCTCGTTGCCCGGGCTCGCCGACATCGAGCGATGTTTATCGAGGTAGAAAATGATGGGAACGATCAGCAGCAAAATCAACGCCGCGATTAGCAACAGGTTGTAAACGCCGATGGCCTTCCCCAGCAGGACGGGCAGGGAGGGGCCGACGACCGCTCCGATGCTGGCACCGGCGCCAAACAGGCCGAATAGCCGCAGGGATTGCGCCTTCGAGTAAATATCGGACATGAAGCTCCAGAACACCGAAATGTGGAACAGCGCGAAGAAGCTGACCCAGACGTAGAACGACTTGTCGATGAAGCCGGTATCGCTAAGCCCGAGCGTGGCCAGGTAAAACAGCAGGAAGGAGGCGGCAAAAAAGATATAAATGCCCGGCACCAGCTTTTTCAGTTCTATTCTGGAGACCACGAATCCATAGAACAGCACGGCCACGGCGCTGATAAAAAAATTCAGCGTCCATAGCCAGCTCAACTCGGCGTCGGTCCAGTCGCTAGCCATGGCGTCGCGCACGGGTCGGAGCACGTAATAGGCCGCCATTAAACTGAATGCAAACAGGAATGACAGCGCCGCCGCCGGAATTTCTCGCGGCTCTACCTTTAGCGTGCTGTTAACCAGGTTTTGGAATGATGACGGCATGAACGGACTAAGCGGGAACGATCGCGGGCAGTATAACCGAAGGCTCGTCCGCCAGGCCAATATAGAGAATGTCGAGAGCGGGATAGATCTCGTTCGTTTACCGCAAATCAGACCGGTAAGTCAGCCTCGTTTCGCCAGCCCCGAGACCACTTCGACGTTGGGCTGCTGTACCAGGGCCTTCGGGTCCAGCTTGATCTTGCAGTCGCGATTGCCGCCACCGAGCACGACGTAATCGCATTGCATGACCGCGTCGTCGATCCAGATCGCTAAACCTGCGGGTAGCGCGATCGGGGTGACGCCGCCAATTTCCATGCCGGTGATGCTGCGGGTTTCGTCGGCGGAGGCGAAGGAAACCTTGCGCGCCCCCATCTTTTTTCGCACCGTGTGGTTGGTGTTCAGACGATCCGTGGCCAGCAATACGCAAACCACGAATTTCTGCTCGCCGGTTTTGGAACGCACCAGGATCGCGTTGGCCGAGTTTTCCAGCGCGATCCCGTAGTGCTCGCAGAACACCGCGGTATCCGCCAGTTCCGGGTCGCAGGGCCAGACTTCGAAGTCCGAGCCGCATTGCTCGAGGAATGTCTGTATCGCGGGCAGGGTTTTACTCATACTGTTTTTGCTCGGTTGTCTTCCAACCGCATTTTTTAACACAAAGCCCCGTGGTGTTTAAAAGTTTATTTTTCGGTAACAGGACCGATAACCAGGGTATGGAGCGGGCGGAATTAAGCTTGAAAAATCCCGGAAAGCACATAAATGGATCTCATGAATATCACTAGTACACAATTTGCTATCGGCCAGGTCGTGCGTCATCGAGACTTCCCGTTTCGGGGCGTGGTCGTCGATGTTGATCCGGAGTACAGCAACAGCGAGGAATGGTGGCAGTCGATTCCCGAGGACGAACGTCCGCCCAGGGATAAGCCGTTTTATCATTTGTTGGCAGAGAGCGGTTCCGCGGCTTACCACGCCTACGTAGCGGAACAGGCCCTGCTGGTCGACGATTCCGGCGAACCGCTGCATAATCCCGAGGTGGAAGAAGTATTCGGGGAATTCCGCGGCGACCACTACGACTTGCCGAACAGCTACCGCAACTAGCGCCGCTGATTTAAAGAGCAGCCAGCCGGTAATCGCCGATACCTGGCCGGCGATATATTGCGCCTTTTTTGGGTGTCATTCCGGTCGATCGAGGTGGCGAATTCGGGTTAAGATCGAGTGATCGATTTAATTTTCCGGAGACGGAATACCCCCTGTGCGCATACAATCCCCTTCCCGTTGAATAGATAAAAAACTCGAGCACTAACCGAACAAGCCTGGTGGACAACATGAAACTATCCGACTTCAAGCTACTGACCTTCGATACCTACGGCACGCTGATCGACTGGGAAAGCGGGATTTACAACGCGCTCGAACCCCTGCTCGACAAGGTGCCGATCAAACTGGGCCGTGACGAGGTGCTGGAACTGTTTGCCGAGTTCGAAATGCAGCAGCAGGCGGCGACACCGTCGCTGGTTTACAGCTCGCTGCTGGCCGAGGTGGCGCGCTCGATCGCGAACAAATGGCAGATCAAGATCAGCGACCAGGAAGCCTTCGACTTCGGGCGCTCGGTCAAGCACTGGCCGGCGTTCGACGATTCCGCGGAGACTTTAAATTACCTGCGTCGGCACTACCTGATGGCGACAGTGACCAACTGCGATCGCATCAGTTACATGGGCAGCAACGCGCGGCTCGAAATCGAGTGGGACGCGATTTACACGGCACAGGATATCGGCTGCTACAAGCCGAACCTGCGTAACTTCGAGTACATGTTCGAGCGCGCGCGCCGCGAGCTCGGCGTGTTGCCGCATGAAATTCTGCACGTCGCGCAGTCGCTGACGCACGACATGGTGCCGGCCACCAGCATGGGTATGACCAAGGTCTGGATCAATCGCCGGTACAACCAGGAGGGCCTCGGCGCGACCGCGCCGCCCCAGGGCGATTACACGATCGAATGGGAATTCAACAGCATGGCCGATTTCGTCGAGGCGCATCGGCAGGAGCTGGCTTAAATGGCGTTGTCGAACGGGTGGGAACGGGCTTCGTTCATACGGCTGCTCGCGGTTAGCGCGCTGCTGCTGGTTTGCCTGCTGACGACCGTTGGTGGCCATGCAGCCCAGCCGAGCAGCCTCGACGGCAAGGCGCTGGTCGAAGCACTGCGCGCGGGTGGGTATAACATTTACTTCCGGCACGTCGCGACCAACTGGTCGCAGAGCGACGATGTACGCGAGCGCGACGACTGGCTCGACTGCGATCCCGCGCGCATGCGTCAATTATCGGATGCCGGTCGCGCCGACGCTATCGCTATCGGCGACGCGATGCGGCGGCTGGAGATTCCGGTTTTCGAAGTGCTGGCGAGTCCCTATTGCCGCACCCAGGAAACCGCGCGTCTGATGGCTGTCGGGCCGGTCGCGGCATCTGTCGATGTGATGAACCTGCGTGCGGCGCAGTACTTCGGCGGTCGCGCCGCGATCGTCGCCAGCGCGCGGCAACTGTTGGCATCGACACCGCAATTCGGTAGCAACCGGGTTATCGTTGCGCACGGCAACGTTGCGCGAGAAGCCACGCCGGCCTACCCGGGCGAGGGCGAAGGCCTGGTTTTCAAACCCGGTGACGACGGCAATTTCACTCTGGTTGGCCGTATCTCACCTGAACAGTGGGCGCGCTTGCTGGAGCTGGCGGGTCCCTGACACCGACGAGGAGACATTCCATGACTGGCAAGTTGATCGAAATACTGATCATGGAGGGCATCGCGATACTGATGTTCGTGTTCGCCTGGCAGATCGGAATCAAGGGCAGGATGGAATTGATTGCGGGCTATAGCAAGCGCACCGCGCACCGGGTTACCGACAAGGTCGGGCTCAGGCGCCTGATCGCACGTACCTGCCTGTTGGTCGGTATCGGTTCCGCGCTGATGCCGTTACTGACCTGGATCGCCGTTGATTATCGTGCCGGCATGGCGCACGCGATCGGCGCCTACGGCGGTTTTATCGTCGGTGTTATCGGTATGGTAATGCTGCAGGCGCGCGACTATACCGAGTGATGCTTCTGGCGCGCGGCCAGGCCCATGACCATGGCGACTATGCGCGCCGCGACCAGCGCCCCGCGCCCGCCGACGTCGGCGCTCGGCATTAGTTCGACCAGGCTGAATCCCGCAATGCGCGCGCGGCCCGCCGCTGCTTCCAGTATCTCCAGCAATTGCCAGTAGGAAAAACCGCCCGGCGCCGGTCCGATTACGGACGGCACCACGGCCGGGTCCATGACATCGATATCGAGCGCGATATATAGATTGCCGTTTTCAGGGATTGTCGCGATTACCGGTGCGATACCGTTGCGTATCACCTCGCGCATCGGGAAGAACTGCACGCCCCAGTCGAGCGCGTCCTGCCGGTCCTGCGGTCGAGCGCTGCCGATGCCGCGCGCGCCCACCTGGATGATGTTTTCGATCCATCCCATTTCGGAGGCGCGGCGCATGTTACTCGACAATCCCATGGTTTCGCCGGCGACTTCGTCGCGCCAGTCGATGTGCGCATCCAGCTGCAGAATCGTCAGCGGGCCATGCTCCCTGTATGCCTGCAGCACCGGTATCGGGACCGAATCGTCACCGCCGATGACCAGCGGTATGGCATCGCTTTCGAGCACCTGGACGACCCGCCGGCGGATCGAGTCTCGATTGTCGTCGAAGTCGGTTTCGCTGTAGTCGAGGTTGCCCCAGTCGAGCGCGCTAATACCTTCCGGCAACAGGTAGCCGTCGATATCGAAGTCGTGGTGTCCGAGCACGCCGGGCCAGCCGAAGGCGCCGCGGATCGCGTCCGGGGCATCGGCGCAGTAACTGCCGACACTGCCATAAGGTGTCGCCGCGGGCGCGCCGATGACGACCAGATCTGCATCGCGGGTGTCGCCCGGCTCGGCGACGGGCAGGTCGAAAAAACCGCCGCTGGGTTCGCCGCCAAACATGGACTTCATCTTGGGAGTTTTCATAGTCATGCCCTTGTGCAGTCTGTTAAGCGTCGGTAAGCGACGCTAGCGTGTACAATTTTATCGACCTGGTTTGGCCGCGCGCCGTGGTTTCGCCGATTAAGCTAAGCTCGTCTTCCGGCAGATGTGCAATTGCCGATTCCGACATCAGCAGACGGGTCCCGTATTCCTTGTTCATGGCCTCCAGGCGCGCCGCAAGATTGACCGCATCGCCGTGCACGGTGTAATTCAGTCGGCCTTTGGCGCCAATTGCGCCGGCGACGACCTTGCCGCTGTTGATGCCGATCCGGATATTAAGCTGCTCACCGGCAAACTCGTTGCCGGCGACCGACGTCAGCATGGCCTGCGCCGCCAGCACGGCATTGCGCGCATGCTCGTCGTCTGCCACCGGAACATTGAAGGTAGCCAGGATTGCGTCTCCCTGGAACTGGGTTA
>CAMYON010000104.1 GCA_947260025.1 uncultured Gammaproteobacteria bacterium
ACGCCTTCCTTGTAGCCGAGGCCCGAATCCTTGATGCCGCCGAAGGGCGACATTTCGATACGATAGCCCGGCACTTCCCAAATATTAACCGTGCCGGTTTCCAGCTCGTTGATGAAGCGCACGATGTCATCCATGCGGTTGGTGCAGACGCCGGAAGATAATCCGAACGCGGTCGAGTTGGCGACCTCGATCGCGTGATCGATATCGCGCACGCGGATGACCGGAATCGGCGGGCCGAAGGTTTCCTCGCGTACCAGCTCGCAATCGTAGGGCACGTGGTCGAGCACGGTCGGCGAGTACACCGCGCCCTGGCGGTCGTTGCCGTAAAGCAGGGTAGCGCCCTGCTCGAGCGCGTCGTTGACGCGGTCCTGGAACAGGATTGCCGAGGCCTCGTTGATGACGGTACCGACATCGGTGTCGGGATCCATCGGATCGCCGTACTTCAGTTTTGCCGCTTTTTCCGCGACCCGCGCGGCGAATTCGTCACCCACCGAGTCGATACAGAGCACGCGCTTGACCGCGGTGCAACGCTGTCCCGAATTCTTGGTGCCGCCGGCGACAGCGAGTTCGGCCGCCTTGTCGAGGTCGGCGTCGTCCATGACGATCAGCGGTGAATTGCCGCCGAGTTCGAGCACGGTGCGCCGATAACCCGCGGTCTCGGCGATATACTTGCCGACCGGCACGCTGCCGGTGAACGAAATCAGGTCGATGTGTTTGTTGGTCAGCATTTCATCGCCCATGTCTTCCGGCAGCCCGGTTACAACCGACAGCATCTCGGGCGGCAGTCCGGCCTCGTAGACTATGTCGGCCAGGATCAGTGCGGTCAGCGGCGTCTGCTCGGTAGGCTTGGCGACCATGCAGTTATTGGTCGCGATCGCTGGCGCGATCTTGTGCGAAATCATGTTGAGTGGGTGATTGAACGGCGTGATTGCCGAAATCGCGCCCAGCAGCGGATCGCGCTGGGTGAAGATCTTGCGCTGCTTGCCGTGCGGGGTCAGGTCGCAGGAAAACACCTCGCTGTCGTCATTGATGCACAGCTGACCGGCGAGGCTATATACATCGAACGCGCGTCCGACTTCGTACAGGCTGTCCTTCTTGCTGAGGCCGCACTCGGCGGTGATCAGGTCGGAAATCTCATCCTTGCGCTCGACGATAATCTCGGCGATCCGCATCAGGATTTTCTGCCGCTCGTAGCGCGTCAGGGTCTTTGCGCGCGACTCGCTCGCGGCACGGTGCCGACCACTTCGCCGTTATAAGGATTGAACACTTCGATATTGTTACCGGTATCGCCATCGACCAGTTCACCGGCGATGCGCATTTTTTCGTGTCTGACAGTCATAACAGGTTTTCCAGTTAGTGAGCCGGCTCAGAAGCGGGCGTAGTTGAGCGCGACGTTGAAGGCGTCGTAGTTATGCAGCTGGTGGCCGAGGTCGAGGCCGCTGATCGGCTGGCTGATGATCAATGGCACCACCTGTTCGGTAACGCCGCCGTGCGAACGTAACGGCACGTCGAGCCCCGACAGGTCGTGGCGCTCGGCGGTAGTGCCGATGACGACATGTTTGCTCGATACCAGGATCAGGTCGCCCATACGATCCGGGGCGAGCTCGAAGCGTTCGCAACCCTCGCGATTGGAATAAACCGCATCGATACCGTCGATATCCGCTAGCTGCATCTTCAGCCGGTCGACATCGGCATCGTCGGGCAGGTAGACGGTGGCGTAGGACCCCAGCGCGCCGTGGTGCACGACGTAAGGGTCGGTAATCGGCAGGATCACGCGCGCCGCGCCCGGCGACAGCAGCTGATCCATCTCGTCCTGCAGGTAAATAATGTTGGGCTCGCCGGCCGCGTCGTGCTTGGCGTTCATGCCGTGATCGGCGGTCAACGCGATCACCGCGCCGAGCGCGTCGAGCTGCGCCCAGTAACTGTCCATCATCGCGTAAAAAGAATTCGCGCCGTCGCTGCCGGGAGCGAACTTGTGCTGGATATAGTCGGTGGTGGAGAGGTACATCAGGTCGGGTCGCACCGATTCCATCAGTTTGACGCCGGCCGCGAAGATAAACTCGGACAACTCGGCGCTGTAAACCGACGGCACTTCCATCCCGACCATGTCGAGCACGTTATCGATGCCGTTTTCCGCGAGGCTAACCTGGTCCGATTTTTCGGACGAAAAGCAGATCGCGCCATCGGCACCGAAGTCGAGTTCGTTGCCCAGAAGGCGCCGCAGCTTGTCTTTCGCGGTGATGATCGCGATCTTCGCGCCGGCGTCCTGGAACGCCTTGAAGATAGTCGGCGTCCGCAACAACGTTGGTTCGTTCATCATGACTTCGCGGTCGTTGGCCTTGTCGTAGTAGAAATTGCCGCAGATGCCGTGCACCACCGGCGGCACGCCGGTGACGATCGAGATGTTGTTCGGATTGGTAAAACTCGGCACCACGCAGTTGACCCGCAGGTCGCTGCCCTGTTGCTCGACCACCTTTTGCATCCACGGCATGACGCCGGCCGCGATCGCCTGTTCGATATAGTCCGGCTCCGAACCATCGATACAAACCACGACGACGGGCCTGCTGGGCCAGTTATAGTCGCGCCCATTGACGCTAACGCTAGATTTTTGCGAGCTCATTTCCAATCCGGTGTGTTTAAATCAGAGAGACAATATACAGCTTACCAACCCAAGGTTAAATCGATATTACATATGCCATCTATCGACCCAGCCTATACAAATCACCCCCCAACTGGCCGTCAATTAATTTATCTCATCCCCAATAATTCCGGGTCAGAGTAAAAACTATTGGCAATTTTTACTCTGACCCGGAATTATTTATTTGTCACCGACCCCTTCGGGATTCTGCAGTCCAGGGCTTCAGACGAGGGCAACCGGTGAACCGCCTCGCGCCATAAAGGCCGGGCGCTGAACAGCACAGCGGTTAAACACGTCCTATGAAATCAGAACACCTGCAGGAAATCGAAACCCGCCCGGACAGGCGCGAGGCGGTTCACCGGTTGCCCAATGGAATCCAAACGATACAGGCAGCCTTCGATTTGCTTCTGGATCTTCTGTTAGCTCCCAGCTTGCTTATTCGGCGGCTGCCGGGACACTGTTTTGAATCATTTCGAGAAACGCCTCGGTCACCCGCAGCGAACGCATTTCCCTCAGGCAAACGGCGTACTCGGCGTGCACCAGTTCGGCGTTGCTGACCGGCAGAGCGCGCAACCTCAAGTCGGCGACCAGTTCGTTTTCGGCAACGACCCCGATGCCGAAGCCGGCCGCGACCGCTTCGCGCACGCCTTCGCGGCCGCCGATCTCCATCACGTCGTGCAGCACGTGCCCCGCCTGAGCTACCGCGTCCTCGAAAATCGAGCGCGTGCGTGAACCTTTCTCGCGCAATACGATGCGCTGCGTCACCAGCTCTTCGATCGTGACCGAGCGCCGCTCGGCCCAGTCGTGATCCTGGCTGACGAATACCACCAGCCGGTCGGGCGGCAGCGGTATCGAAAACAGGCGCTCGTCTTCCTGGGGAATGTTGGGCATGAATGCCACGTCACAGCGCCGGGATACGATCCATGCCATCAGCTGCTCGGAATTGCCGTACTGGATCGAAATCTGGATGCCCGGATAAATCCGCTGAAACTGCGCCAGCAGCGGCGTCGCGATGTAGGGCGAATCCGCACCGACGCGCAACTGCCCGGAGGTCAGCGCGCGCGCCGATTGCAACAAGTGCTCGATTTCTTCTTCATGGCGAAACATGAGTCGCGTAATACCGAATGCCGATTTGCCGATATCGGTCAGCTCGATGCGGCGGCCGTGACGCAGGAACAGCTTGGTACCGTAGCGTTCCTCGAGTTCTTTTACCTGGCCGGATAGTGTCGGTTGCGTGATATTCAGCATTTCCGCGGCGCGGGTAAAACTGCCGTGCGTGGCAACCGCGTGAAACGAGCGTAAGTGGGCATGTGATATCGGCAAAATCTATTCGAAGCATCAGTTATATCGATTTGATGAATAGTATCGATCGAAGGTATAAATGCAACCAGGCAATCCATGACAAGGGCTAATTCAATGACCGACGACACCAAACCGGCCGCCAGCTCACCGAGCGGCGACCCCTACCTGTTGACCCCGGGTCCGCTGACCACGTCGCTCAGCGTCAAGCAGGCGATGCTGCACGACTACGGTTCGCGCGACGCAACCTTTATCGATCTTAACGCGCGCATCCTCGAGCGCCTGGTCGGAATCGTCAACGGCGAGGGCAGCTATGTCGCGGTGCCGCTGCAGGGCAGCGGTACCTTCGTGGTAGAAGCCATGATCGGTAATTTCGTGCCGGCCGACGGCAAGCTGTTGATCCTGATCAACGGCGCCTATGGACAGCGCATTAAAAAAATCTGCGATTATTACGGACGCGACTACATCGTGCAGGAGACGCCCGAGGACGTGCCGGTCAACAGCGTGCAGCTCGACGCCGCGCTCGACAACGATATCAGCATCACCCACGTGGTTGTCGTGCATTGCGAAACCACGTCCGGCATTCTGAATCCGCTGCGCGAAGTATCGGAGGTCGTCGCGCGTCACCGTCGCCGCCTGCTGATCGATTCGATGAGCGCCTTCGGCGCGCTGCCGCTTGATGCCGATGAAATCGAATTCGACGCGGTGGTGGCGTCCAGCAACAAGTGTCTCGAAGGGGCGCCCGGCATGGGCTTTTGCGTCGCCCGAGAAAGCGCGCTGGAAAAAACCGAGGCCAACTCGCCGTCGCTGGTGCTGGATCTTTACGATCAATGGCGCGCGATGCAGAAGAATCGACAGTGGCGCTTCACCCCGCCGACGCACGTGTTACTGGCATTCGACCAGGCGCTGACCGAGTACCTGGAAGAGGGTGGTATCGCCGGTCGAGGCGGACGCTATCGCCAGAATTGCGAGCTGCTGGTGGCCGGCATGCGTGACATGGGTTTCAAAACCCTGCTGCCTGATGAATTGCAGGCGCCGATTATCATTACCTTCCACATGCCGACCAATCCCGGGTTCGACTTTGCGGCGTTTTACGATGGTCTCAAGGACCAGGGATACGTGATTTACCCGGGCAAGTTAACCGTCGCCGACAGCTTCCGTATGGGTTGCATCGGCCGTCTCGGCAGCGAGCAGATCCAGGGGGCGCTCGACGCGGTTGCGGATCTGCTGGCCCGATTTGGCATCGATCGAATCGAATCGTAAATCCAATCCTGATTATGACCGCAAAAAAAGCGATTTGAGCCCAATTCGATCTTTCTCAAACCCGCTTCAGGCTATATTATCGGCGCTATTAAGCCGGAGTGATCCGGGTCATTAGTCGAGGATTTATAGCCATGTCAGTCGAAGTCCCTGAACGAGCCAGCGCCATCGTCATCGGCGGCGGCGTCATCGGTTCCAGCGTCGCCTATCACCTTGCCAAACTCGGCTGGAGCGACGTCGTGCTGCTCGAGCGCAACCAGTTCAGTTGCGGCACCACCTGGCACGCGGCCGGGCTGGTCGGCACCATGCGCGCTAACGAATCGCAGGCGCGGTTGTGCGAGTACTCGATGTCGGTGCTGACCGAGCTCGAGGCCGAAACGGGTCAATCGACCGGCTTCAAACAGGTCGGTTCGCTGTCGATCGCACATAGCGATGCGCGCTTCGAGGAGTTGAAACGGGTCGCGGCGATGAACAACGCCTTCGGTGTCACCCAGGTGGATATCGTAACGCCGGAGGAGATCAAGGCGCTTTACCCCTACCTCGAAACCGGCGACCTGCTCGGCGGCAGCTGGGTGGCGCAGGACGGCACCGCGAGCCCGGTCGACGTGACCCAGTCGTTCGTCAAGGGTGCGCGCGGGCGCGGTGCGCTGTGTCTCGAAGGGGTGCGTGTTACCGGTATTAGCCAGGCCAATGGCCGCGTTACTGGGGTCATTACCGACCAGGGCGAAATCAGGGCCGACTACGTGGTCAACTGCGGTGGTTTGTGGGGCCGCGAGATCGGCCGCATGGCGGGCGTCAACGTGCCACTGCATGCCTGCGAACACTACTATGCGCATACCGATAAGCTCGACGATCTGCCGGGTAACCTGCCGGTAATGCGCGATCACGACAACTGCGCCTATTACCGCGAGGATGCCGGCAGTCTGCTGATCGGGGCGTTCGAGCCCAACGCGGTGCCCTGGGGGCAGAACGGTGTGCCGCTCGATTTCGCTTTCGAAGAGCTCGAAGGGCATCTCGACGAACAGTTCATGCCGGTGCTGGAAAAAGCCATGTACCGCGTGCCGATGCTGCAGGAGTGCGGCTGGCGCAGCTTTTTCTGCGGCCCGGAAAGCTTCACCCCGGACGACCAGTTTCACATGGGCGAGGCGCCCGAACTGAAGAATTTTTACGTCGCCTGCGGGCTCAACTCGGTCGGTATCCAGACCTCGGGCGGGCTCGGCCGTGCGCTGGCCGACTGGATGCACCTGGGGCACGCGCCGATGGACCTGTGGGGTAACGATATACGTCGCATGTTCCCGTTCCAGTCGACGCAGCGCTACATCGAGGATCGCGTCACCGAGACGCTGGGCCTGCTCTACGACCATCACTACCCCTACAAGCAGATGGAAACCGCCCGCAACCTGCGGCATTCGCCGCTGCATGAAAGACTGGTCGAGCGCAACGCCTGCTTCGGCGAGGCCGCCGGCTGGGAGCGTCCCAACTGGTTCGCGCCCGCGGGCGTCGAGCCGAAGTACGAATACAGTTTCGGCAAGCAGAACTGGTTCGAGCACAGCGCCGCCGAACATCGCGCCGCGCGCGAGCAAGTCGTGCTGTTCGACCAGAGCTCGTTTTCCAAGTACCTGGTGCAGGGGCGCGACGCGGTCAAGGTGTTGCAGCGCGTTTCCAGCGCCGACATCGATGTCAACCCGGGCCGCATGGTGTATACCCACTGGCTCAACGAGCGCGGCGGCATCGAGGCCGACCTGACCGTAACCCGGCTGGACGAGGACCGTTTCTGGGTCATCAGCGGAGCGGCGCAAACCGTCAAGGATCTGCACTGGCTCAACAGCCATATCGGCGAAGACGAATTCTGCTGCGTTAGCGATATCACCAACGCCTGGGCGATGCTCGGCGTGATGGGGCCCGGCAGCCGCGATCTACTAACCGAAACGCTGGGCCACGACATGAGCACCGAGTCGTTCCCGTTCGGCTCGTTCCAGTCGGTCGAGTTCGGCATGGCGCGCGCCTACGCGGGCCGGGTGTCCTATGTCGGCGAGCTCGGCTGGGAACTTTACGTGCCGGTCGACCAGGCGCGTCACGGCTTCGATTTTCTGTGGGAAAAGGGTCAAAGCCATGGCTTGAGCCTGGCCGGCATGCATGCGCTCAACTCCTGCCGCATCGAAAAGAAATTCGTGCACTACGGCCACGACGTCGCGGACCAGGATACGCCGCTCGAATGCGGCATGGGTTTCGTCTGTGCCTTCGACAAGAAGATCCCGTTTATCGGCCGCGACGAGGTGCTGAAACAGAAGGAGACCGGTGGCCATATGTACAAGCGCCTGGTGCAGTTTCTGCTCGAGGATCCGGAGGTGGTGCTATACCATCACGAGCCGATCCTGCGCGACGGCGTCATCGTCGGTCACCTGACTTCGGGCGACTACGGGCACACGCTCGGCGCCGCGGTCGGGCTGGGTTATGTCGAGGTCGAGGAAGAGGTCACGAAGGGCTACCTCGATTCGGGCAAATTCTCGATCGACGTCGGCGGCTACCACGTACCGGCAAAGGCTTCCCTGAGCGCGATGTACGACCCGAAAGCCGAGCGCATGCGCGGGTAGTCACGACAATAATTCCTTAGCCGAACCGGCACCTTTTAGAGGCCCGGTTGCGTCGGGCTGGCGCAGGGTGAATCAACCCGATTGGTATTGTTGAATTCGCTGGTTTTGCGAAGCTAGAAACTCGGCAAAATCAGCCTTGTTCAGGGGCTTGCTGAAATAGTAGCCCTGGATAATATCGCAGTGATGCTGCTTCAGAAAATCGAGCTGCGCAAATTCTTCGACCCCTTCTCCAACCACCATTTGGCCGAGGCTGTGCGCCATTGCGATGATGGCCTTTACGATCGAATTGTCGTCCTTGTTTGCCGGTACGTCGAGCAGGAACGAACGATCGATCTTCAGTTCATCGATCGGAAATTTTTTCAGGTAGCTCAGTGACGAGTAACCGGTACCGAAATCGTCGAGAGAAAACGAGACGCCGAGCTCCTTGATTTCCTGAAACAGGATCGCCAGCTCATCGATATTGCCGATGAGCATGCTCTCGGTTATCTCCAGCACCAGGTTCTGCGGTTCGAGACCGCTGGCAAGCAGGGCGGAAATTACCGAGGACTTGAATGCCGGATCCTTAAACTGGTTAGCCGAAACATTGACCGAAACATTGAGTTCGCTGTGACCCGCCTCGATCCATTCACTGGCCGTGTTGCAGGCTTCCTGCAGCACCCACCCGCCGATCGGAACGATCATGCCCATTTCTTCGGCAACCGGTATGAAGTCCAGGGGAGAAATCATCCCGTCTTGCGGATGAATCCAGCGTATCAGGCTCTCCATGCCCGTTACCCGACCGCTGATGGCATCGATTTGCGGTTGGTAGTAAAGCTCGAACTGATTTTTTTCCAGCGCCGCCGCGTGCATTAAAAGCGTGTCGGCATCTGTGCCGTCATCGGGAGCAACTGCAATACCGATACTGGCCGTAAGGTGCACGTTATTGTCATCCGCGCCCAGCGGGCGTTTTACCGCTTCCAGGATACGACTGCCGATGACGGAGGCATTTTCCACGCTATTGGGTCCATTCAGCACAACAGCAAACTCGTCACCGCCTGTTCGCGCCGTATTTTCGACCTGCACGACACCGTCGCCACGCCCGACGACATCGCCCTTGCGCAATATTCGCGTCAGTCGATTTGCGACCGTTTGTAGAATTTGGTCTCCGCGTTGAACGCCCAGCGTCTCGTTGATATTGTGAAAATGATCCAGGCCGATATTCAGCAATACCAGCGACTTGCCGTCTCTTTGCGCCTGCGAGATCTCCTTGTCCAGTTGGTCGATGAATAGTTTTCGGTTTGGCAGCCCGGTCAGGTTGTCGTAATAGGCCAGGTGGTCCTGGTAAGCCTTGGCGGTAAGCGTGTTTCTAACGCGCAATGCCAGCTCACTCGGATCAACCGGTTTGGACAGAAAATCCGTGGCCCCCAACTCGAGCGCCTTGAGCTTGTTGTCCGGGCTTTCCGATGCGGTAAGAATGATAACCGGCAGGTGCGCAAAATCATCGAGCTCGCGCACGCTTTGCAGCAC